>NZ_FNCS01000040.1 GCF_900100665.1 Pelagibacterium luteolum
AGATGTACGGTCGCGGAAAGATCGACTTGTTGGAAGCCAGGCTAATAGGCGCTCCGTGAGCGCAGTGCACCAAGTGCGCGCCAGAGCCAATATTGGATGCCGATAAGGGGGTAAACTTCAGTGCCGATTGACACCGGACAGAAGACTGCACCCGACCAACGCGCCAAAACGTCAAATTACCTCTTGCAATGCGGGGGCCATCCACAGAGGACGGTCGAGGTTAAGGAGCTAAAACCGGAAAGCTGCCGTTCAAAAGAGACTATGGGGAAGCCTCTTATTGTGTGGAGCTTAAGTTAGAAGTCGGGCTAGGGTTGTAAAGATCGGAATGCCCACGAGCACGTTGAACGGGAAGGTTATGGCCAGCGCCATGGCCAGCGGCAGGCCGATGTCGGCTTCGGGCAACGCCAGTCGAATGGCAGCGGGCGCCGCAATATAGCTGGCGCTGCCGGCGAGGATCCCCAGCGCTGCGGCGGACCCGGCGTCCAGCCCGATAACGGACCCGGCAACTACGCCCACTGTGCCGTTGATGACAGCAAGGACCACGGCCATCGCCGCGATGGTGGGCGTCACGCTGCGGGTCCCCATGAGATGGCGCGCCGCAACTAGGCCCATATCCAGCAGGAATAGGCAAAGAACCCCGGCAAAGGCGTGTTTGAAGACGGGCTGGATCGGCTCGAACCCGCTCGTGCCCACGATCAGTCCAACAGCAAAGCTTCCCAGCAGAAGCACGACTGCGCCATCTCGCACAGCGTGCGAAACTTGGTGGCCCAGGGACTGCGCGCCGGAACCGTCGCTTCGCCTGGCAAGCCAGATGCCGGTGATAATGGCCGGCGCCTCCATCATGGCAAGCACCGCCACCATGTAGCCTGCGACGGGCATGCCGCTGGCCTCGAGAATGGCCGCACCGGTGACGAAGGTCACGACCGACACTGACCCGTAATGCGCCGCAATGGCGCCGGCGTTGACAGTGTCCAGCTTTGCCAGGCGACGCATTGCCCAGAAGGCTGGGATGGGGAGGAGGAAGCTGAGGCAAATGCCGGTCAGGCCTGCCACCACCAGTTCTGTCGTGACGCCCGATGTCGAAACCTCCACTCCGCCCTTCAGTCCAATCGCCGTCATCAGATAGATGGCCATCCCCTTGCTGAGGACTTCGGGAATCTCGAGATTGCTGCGCACCGCGGCCGCCAGCATACCAAGCACGAAAGACAGGATTGCGGGTGAGAGCAGGATGTCCATTAGATCATCAGTTCGGAAGACGGGCAGGACGGACCTAGCGCAAACCGATGGTTCAGAAAAATTCATTGATCAGATCAATACGTTCTATATGTAAGAATGATGAAGGCGCTCAACTTTCGGCATTTGTGGTATTTCAGGCAGGTCGCCCGGGACGGCAATCTCACCCGCGCCGCGCGTGTCTTGGCAGTCTCGCAGTCAGCACTTTCTACCCAGATCCGGATCCTCGAGGAGCGGCTGGGCCACCCGTTGTTCGAACGTGTTGGCCGACGGCTAGTGCTGACCGAGGCCGGCAAAGTGGCGCTCGACCATGCCGATGCCATCTTCGACATGGGTCAGGATCTGCTCACCACACTGCGCGTCGGCTCTGGGCGTCGGCAGGTCCTGCGGGTTGGCGCACTGGCCACGCTGTCGCGCAATTTCCAGATCGACTTTTTAAGACCCTGCCTCGGGAGGGCCAACCTTGAAGTCGTGCTGACCTCGGGCAGCCTTGTCGAGTTGACCGGCCAGCTGCGACGCCTCGAGCTTGATGTCGTGTTGTGCAATGCGGCGCCCGCTGCTGGCCATGCCGATGACTTGGTGGCCCACCGGCTGGCCCGTCAGCCTATCGCCCTGTTCGGCGCGGCAGCCTTGCAGTCCTATGCCGGGACCCCCCAGGACGCCCTGAGAGCGCATGGCGTCATCCTGCCAACTGGCGTTAGCACCATTCGGGTCGAGTTCGACGCACTCTGCGCACGCCTCGGCATTATTCCTTCCGTGGTTGCGGAAGTCGACGACATGGCCATGCTCCGGTTGATGGCGCGCGAGGGAATAGGCCTGGCCCCGCTCCCCGCAATCGTGGTGCGCGACGAACTGGAGGCAGGCACTTTACGTGAAGTGGTGCGCCTGCCGGGGATCGAAGAGGCGTTTTACGCGCTGACCTTCAACCGGCAGTTCCAAACCCCGGTCGCTGAAGAACTGATCGCCATTGCCGCGCAGTGGTCGCTCTAGAAAAATTCTAGACGCCCCCTTGTAACTGCTTTGCCACACGCCAATCTTGCCTGTCGTGACCGGGCCCCTCTGGCGTCGGCGGCACTCGCCGCGATGCGATGTCGGATCACCTTGGCAGGGCCTGTGGGCATCTGCGTTGGTGCCCGAATGCTGTCATGGTTCCCCAACGCACTCCCTCAGCCCGCCGAGCGGCACCTTGAGAGGAGTTATTGATGACCAAATACAAATCGACCCAAGACGACCTGTTTTTGCGCGGCGCTCGCCTGCGGGCGCACCAGAAAGCTGATGACCGCGACCTGCGTGGCGCAACCAGCCGGGCTGGCGCCGAGGATTTCTTCCAGGCGCTCGTCGCCGCCGTCGCTGTGATCGCCCATGTCGATGGACAGCTGGCCTTGGCTGAAAGGCGCAAACTGGTTGAAGCCTTTCTCGCCAGCCCCGCCATGGCTGGCTTCTCCGTAGCCGACCTGGCCGAGGAACTGGCTCACCATGCACGCGCCTATGGCTACGCACCCGACCTTGCCGAAAAACAGGCCCTGACAACCCTCAGCATCTCTGCGCTCGGCGCGTGCGACCGGCAATCCATTCGCGATGCCTGCCACCAGGTGATCACAGCGGATGGTCTAGTTCACCCGGTGGAACTCGGCGCCTTGTACCGCGTCGAGCGCGCACTCGGGATCGGGGAGATCACACTGTGAGCGCCCAACCTGCACAACGTCCAGCGGAGCCAGATAAATGGACATTCTGACCAGCATTTTCCTCGGCCAGCCGCTCTGGATGTGGCTCGGCTTCTTGGGCGTGGTGGGCCTGCTTCTCGCGTTTGATCTCGGGGTGCTGCACCGCGATGGCCACGAAATCGAGGTGCGCGAGAGTCTGATGCTCTCAGGCTTCTACATTGCACTCGGGCTGGCTTTTAGCGGCTTTGTCTGGTGGCAGTTGGGTGCCCAGTCGAGCCTCGAATACCTGACCGGTTTCGTCGTCGAAAAAAGCCTCGCCATGGACAATGTCTTCGTCATTGCCATGATCTTCGGCTACCTCGCCATTCCGCGGCACCTGCAACACCGCGTGCTGTTCTGGGGCGTCCTGGGCGTCATTATCCTGCGAGCGATCATGATCGGCTTCGGTGCTACCCTTGTGTCCGAATTTGGCTGGCTGCTTTACGTATTTGCGGCCTTCCTGATCTTCACGGGCATCCGGATGATCATGCCCGGGCACGGCGAGACCGATCTGAGTAAGAACCCGGTGCTCGTCTTCATGAAGCGGCGCTTCCGCGTTACTGAACAATTGCACGGCGACAAGTTTTTCGTGCGGCAAGCCGATCCCCAAACAGGGCGTTTGGTACGCTACATGACTCCGCTGTTCCTGGCGCTCGTCATGATCGAGATCGCAGACGTCATCTTCGCTGTGGACTCGGTGCCGGCGATCTTTGCCATCACCACGGACCCTTACATCGTCTACACGTCCAATATCTTTGCCATCCTGGGCTTGCGGGCGCTCTATTTTGCGCTGGCCGCGATCCTGCACCGTTTTGCCTATCTCAAACAGGCCCTGGCCGTGCTGCTGGTCTTCATCGGTTCCAAGATATTTGTCGCTGACCTGTTGGGATGGGAGAAATTCCCAGCCGAATGGTCGCTGGGCATCACCTTCGTGATCCTCGCAAGCGGTATCGGATACTCGTTGCGGCGGACCGCAAAGGTTCAATAATTAAATCGGGGGAGGCATAAAGCCTCCTCCTTTCCTAAGAATGCCTTTCGCCGCACTACAAGACAACACAGGTGAAAGTCGGCTTCGCTCAATGTCGGCTCGAAAGCTGCCGGTCCGCAAACAACCCCCGACCCGGCTTCTGTGGGTGAAGAGCTAGCGGCAAGAAGCGGTCATCCGTGGTGAGCGAATGACCGCTTCCTGTTCAGATTTCGGTCCGTTCAGCCAGAAGCAGAGCATCTTCAATGTCTACACCGAGATATCGAAGTGTTCTCGATTTTGGTGTGTCCAAGCAGGATCGGGATGGCACGCAGGTTACCGGGGACCTTGTAGATCATGGCCGCTTTCGTCTTCCGAGGGAATGCGTTGCGTAGTCTGATGATCGAAGGCCAATGGCTGTGACCCACTCATCGACCAGACGGGCATACTGTCGCGTGCTCGAGGAGCGACGGCGATGTCACATTTTGTTGGTTTAGACGTATCGGTGCAGGAGACGGCGGTGTGCGTCGTCGATGAGACCGGCAAAATAATACACGAGCAGAAGGTGCCGTCCGGGCCGGATGACATCGTCACACTGTTGACATTGATCGGCGTGGACTATGGCCGTGTCGGGATCGAGGCTGGGCCACTGTCGCAGTGGCTGGTCAATGGCATGGCGGAAGCCGGTCTGCCCGTGATCTGCGTCGAAACCCGTCACATGACGTCGCTGCTGAAGGCGCAGCAGATCAACAAGTCCGACCGGCACGTTGCGTGCGGCATTGCTCAGATGATGCGCGTCGGCCTTTTCAGGCCGGTGCATGTGAAGACACTGGCAAGCCAGTAGAAGCGCATGCTGTTGACCGCGCGCAAGCTGATACAGCGCAAGATGCTCGACGTGGATGCAGATCTGCGCGGCACCTTGCGCAACTTCGGCCTGAAGGTGGGCGCCGTCGGGCAAGCTGGTTTTGAGAGGCGCATTCGGGAGCTCGCTGAAGGTTTACCCACCCTTGCCGCCATCGTCGAACCAATGCTCACCATCCGCCGCGTCATGCGTCAGGAGTTTTCCAGGCTGCACAAGATGTGCTCAACGTCGTGCGGCATGATCCCGTCTGCCGGCGATTGATGACGGCACCGGGTGTCGGTGCTGTTGTTGCGTTGACCTACCGCGCGACAGTCGACCAGCCGCAGCGCTTTTTTCATTCCAGGGAAGTGGGCGCCCATGTCGGTCTGACCCCTCGTCGTCATCAGTCGGGTGAGATCGACTACGATGCTCACGCCCTTAAACAGCTTGGATGGATATCACCCGGCACGCCCGAGGCCGACCTAAGCTCTTATGGAATTCAGATGTGGACACCATATAATGCTCGGCCAACTCTTGGTCGAACCTAGACTGTCTCAAGGAGGCAAGCCGTGCCCAGACCTAACGAAACCACCGAGCAGCGCGAAAAAAGGGAGCTCGACGAGGAACTGGACCGCCAGTTGGATCAGAGTTTCCCCGCAAGCGACCCGCCTAAAGTCACACGTCCTGGCCGCAATGAAAATGCGTATTCGCGTGATACCGATCGGCCCAAATGAACCTCAGGCTGACCCCATGTTGTAGTGTTATCTCGAGCTTTCGGTGAGCTCTGGTTCACTGGCAATTTTTTGTGACGGCGTGTTACGCGGATCGTAAGTTACTGGAGCGGTGACGCCTGTGTCGACTGCCGCTATGTAATCGCTGCCGTGCATCTCGACTGGACGCGCGACTCGGCGAGTGCGTACGAAAACGAAAATGGCCAAAGAAATTAGACAAAGCCCATGGCTGCGAATAGCGCCCCTGGTCCACCCAAACTCATAGCCAACGCGCCAACCCAAGGTCCCAGAACAGCTCCGGCACCGTTCAGCAAAATAGACTGCCAGACACTTCCACAAAACTCTCGACGGTGATCAGATCATTCACGTGTGCCACGCAGAGAGCGTAAATTGGGAACGTGAAGATGCCAGAAACGAAGGCAAGCGGAAGGACAGCCTGACCCCAATATCTACCGACCAGAAACAGGGCCAGAGCCATGACCGCTGAAAAGCTTGCGGCTATGATGATGACCATTCGTCTATCAATATGAACGGATAGTCGTCCAAAAGCCATTGGTAGATTGCGCCTCCAAGGACGGTAACGGCAACAAAGGTCGCGATGCCTCTTGTATCCAACCCCGCACTGTCAGCGGCCACCGGCGCTAGCGACCAGAATGCACCGTTTACGATGCCAGCGGCGAAACATCCCCCGGGTTCCGGATGGCGACAGACGCATGAGATGAAGCGGCTCCAAACGAACTTTGGCAATCGGCGCGGGCACCACGGCGTTGTTAAGCGCGACTGGCACAGCAGCCAGCGAAAGGAGGATGGACGCGACAACGAAAGGCGCAAAGCCGACCGCATCCTGGGTAGCGAGAACGATCTGGCCAAGTATGATCGCTAGAAATGAAAGCGAGGCGTACACCGAAAAAACAGTGCCGCGCGCAGAATTGTCAGTACGCTCATTCAGCCAGCTTTCGATGACGAGAAGGAGCGAAGCCATACAGTACCCGGTGCCGATGCGGAGTAGCCACCATGCCCATTCTTGTAATGTCAGCATGTGAAGTAGAGGAATGACGGAGGCGATGGCGGCCATTGCTGTGAATACACGTATGTGCCCAACCTTGCCCACAAGCCCTGCAATGGAAAGGCAACCAGCAACAAAACCAATAAAGTAGCTCGACCCCATTATTCCGGGCGAAAGGGCCGAAAACCCTTCCAAGCCACCACGAAGGGGCAGCACCGTTGTCTGGAGACCATTGCCCATGAGCAAGAGTGTCGCACCGAAAAGCAATGCCCCTAGTTGAGCAATCACAGCCATGACTAAGTTCCTTTCGTGCGGTGCGCGCCGGAAGCGCTCAGCGTCACAGTCTCGAAACGCGTCCTCCACCGACACGAGAGATTAAATTATGCCCAGCGCAGACATGGCATCGGCAACGCGAACAAATCCCCCGATATTGGCGCCCGCCACATAATTGCCTGGCAGACCATACTCATCGGCGGTTTGCGCGCAGTGGTCGTGGATATCCTTCATGATTTCGGCCAGCCGCTCTTCGGTCTGTTCAAACGTCCAGGAATCGCGCGAAGCATTTTGCTGCATTTCCAGCGCACTGGTGGCAACCCCGCCTGCATTGGATGCCTTACCGGGACCAAACAGAATTCCGGCCTCTTCAAACATGCGCACAGCGTCAGGTGTACAGGGCATATTTGCACCTTCAACAACGGCGATGACACCGTTTTCAACAAGCGAGCGTGCGTCCTTACCCGTCAGCTCGTTCTGGGTTGCGGCAGGAATGGCGAGATCGCAAGCCACGTCCCATATCGATCCCGAGGCGCTGTAATGAGCCCCGTTGCCCTTGAGCTCGGCGTATTTCTCGATACGCCCGCGCCGCCTTTCCTTTATCTCTTTTAAGAGCGCGAAATCGATTCCGCTCTCATCGACGACATACCCGCTGGAATCCGAACACGCCACCACCGTGGCGCCCAGTTCGATGAGCTTTTCCATCGTATAAATGGCAACATTGCCCGAACCCGAAACAACGGCCCTTTGCCCGGAAAGATCGGTTTTGCGCATGCGCAGCATCTCGGCGAGAAAATAGACGGCGCCGTAACCGGTGGCTTCCTTACGAACCCGCGAGCCGCCCCAGTTCAGCCCCTTACCGGTCAAAACACCTGATTCATAGCGATTGGTCATGCGCTTGTATTGACCAAACATAAAACCGATTTCCCGCTGCCCCACACCGATGTCACCAGCCGGAACGTCGGTATATTCCCCAACATGACGAGAGAGCTCAGTCATGAACGCCTGGCAAAACCGCATGATTTCTGCGTCGGACTTGCCCTTGGGGTCGAAGTCAGACCCACCTTTGCCGCCGCCAATCGGCATGCCAGTCAGGGCATTCTTGAAGACCTGCTCAAAGCCGAGAAACTTCACGATGCCCAGATTGACGCTTGGATGGAACCTCAGCCCACCCTTGTAGGGTCCCAATGCAGAGTTGAACTGCACGCGGAAACCCCGGTTGATCTGCACGTAGCCCTGATCGTCCGTCCAAGACACGCGGAAGATGATCTGTCGTTCGGGCTCACACAACCGTTCGATCAACCCTGCGCTGCCATAGTGGGGGTGTTTGGCAACAACCCGTCCGAGACTATCGAGCACTTCGCGAACAGCTTGGTGAAACTCGTCTTCGCCCGGGTTCCGCCGAAGGACTTGCGAGTAGACA
>NZ_FNCS01000005.1 GCF_900100665.1 Pelagibacterium luteolum
GCCATGTTCGGACCCCAGCCTCTAGCTGCCCAGAGCCTCAGACGAATCCATCAAGTCTCACCACGCGCGTCCCTCCCGCGAAGCGGGTTCGTGCAGGGGGTCGACTGCGGAATGGCGGCTTTCGCCAATTCCTGCTCGGAAGCGGACAGGCGACAACCGGCCCAAAACTCGCCTTCAGCGCAGCGATCAATATGGCCACCGCTCCCGCGAGGTTACCTTTGAACCTCCTCTTACCTTATCGAAAGAGGCAAGAGGTTCGGAGAATATCGCCACGCAGAGAGCAGACCGAGGATTGCAGTGGTACGGCTCAGTTAACAGCATATCACGTGGATCGGCGGGGATGTTCGCATGCCGCTTCATTCAGAGAATGATTTCATGGGAAGAATGGCGGAGAGGAAGGGATTCGAACCCTCGAGACAGTTACCCGCCTACGCCCTTAGCAGGGGCGCGCCTTCGACCACTCGGCCACCTCTCCGAGGCGGGTGGTAGCCCGGATGATGGCGGCAGTGCAAGGGGTTTTTCCCGCTATCGGCACAAAAGTGGTCTCCCCAGCTATTCCGGCCAATCAAACTGTAGGAACCCAGCTAAGGGGTTAAACGTTCTTCATGCATAATCGCAAAGGAGAGCAAAAATGAATCGCGATCAGATGGAAGGCAACTGGAAACAGTTCACCGGCAAGGTCAAGGAACAGTGGGGCAAGCTCACTGACGATGATCTCGATCAGGTTGCCGGCAAGCGCGAACAGCTCGAAGGCAAAATCCAGGAGCGCTACGGCAAGACCAAGGACGAAGCGCGTAAGGATGTTGACGATTGGTTCGACCGCAATCAGTGGTGAGCCGTTGTAGGCTTTAAATATAAAGGCGGCACCTCGCGAAGGTGCCGCCTTTTTTGTTCTATTTGGCGCGCTGATTAAACAGGACCTTTTGGGCGTCCTTGTCTTCTGCGAGGTTTATCTGCTGTTCCTCTGGTAGCTTGACCGCAAGGCCACGCGCGACGGCTGGACGGGCTTTCATCCTCTCCTGCCACGCCGCAACATTGGGAAACTCATTGAGGTCCATGCCTTGCTTTTCCCAACCGAGGGACCAGCTCAGCGTCGCCATGTCGGCGATGGAATAGTCATCCGCAATGAATTGCTTGCTTTCGAGCTGCTTGTTGAGGACACCGTAGAGCCTGTGGGTTTCATTAACATAGCGGTCGATGGCATAGGGCAGTTTTTCCGGCGCGTACTGCTTGAAATGATGGTTCTGGCCGAGCATGGGACCAAAACCGCCCATCTGCCAGAACAGCCATTCGTCAACAAGCACGCGCGCACGCGGGTCTGTGGGATAGAACTTGCCGAATTTCTCAGCGAGATATTTCAGGATCGCACCGGACTCAAAAACCGAGATTGGCTGACCACCCGGCCCTTCCGGATCAACGATCGCGGGAATCTTGTTATTGGGCGAGACCGCCAGAAACTCTGGCTTGAATTGGTCGCCCTTGCCGATGTGGATCGGGTGAACATCGTAATTAACCCCAAGTTCCTCGAGCATGATCGAAATCTTGTGCCCGTTAGGCGTGGGGAAATAATAAAGATCGATCGGCTTTGTCTGCTCGGTCATGATGGCTCCTGAAGCTTTAAGAATTGAGCCGCGACTTCATCGTAATTTGACGATGGATGCAAGCCCTCTCGAACCGGCTCTTCAGAGAAGAACCGGTTCGGCAGACATTATTGCGGGTTGGCGATCACCATATGCGGTTCGCCGTCACTTGTACGACTGGGTGAGATGCCGTTCCGGGTAACCGTAGCATCCACGCGGTGGCGGAACGCTGAGAAACTGTCGAACGTCACCACGTCCACGGGTTCATCGAACTGGATCGTGAGTTTGAACATATCCCCTGCCCCAAGCGCAGCGACGCCGATGATAGTGCCGGTGAACTTCTGCTTGAGAAAGGTGCCCTCGATCCGCTGGCTGACTGCAAAAGCCGGCCCGCGTGTGACTGGCAAAACGCCGGCGGCGGTGTTCCAGTCCCTAAAGCCGTGAAACCGAGCAACCATCTCGAGAGATTGCGCATGAGAGATCGGGCGCCCGGCGTCGAGCTGCGCGGCGCGGTATTCGCGGGCCTCGGTCTTGAGGTCGGACGTGGTCAGATGGGATGCAGGTTTACGCATCGTCTTGTCTCCACGGCGGATTTCGTCTTGGGAGCCCGCATTGCCAAGCACCGCCAATAGATTGGACGATGATTGAGTGTCGCGCGGCCCCGAAAATCGGGGTTGGCGTGGAAGACTTCACCTCAGGGCAAATGCCCCGCGGACGGCTGGCGCTTCAACCAAGCGCTGAGATAGGCGCGGGTCAGGCGGAAGTCAATTGCATTGCCATCATGCGGAAATTGCATGGGAAGTGGTGGCGGCAGATGTGAAAGCCGTTATGGTCCGGCGAAAATCTTCCGGGGTTCAATCGTGACATTCATATTGCTTTTCGCCGCCGGCCTTTTGGGCGGGATGATCAACTCGCTCGCTGGTGGAGGGTCCTTCGTTATCTTTCCCGCATTGCTGTTTGCCGGCGTGCCACCGGTTCTAGCCAATGCGTCAAATACCTATGCCTGCCTGCCCGGCTATGTCAGTGGTGCCGTAGGGTATTGGCGACACATAGCGCCCTATCGCGAAAAGCTCATCGGCTATTCGATGATCGGTTTGGTCGGTGGCTATCTCGGCGCCGAGGCGTTGATGCGGATTTCGGACGCCCAGTTCTCGGTGATTATCCCATGGCTTATGGCATTTGCGGTGACGATCTATATCTTTGGAACCCGGATCAACCGCTGGCTGGCTTCGCGCTCGTCAGGCTCTCGCCACGCGGCGCGCGCGGGCGCGATTGGGCTGGGGCTGTTGCTGCTTGCCATCAGCTTCTATGGCGGGTTTTTCAATGCCGGGCTAGGGATCGTGCTTTTGGCGTGGCTGGCGCTCGCGGGCTATACAGACGTCCACGCGATGAATGGGCTCAAGCTCCTGATATCGGTCGTGGTGTCAGTCGCAGCAGTGGTTCGCTTCGCGTTGACCGGATCGATCGCCTGGGTTGAAGGGTCGGTCGCGCTGGCAGGCGCCGTGGTCGGCGGATTTGCGGCGGCCTATTTTTCGCACCTCGTTCCAGCCAAAATGATCCGAGGATTTGTGATCGTTTATGGCGTCGGGCTGACGCTTTATTTCTTCTGGACCACCTACTCCTGAGCCGGGGCGAGGAACATGTCGTCCAGAACTTCGGTGGCGCATTGATTGGTGAGATCGAGCAGCAGGCTTTCCTCGTCATCGGTGCGCTCGGGCGTTTCGAGCAGCGGCCAGAGATCGTCGCTCTCGATGCGCTCCAGAGTGCAGGCGCAATAGGCCGTGCAATAGGCCGGATCGCCTGCGGAACTGCTGCAAGTGGTTTCGCAGCTGCCGATGAAGTTGTCGGCGCGGCGGGCATCGGCTGCGCCGGTCAAGGATGCGAGGCCCATGAGCGCGCCCAACATGATGGGCTGATGCAACACGTAAATCACAAGGCTCCAGCGGCCCAGTTTTGCCAGGACGCGGGCTGGCGCGTTTGAGCCCTTAATGGCGGCGATTTTTGTGACGAACCCTGTGGCGAGGGCTACGCGCGTGGCAACGATGCCAGCGAGGGCAACACCCAGCCATGGGAATATCGGGACCAAGTCCTCACTGGGCGGGGGGACGTCCCATAATCCGACCCAAGACCATATTTTTTCGCCGAAGATGGGGCTTTGGACGAAAAGGGGCATTGCAATCAGCACGATAGCTGTGAGTGCGACGAGAACGATGGGTGCGCGCAGGAAGGCGAGGCCGATCAGGCTGAAGGCTGCGATGGCGTGGAGGACTCCGAAATAAACGAAGGTTTGCGGTGAAAACGCATAGGTGCCTGCGGTGACGATCAGGGCGGCGCCGAGGATCATCGCAAAGCGGCGCGAGAAGGCGTTCCAGCGGATGCGCTCGCCATGGGCCAAGGTGAGCGACACTCCAGTGAGGAATATGAACGTCCCGACAATGGATTTCTGGAAGATAACCCAAGGGGTTGACTGGGTGGGATCGAAGTTGATGAAGCCAAGGGAGGCGATGTCCCAGGTGAAGTGGTAGATCACCATGGCGACGATCGCGACACCGCGCGCGATGTCGATAGCGGCAATGCGCGGGCGGGATGCGGGGGCTAGAGCGGTCATATCTGTGATGCCCGGACCCAGACGGCGGCATCGTGAAAGGCCGCTCCACCGAATGGCTTGACGGGATCAGAACCGATCAAGACGTTGATTCCCCTGCCCTTTCTATGTGCCTTGTGCGGATGGAGTCCCTCGGCGACGACGACACCGGTCTGCAGGCCGTCGAAAATGCGCAGGGTGAGTTCGACCTCACCGCGGTGGTTGCCGATGGTCACGGCGTCGCCATTTTCCAGGCCCTGACGGAGTGCGTCCTCGGGGTGCATCAGGAGCGAAGGAGTGCCCTCGCGCTTCTGGCTTCCCGGCGTTTCGATGAAGGTGGAGTTCAAGAAAGTCCTTGCGGGTGAAGTGGTTAGGCGGAAGGGGACGTCATCAGAGGTGGGTTCGTTCCAGTCGCAATAGCTCACAACATCGGGCATGTCGGCGGGATCGCACACCCATTGGACGCCGCGCTTGATGCGGGTGGCTTCCCAATCGGGATGGAAGCGGAATTTGCCATCGGCCCAGGCGAAGCCATTGATGTAGCGGGACTTTTCATCCGGCAATGCGCGGTCGACGAAGCCGGTTTTTTCGATCTCATCGAGATCGCCATAGTGAGATCGCTCGAATACGCTGGCCACCAGTTCGCGATCTGTTTTTAGCGAGACCGCAGACGGGGCATCAACTCTTTTGGCTATCTCATTGATAACGAAGTGGTTCGGCTTTGCCTCGCCGGGCGCTTCGAGGATTTTGGGGCCATAGAGGACGCGGGTGTGGCCGCCTCTTGTGTAGTAATCATTGTGCTCGGTGAACATCGTGGCAGGCAGAACGATGTCGGCCATCTCGGCCGTCTCGGTCATGAACTGCTCGTGGACGACGGTGAAAAGGTCTTCTCTTTCAAAGCCTTGGCGGGTGAGATTGTGATCGGGAGTCACAACCATCGGGTTGGTGTTCTGGATCAGAAGAGCTTTCACCGGGGTGTCGGTCTTGAGCGCTTCGGGGTCGCCGGTGAGGACGGCGCCGATACGGCACATATCGATTTCGCGCACGCCCGGCGTCGCCAGGGAGGCGCCGGTGATTTCGGACTTGTCGAGTGCCCAAGTGCCTGAATTTGAATGGAAAGCGCCGCCGCCGCGATACTGCCACGCACCGATCATGGCGGGGATGCAAAGCGCGGCGTGCATGTTTGTGGCGCCGTTGCGCTGGCGCGAAAAGCCATAGCCCAAGCGGAAATAGCTGCGCGGATTCTTGCCGACGAGATGGGCGAACTCTTCAATCTGCGCGACGCTCAAACCGGTGCGCATATGTGCCCATATTGGTGTCGAGTTCTGGATATGTGCTTCTGTTCGGAGGTTGAGATCTGTGTGTTGTGCAAGATAAGCGCGGTCAGCCAGACCATCCCGCAGCAAAACGTGCATCACGGCGAGAGCGAGCGCCCCGTCACTGCCCGGACGGATGAGCAACTGCAGATCGGCCTGCTCCATTGTCGCGGTGCGATAGATGTCGACGACGACAATCTTCGCACCCCGCTCGCGGCGGGCGCGGATGGCGTGCGTCATGACGTTGATCTGGGTGTTGACCGGATTGGTGCCCCAGATGACGACGCAATCGCTTTCGGCCATCTGCTCTGGATTGGTGCCGGTGAGCAAACCCGTGCCGGCGATGTAGCCGGTCCATGAGATCATCGTGCAGATGGTGTCGTATTGACCGGAATAAGCCTTGGCGTGGCGCAGGCGGTCGATGCCGTCGCGGTGCACATGGCCCATGGTGCCGGCGTAGTAATAGGGCCAGATGGCTTCGGGGCCGAACGCGGCTTCGATGTCGAGGAAGCGGCGGCCGATTTCGTCCAGCGCCTCGTCCCAAGAGATGCGTTCGAACTGGCCCGAGCCTTTGGAGCCTGTGCGGCGGAGCGGGTACAGGAGGCGATCGGGGTGATGAGCGCGCTCGGCATAGCGGGCGACTTTTTCGCAGATGATGCCTGCGGTGTACGGATCGTCCTTCGCGCCGCGGACGCGTCCGATGGTGCCGTTATCGAGCACCTCGACGTCAAGCGCGCAGGTAGACGGGCAATCGTGGGGGCAGACTGTGCGGGCGGTGCGGAGGACGAGTGGCTTGTTCATTCATCGACTGTTCATGCTGGTTGGCGGCGATAATAGGGCCTGCGGGGGCAGATGTCAGCCATAGAGGCGAAGTTGCAACACATTGATTGCGATTGCCAAATTGGCTGGAACGAACACATTGGGACCGCAATTTAGCCCACACGGCCATAGTTCATGGCGGTTTCGACAACACCCGGAGGGATATTCGATGGGCACCAAGTTTTTCACGTTTTCCGCACTGACTGCCGCTTTGCTGGTCAGTGGCTGCTCGAGCACATCGCCTGGACCTGGACCCGCGCCGCAGCCGTCGCCGCTGACTTATTCGGCTTTGCAGATGCAGAACGGCTCCAGCTCGACGCGCACGGGTACAGGTACGATCAGCGGGTCGCCCCAGAACGCTACCGTCGAGGTTGCAGGGGCCACATACAATTTCAATCGCTCCACCGGTCCGGACACGTCATATCGTGGCGTCGACGCTTACGCCTATCCAACAAGCTCCAATAATGATGGGGCTATTCTCTATGTCGGCGACCATACGCAAGCGGCGCTGATTGCCGATAATACTGTCAATCAGCAGGCTGTCGTCGTTCTCAACGGCAACAGGACATCCGCCTCGAGCATGCCGACACAGACGGCCGTTTATGATGGTCTGTGGTCGCTCTCGAGATCTACTGGTGGCACCAGTGCCGCCGGACAGTTCGCTGCGGGGGTTAATTTCGATAGCCGTACCTATTCGATGGACCTGTACGATTCAAACACCCTCGTTGGTGGCGGATCTGGGGTCGTTCGCGGAACCGGATTTACGGGTGATTTGCAGACATTCGCAAATTCTGGCTTTGCATCGGATAACGGTGTCGATGGACAGTTCTATGGCCCTGGGGCCGCAGAAATGGGCGGGCTGATCAGCGGTCAGTCTGGCAATGCCGCCACCGCTGGTGCGCTCGTTGGTACTAAACGCTGATCTGCGGTCCACTTTAGCGCTCGCGCCTTAGCCGTCTCTGTGACTGGACCCCGGGAATAAATCCCGGGGTGAAGGAGCGTAGGGATGATGTCGGGGTGACCTATATGCGTGGAGCACGGAGGTGGTTTGGCCTTTAAGATGCACTTGGGTTTGCGGCGTGTTTTCAAGAGTTCTGGTGGCGCGTATGCGCGCCGCTTTTTGTTGAGTAATTTACAGTAAGGTCCGTGTTTTGGACCCGGGGGTATCTGTTGCACCGCGTTGGACAATTCGTTTTTGGCATCCTGATGACCGGTTTGGTGATTGTGCCGGCCTACGCGCAAGGTGTTTCGCTGACGTCGCTCGACCAGGCGCTGGCTGCGGGGAATTGGCAGCAGGCGGATTCGATTGCGGTGCAGCTCGATGCGCAGGCTGGTCAGGGTGATATCATGGCTGCCTACGCCGCTTCCGTTAGGCATGCGGCCAATGGGCAGTGCCAGGAGGCGACGGTCCTGGCCGATCTGGTGATCGGCACCCTGCCCTTTTTCGTGCCGCCTTATCTCGTATCCTATCGTTGCCATGCGGAATTGGGGCGCAATGACGTTGCGGCGGAGCGGCTGACCTCGCTGCAGGCGATTTTGCCTGCCGGGCCTGAGCGTGATCTCGTCGGGCAATTGCTGCGTGACCAGGAATCGCGCGATCGGCCATCGTTCAGCGGGTATGCGGGGGTTGTGCCATCGACCAATGTGAATAGGCAGACTGGGGCAAGTGAAATTGACGGCGGTCTTTGGGGCGTCGGACAGATTCCGGAAGAGGCGCGGGGCCAGCTCGGTGTGCTGTTTCAGCTTGGTGGCGCGATGACCGTGCATTTGGCCGAGGGGCAGGACTGGAGCCTTTCGGGTGTTTTGCGGACAGATATTCGATATTCGACCGCGGACGAGACGTTCGAGCCGAGCCTTACCGCCGAACTGCCCGTCAATTTCGCGCTGGCCGGATCGGCGCGGGCGGTTGTCGCGCCCTATGTGACAGTGGGATTTGAAAACGACGCACATGTGCGGACCGAGGCGGGCGTGCGCAATACGCTGTCGATACCCGTCACGGCGCAGCAGCGGCTGGCGGTCAATTTCCGTGCGGCGGCCGTCGATCGTCCGCTGAACCCCGAGCGCAATGGGGCGATCATCGATGGCGCGGTTTCTTTGACCAGCACGCTAACGCCCAATCTGAACCTCACGACGACGGCGCGGGCGATCTACAATCATACCGACGACCAGACGTTGAGCACGCTCGAAGCGACGGGAACGGCGCGGCTGGATGCATTTATGGATGGTGGCCTGTTGCTGGGCCTTGAGGGCACTGCGGGGCAGCGGTTTCACGCGCGCCCTGCCCCGTTCGAGCTCGACAATCAAGTCGACACGTTCGTTTCGGGCAGGATCGATGCCAGCCACCGCGGGATTACCGTGGGGCCGTTCATGCCATCGATCTATTACGAGTACACCAATAGCTGGTCGGACAATGTGTTTTACACCTATGACAGCCACGATGTCGGGGTGACGTTGCGCGCGAGCTTTTAAGACTCGGCGTAGCTGGCGTGTCAGCGGCGCGGGTCAATCTTTGATTCGGAGTATACTGGGTCCAGGGTCTTCGACCGGGATGACAGTGGTGGGTGTGGTGATGCTGGGGGCACAGTCGAAGAGTGCTTGTCGCCGCTTGTCGATCACTCGCAGTCATGGCGCGCACTGAGCTCATCGCACCCTTCGCCCTCAACTTGAGAAGGGAGACGGGGCGTGCATAAAGGAGTTCTTGCAACCTCAAACTTCGTCTGGGACCTAAGCCGGGATCCAGTATGCGCGGCGTTTGTGCCGAGATTTCCCGCTAAGGTGCTTGGCAACTGCCCTCACCCGGCCTAAGGGCCGACCTCTCCCCTGAGGGAGAAGTGGTGGCTATTCGGCGGCTTGGGGTTCGGCGTCGGTGTCTTCGGTGGCGGGCAAACGGTCGGACAGAGGGATTTCGACGAGGAGCCAGCCGATGGCGAAGGCAATGACGGCGGCGGCGGCGGCGACCCAGTATATGGGGTGAAGCGCAGAGACGTAAGCTTCGAGCATGGCTGCCTGTTCGGTGGCGGGCATGGCAGCAAGGATATCGGCGTTAAAGCCTGCAGTACCCTCATCGTGGCCGATGGCGGCGGTTTCGAAGGCTAGTCGATTGGCAAAGATGGCGCCGAGCACGGCAACGCCGAGTGAGCCACCGATCTGACGGAACATCTGCGCGCTGGCTGTTGCCACGCCCATGACGGTGTGGGGCACGGCATTCTGGATGGCGGCGACGCCGACGCTCATGATCGGGCCGATGCCGACGCCGACGATGAAGGTATAGAGCACGACCAGGGCAAAGGGGGTCTGGGTGCCGAGGGTCGAGAGCAGTGTTGCGCCGATGGCAAGCATGGCCGATGAGATGATCGGGAGCATCTTGTAGCGCCCCGTGCGCGACATGAAGAGGCCCGAGAGTGTCGATGAGCCGATCAGGCCCACCATCATCGGCAGGAGCGCCAGCCCGGCCTGAGTGGGTGAAAAACCCTGAACGATCAGGAGGTAGGACGGCATGTAAGTGATGGTGCCGAACATCACGGTGCCGACGATAAAGCCGATACCGTTGCTGACCAGGAACGCGTTGTTGCGGAACAGGTAGAGCGGCAGGATGGGCTCGACGGCGCGGCGTTCGACGATAATGAAACCGACCAATGCCGCCGCTGCGATGACCGGCAGGATCAGCGCCTCGGGGGCTGCCCATGGCAGGATGGTACCGCCGATGCTGGTGTAGATAACCAGTGCAGACAGTGCCGCAGCCAGAAGAATGGCGCCAACATAGTCGATCTTGTGCTGCTTGCCCTTTTCGCGTGTTTCGAACGCAATGGCGATCACGGCAAAGGCGGCGATGCCGACCGGCACGTTGACGAGAAACAGCCAGCGCCAACTCAACGCCTCGACGATGACGCCGCCGATCAGCGGGCCGATGACGGTGGAAAGGCCGAAGGCGGCGCCGATGAAGCCTTGTGCTTTGCCACGTTCGCGCGCTGGGAGCACGTCGCCGACGGCGGCCATGGCGGTGACGATGAGGCCCCCGCCCCCAAGGCCCTGGATAAAACGGCAGACGACCAGCATGGTGAGGTCGACCGAAAACGCAGCGATCACCGAGCCGAGCAGGAAAAGGCCGATGCCGATCTGGAGCATCAGCTTGCGGCCGTACATGTCACCGAGCTTGCCGAAGACCGGCGCAGCGACCGTTGCAGCGAGCAGATAGGCGGTTATGGCCCACGAGATGAACTCGATGCCGCCGAGATCGCCCACGATGATCGGCAGAGCCGTCGTGATGATGGTCTGGCCGAGAGATGCGGCGAGAAGGGTTGCGATTACGGCACCAATGACCAATTTGACGTTGGCGGGGTTTTGGGCCGGTGCGGAATGCGACATCGGGTGCTCCGGATTGAAAGTCGCTTGATATATCTGCCTGTGACATTTACATGTCAATAGCATGTAAATGCGTTCGGCACGGATTTGGAGTTTCGCCCAATGCAGGATCGACACGAGACGCTACGGATTTTGCTCGACAAAAGCGGGCACGACGCCGGGTTGGCCGAAGCGCTGATGCGGATCGATGCCGTGGCCCAGAACTGGCGGCGCAAGATGCATAAGCGAGAGCTGGGGCATCGGGCGCTGGCGGCGCTTGGGCTCGATATCGACCTCGCCCAGCTCGACGTGCTGTTCGCCATCGCCGCGCCGCATTACGAGTTCGAGAGCAACGCTGAGGCCGAGACAATGGTTTCGACGGTTGCTGAAAGATTGATGATCGACCCGTCGCGAGCCAGCCGTGTGGTGGCCGAGATGGTCAACGCCGGTTATGTGCGCCGGGCGGTCTCGCAAAAGGATTCGCGGCGGACGGTGCTGGAATTGACGGCGGCGGGGGATGCGATCGTGACCGCGGTGCACAGCTACAAATGGTTATTGCTGAGCGAGTTCTTTGCCGGCTGGTCGGACGAAGATCTTGCAGTGTTCGTGCCAATGCTGGAGCGCTATTCGGACTGGATGAGCACTAGCGAGAGCAGCGAGGAGAAATTTGCCGATCAGATCGGCGATCTCGCAAACTCCATTGCGGCCGCGCGGGCCGAAGCGGGATCAAGCAGCAAGAGCGGTTGAGTTGAGCTCGGCCTTGATGTGGCTGATGAACACGTCGAGGATCGGGGTTGCGGCCCCCGTGGCGCGCTTGATTCCCATTTCGGCAATGCCGAGCGGATAGCGGGCGTCCATATCATCGAGAATGCGCAGGCCGGGACTGATGAACCAGGCGGGCGCAACGGCAACGCCCAGACCGTCGCGCACGGTCAGCGTGATGAGCGCCGCATTTGAGGTGGTGAGCGCCAGGCGCCATTTGCGGCCATCGCGCACGAGTGCTGCGGACGCCATTTCACGCCATGAGCAGCCTGCCGACCATGCGCATATGGGGACCGGATCGTCATGGTGCGGGGCGTAGTTTCGCCGCCGAACCAGTGGAGGCGATCCGAGCGCAGGATTTCCGTGTCGCTGTCGCCGGTGCGGCAGGAGATGATCGCGGCGTCGAGTTCTCCCGCCTCGAGCAGATCGCGCAACTGACCGCTTGAGCCGGTGGCGACCTCAACATGGACGGCAGGATGGACCGCTGCGAAACTGCGCAGCGTGCCCGGCAGGAATGCCTGGGCGTATTCATCGATGGCGCCCAGACGGATGCGACCGCTTATTTCGGGGGGCTTGAAGGCCCGAATGGCTTCGTCGTTCAGCCGGACCATGGAGGCGGCGTACTCGAGGAGTTTGAGGCCATCGGGCGTCAAGACGTTGCGGCGGCCTTTCTTTTCGAACAGGGGCACGCCGACGATCTCTTCGAGCCGCTTCATTTGCGCGGACACCGTAGACTGGGTCTTGTTCACCCGCTCGCCGGCAGCGCCAAAGCTTCCCGTCTCGGAAATGGCGAGGAAGGTGCGGAGGAAGTCGGGATCGAGGGACAACATGGGCGACGACCTTTCATCGGATT
The DNA here is from genome assembly GCF_900100665.1 of Pelagibacterium luteolum. Taxonomy (GTDB): domain Bacteria; phylum Pseudomonadota; class Alphaproteobacteria; order Rhizobiales; family Devosiaceae; genus Pelagibacterium; species Pelagibacterium luteolum. Next base: position 12,256 of record NZ_FNCS01000005.1, read on the forward strand.
TATCGATGATAATAGCCAAAAACATTCGTTAGATCAATTCGTCGTGCAGGCGCACAGTCACTCATCGGAATTTGGAGATGAGCAATGACTGTTTTTAATAGAGATGAATTTTGGGATGAGCGGACGGGCGCCTGGCAGTTGGCGCGGCAGCTGGTAGCAAGCTGGTACAGAGGTTTGCGCGCGCGTCGGGAACGGCGGGATGCCCTGATCTATATGTCGGAGATGGCGGACTGGCAGCTCAAGGATATCGGCCTGCATCGCGGCGATGTGCATAGGCTGATCGGGCGGGAGAAGATCATGCAGGACCGGGTCGAGCGCATCCAGCCACATTAAAAGAGGGCCGCCCCGGCTGGAGCGGCCCTCGGAGATTTTGAAACCGATCGGGCGTTAGCCGACGATCTCTTCGTCTTTGAAGAAGAACTTGATTTCTTCGGCAGCAGTTTCCGGCGCGTCGGAGCCGTGGACGGAGTTTTCGCCGACCGAAAGCGCGAATTCCTTGCGGATGGTGCCGGCGTCGGCGTTTTCCGGGTTGGTGGCGCCCATGACTTCACGGTTCTTGGCGATAGCGTCTTCGCCTTCGAGGACCTGGATGACAACCGGGCCTGAAATCATGAAATCGACCAGTTCACCAAAGAAGGGGCGTTCCTTGTGGACCGCATAGAAGCCTTCGGCCTGTTCACGGGTCATCTGAATACGGCGCGATGCGATGACGCGCAGGCCTGCATCTTCGAACTTGGAAATGATCTTGCCGGTCAGGTTGCGCTTGGTGGCGTCCGGTTTGATGATCGAAAAGGTGCGCTGAATGGCCATTTGTCTTGGTCCTTATGGGGAATGGATCGGAGAAGGTGGCGCCTTTTAGCCTCCATCCATGGCAGTGGCAAGTCGGGCCGTGGCGGGGTGATGGCTTGCGCTTAGTGCCAAGCAACGATACTCACCGCGCCATCATGCTTACCATTACCGATCTCCACTACAAGATTGCCGGGCGGCCCCTGTTCGAGGGGGCTTCCGTGACGTTGCCGACGGGGGCAAAAGCCGGGTTCGTAGGCAAGAACGGATCGGGCAAGACGACACTGTTTCAATTGATCCAGGGCTTTCTTGCGCCCGAGCAGGGATCGATCGACATCAATCGACGGGCGCGGATCGGGGCCGTGGCGCAGGAAGCGCCCGCCAGCGCGATGAGCGTGCTGGATATGGTGCTGTCCGCCGACAAGGAGCGCACGGCGCTGCTCGAAGAGGCCGAGACCGCGGAAGACGCGCACCGGATCGCTGAAATTCATATGCGGTTGGCCGACATCGACGCCCATACCGCCGAGGCGCGGGCCAGTTCGATCCTCAAGGGCCTGGGATTTTCGCTCGAGCGACAAAACGGGCCGTGTAGCGAATTATCGGGCGGTTGGCGGATGCGCGTGTCGCTGGCGGGCGTCCTGTTCTCGCAGCCCGACCTGCTGCTGCTCGACGAGCCGACCAACTATCTCGATCTCGAAGGCACGTTGTGGCTAGAAAAATACCTAGCCACCTATCCCTATACCGTCTTCATGATTTCGCACGACCGCGACTTGCTCAACAAGGCGGTCAATTCGATCATCCACCTCGAGCGTGGCAAGCTGACCTTCTACAAGGGCACTTACGACGTTTTCGAGGAAACGCGCCGGATGCAGATGGAACTGCAGAACAAGGCGCGGGAGAAGACGCTCGCCCAGATCGAGCACATGCAGAAGTTCGTCGATCGGTTCAAGGCCAAGGCAACCAAGGCCAAGCAGGCCCAGAGCCGGGTGAAGGCGATCGCCAAGCTGCGACCGCCAGAGGCGCTGTTCGACGAATATTCGGCTCCGTTCAGCTTCCAGCAGCCGAAGAAGTCGCCTGCTTCGCCGATGATCACTTTCGACAATGTGTCGGTGGGCTACGGCGACAAGGTCATTCTGGGGCGGATCACCAATCGTATCGATCCCGAGGATCGGATCGCCCTGATCGGGCCGAACGGGAATGGCAAGTCGACATTCGCAAAGCTGTTGTCGGGCGAACTCAAGCCCATGGGCGGACAGATGTTGCGCGCCAAGACGCTCGATGTTGCCTATTTCGCCCAGCACCAACTCGATCATCTCAAGCCCGAACAGACGCCTTATGAGCATATCGTCGATCTGATGCCGCTCGAAAGCGAGGCGAAACGCCGGTCGCGCGTGTCGCAGATGGGGCTTTCGACGTCGCGCATGGACACCAAGGCCAAAAACCTCTCGGGTGGTGAACGGGCGCGGCTGCTGATGGGAATCATCACCTTCGGCGGTCCGGGCATGCTGATCCTCGACGAACCGACAAACCATCTCGATATCGACAGCCGCGACGCGCTGGTGCACGCGCTCAACGATTATAAGGGCGCGGTGCTGATCATTTCGCACGACCGGCATCTGATCGAAGCGACGTGTGATTCCCTGTGGATTGCCGAGGGTGGGACAATCTCGGTCTTCGATGACGATCTGGACGGGTATCAGCGCTCGCTGACGTCGAACGGGACGACCAGCAATGGCGGCGGCGCACAACAGGCTGGCGATCGCAAGCGCGAGCGGCAGGAAGCCGCAGCGCGCCGAGCGGAGCTGGCACCGTTGCGCAAGGAGATCAAGGCACTCGAGCAGAAGATCGAGTGGAAGCGCAAGGATTTGGCCAAGGTTGACCGGGAGCTTGAAAATCCGGCGATTTACTCGGGTGACCCGGAAAAAGCCATTCGGCTTGGAATCGAGAAATCGAAGATCGAGGACGCGATTGCCGCGCTTGAAGACCAGTGGCTGGAAAAGAGCGGCCAGATGGAAGAGGCGCAGGCTGAGAGTTGACGGCAGCGCGCGATTGGCATTTGCTGATCGGGCAAATTAGACGGGGATTGGCATGTTTGGTCGGGTGATATTTGCGTTGGCCCTGACGCTGGGTGCGTCCCCTGCCCTGGCGCAGAATCTGACCAACGCGCAGCGCGATGGCGCGATCGAATTCGTGCTCAACAACACGCGGCACACGATGCTGCATGAAATCGGGCACCTGCTGGTCGATCAATTGGACCTGCCGGTGCTCGGGCGCGAAGAAGACGCCGTCGATATGCTCGCGACACTTCTGATCCTCGAAGCGGGGACAGACGCCGATTTCGTGGCGCTACAGGATACGATCGATGGGTGGCTGCAGTCGGAGGTCACTCGGCCGTCGCGCGGGTACGTAAACTCAGATTTCTACGGGGCGCACAGCCTCGATATCCAGCGCTCCTATGCGATCGCGTGCCTGATGGTGGGAAGCGACTACGCCGAACATACACGCTATGCGACACGGGTTTCGCTACCGATCGATCGGCAGCAGAGCTGCGCCGAGGACTACCGCGTGGCCGAGAAGGGCTGGCGGGCGGTGCTCGATCCGCACCGGAGAGGGCCAGGCATGGGAAGCGCTCCGATCACCGTTCGTTACGACGACAGCGGAGATCTTCAGGAGATCGAAGATCTGCTGCGTCAGTCCCGAGTGCTGGAGACCTATGCGGATTGGGTCAGCAAGTCATTCGTTCTGCCCAACACCGTGACGATGACCGCAGAAGTTTGTGGCGAAGTGAACGCGTTTTACGTGCCGAGCGATCGGCAGGTGATCCTCTGCTACGAATGGGTCGACTTCTTTTACGATCTCTATGTGGAAGAGATCATGCCCGTGCGGGAGCATTTTGCGCTGATGCGGAAGCTCAAGCTCGATAAGCTGGGGCGCGTGGAATAGGTGCGCTGATCTCTACGGGCTGGTTTGAGCCCTTAGCTTAGTCTGCGCCGGATGCCGGGAATGAACACCGGAACGACGGTTGGGGGCGCTCCGATCACTAAATAGCGTCAGCTCATGCCCATATAGCGGCCGGGTTTGTGGTTGAGCAGGATGACCAGGCTCATGGCGCCGGCACCAACGATCGAGAGCAGTACCCTGTCGAACGGCAGGATGAACAGGGCGGCGGCGAGGATCACGAGATCGATGCCGAACTGCACGTAGCCGGCCGGGACCTTGTAGTTTTCCTGCAGATAGAGAGACAGGATGTTGACGCCGCCCAGGCTCGAGCGGTGGCGGAACAGCGCCAGAATCCCCATGCCCATCAGCGTGCCGCCGGCGATGGCGGCAAATAGCGGATCGATCCCTGAAATGTTGAGCCATGCGGGCATGAGCGAGGGATAGACCGACACCAATCCGACCGCGAAAAAAGTCTTGAGGGTGAACTTCCAGCCCATGCGCAGGAAGGCCAGGACGTAGAACGGCAAGTTCACGACGAAAAACACGATGCCGAACGGAAGGCCCGTTGCGTATTGGACGAGCAGCGCAAGGCCCGCGGTGCTGCCGGTCGTGATCTGCGCTTCGGAATAGAAGGTGACGCCGAGGCCGACAAACAGCGTGCCCAGGAGAATGGCAAGAATGTCTTCGACGGGCGTATGGCGAACTTTCGTGTCGAAGGGCGCTTCCATCAGGCTTTCTTGCTCCAGCGACCGTCCTGGTCCTGCTGCCAATAGGTGAGGTTGAACTGGGGTTTCAGGTCTCGCCAGATCTGGCGCGCTTCGGTGACTGCGTCGGGGTCGTGGCCGTTGAAGATATAGACCAAACGTTCGTAGCCCTCGACAGGACGTGGCGTGGCGCGATCGACGAAGAACCGCACAGTGGCGGCGTTGGGATTGGTCTCGTCATCGGTCAGGATGACGGGCTGCTCGGCGTCGGTTTCCGTGCGCGTTGCCGCGCCGTGGGGCAGGAAAGCATCGTCGGAATATGTCCAGAGCGCACTGTCGAGCACTTCGAGGCGTTCACGGCTGCCCACTTCGACGACGGCGCGCCAGCCGCGCTCGAGGGTTTTTTCGAGCAGCATGGGCAACACCGAATCGAGCGGACGTGTTTCAAGGTGATAGAAGAGCAAATCAGTCATCGTTTTGCCTCTCGGGCAGCACCGCGCTGCGGCGCGCGCGACACGGTAAGCAAGATGCTCGCGCGGCTCGTTCGTGCGTCTCGCGCGCCGCTGCGAGCTTTGCCCTATTCATAATTGTCGGCGATGAAACGGTCCAGAAGCGCAACGCCGAAGCCCGAGGCCCAGGAGGTGTTGGTTTCGGACGACGGGCCACCAAACGCGGTGCCGACGATATCGATATGGGCCCAAGGGGTGTCGCCGACGAAATTGGCAAGGAAATGGGCAGCGATGATGGCGCCGCCATTGCGTCCGCCCTGGTTCTTGATATCGGCGAACCGGCTCTCGATGAGCTTTTCGTAGGCCGGCGACATTGGCCAGTGCCAGACCTTTTCCCCCGTTGCGAAGCCGGCAGACATCAACTGGTCGGCAAGTTGGTCGGTGTTAGTGAAAAGTCCCGCGAAATCATGGCCCATGGCGACAAGCATCGCGCCCGTCAGCGTGGCAAGATCGATCATAAGGCGCGGCTTACAAGTTTCGCGCGTGTACCAGAGCGCGTCGGCCAGCGCGAGGCGGCCTTCGGCGTCGGTGTTGATGACTTCGATGGTCTTGCCCGACATCGCTTTGAGGATGTCGCCGGGGCGATAGGAATTGCCGTCGGGCATGTTCTCGGCGAGAGCGACGACGCCGACGGCGTTGATGGAGGCTTTGCGGAGAGCGAGGGTTTTCATGATGCCCAGGACAGCAGCAGCGCCGCCCATATCGCCCTTCATGGCGTCCATGTTGGCAGCGCCCTTGATCGAGATGCCGCCGGTGTCGAAGACGATGCCCTTGCCGACGATGGCGATGGGGGCGTCGTTCTTTTTGCCGCCCTTCCAGTGGAGCACCGCAACATGGGGTGGACGCACGGACCCCTGCCCTACGGCTAGCAACGCGCCCATGCCGAGGCGTTCGAGGTCTGTGACGGCGAGGATCTCGACCTCGAGACCGAGCGAGGACATATCGGTGGCGATGGCAGCAATGTCGGCGGGGCCGAGATGATTGGGCGGCTCGTTGACGAGGTCTCGGGCAAACATCGTGCCTTCGGCGACGGCCATGGCGCGGTCGAGGGCGGATTGTGCGCAATCCATCTTCGGGATGTGGAGGGTCAGCGCCGTCAGCGCAGGGCGATCGGATTTGTCCTTGGCCTTGTATTTTTCGAACCGGTAGCTGCGCAATTTCGCACCGGCCGCAAGCGCTGCGATCATTTGCGGTGACGAATCATCCTCATCGATCACGATCGCGGCTTCGGAGACCCCGGCGGCGTCCAGCTTGGCAAAAAGCGAGCCGCCGCGATCGGACCAGGCGGCGATTTCGGGATTGGCAGCTTCGGCGCCGCGACCCAAGACGATGAGACGCTCGAAATCGATACCCGTTGGGGCGGGGATATCCACAATGTGGCCGGGGCGACCGGCGAATCGGGTCGCCTTGGCGATCTTTTTGAAATCCAGGCCGGTGGATTGCCAGAGCTGGTTCGACCGCGCACCAAAATGGCCGCTTTCATCAGTGTAGAGGACGAGGGCAGCGCCCTTGGCGGGCATTTTGTCGGTCAGCGCGATCGAGAGCGTATCGGACACGGGGTGGCTTCCTTATTCCGGCTATCGTTTGAGGTTTATAGAGCACAGGTTCCAGGTCAATTGGCGTGGGCGGTGATCTTGGCGTTTTGCCTGGGGAGAGATTGCGTTAGAACGAGGGCGGGCGCTGCCACGTAGAACGGTTTGATGGATCGACTTTCACTTTATCTGCAGCGCCAGTTCTTTGCACAGGCCCTGACGATCTTTGCGGCCGGTGGCGCGCTGATCTGGCTGATGCAGCTTTTGCGTCTGTTCGATCTGGTTTCGTCAAAGGGGCAGAATTTTCTGACCCTGATGGGACAGAGCGCTTTGACGACGCCCACTTTCGCACGGTCGATTCTCTATGTGTGCCTAGCGATCGGGCTGGCCCGTGGGCTGCGGGCGCTGCAGGCGTCGCGTGAGTTGCACACCATTCACGCGGCGCAGCGGGTGTCCTCGCTATGGAAGGCGATCATCGCATTTTCGATCGTCGGAGCGGCTGCGGTGACCTTGGTGACCAATTGGATCGAGCCGCAGTCGCGGCGAATTGCGGCGGATTGGTCGGCGGAAATCGCTGCCGATGTCGTGGGGCGAGCCTTAGTGCCGGGGCGGTTTACGGAGATCGAGGACGGGCTGGTCTTTTCGATTTCGGCGCGGCAGCGCGACGGAACGCTGGTCGATTTTTTCTTCGATGATTCGACGACGGAAACGCGGCGGACCTATTTTGCGCAAACGGCCTCGGTCTTTCAGGACGAGACTGGGTATCAGCTTATTCTCAACGATGGGGCTATTCAGTATGAGGGCGCCAATCGCAGCGGGCTGAGCCAGATCAGGTTTGCGCAATACCATATCAGCCTCGCGAGTCTCCTCGATGCGGCATCGGTGAGCCGGAGCCTTGAGCAAGCGGACAGTTTCGAGCTATTGGCGCGGGTTTTCGCCGGAGAGGCCGAGGATCGCGACATCAGGGCGTTGCACGAGCGGTTTGCCGACACGTTGCGGACGCTGGCGATGTGCGCGCTTGCGGCGGCGATGTGCGCGTTCCCCGATGGGTCCCGCGGGCGGCGGCGGGTGCCGGTGGAACTCGTGATCTTGCTTGTCGCGTTCGGCGAGCAGGCGGTGAGCGCGTTTTCGGGTGGCGGGGCGGCGCATTATTTGAGCTCGAGTGTGCTCATCGTGATTGCATTGGCGGTTCTTTTGGCGCGGTTGCGACGCGCGTTCGTCTTGCCCCGGTTCGGGAGGGTGACGCGATGAGCCGAACGGGACGACTGATCTGCATTCGCCTGGCCAGCCGTATCGGTCTGGTGGTCGGGATATTTTTCGGGATCATCCTGCTTGTCGAATTTCTCGACACCGGGCGGTTCAACCAGACGGCGGAATTGGCCGGGCCGTTGACGTCCACGGGATTGGCGTTTCTGAGCGCTTTGCGCTGGAGCCTTCTGGGCTTGCCGGTAACAGTGCTGATCGGCGCGATCCTGGGACTGATCGACCTGCAATCACACCGGGAAATGGTGATCATGTCGGCGGGCGGGCGATCGATCTGGTCGCTGTTGCGCTGGCCGATTCTGATGGTTTTGACGGCGGGGGTGATCACGACGACCGTCGTCGATAGCTTCGCCATTCGTGTTTATCAGGGTTTCGATGCGGCGCAGATCGGCTGGGGGCGCGCCTATGGGGTGCAGAACCGGGAGACGTGGTTCAGCCAGAGCGGGAGCGATGGGGATTACATGCTCTACGCGCGGACCGTGCTTCAACAGGGCAGCGAACTCGAAGACATAACCATTTTGCGGCCGCAGCCAGAGGGCGGGACGGGTACGCGCATTCACGCCCGCTCGGCGGTGCTAGAGCCGGGGCGCTGGGTGATCAGCGATGGGATGGTCATCGATGTCGACCAGTCTCCCCGGCCGTTCGCGCAGATGGCGATCGCGACACGGGCGACGCCGTCCGAACTCAGCCTGCAATTGGGGACGGCAGAAGATATGTCATGGTTCGACCTGCGCCGCGCGCTGCGCAATGGAATCACCGATCCCTTCGCGCAGGCGGCGGCAGAGACGCGGTTCCAAAAACTCAATGCCATGCCTTTCGTTCTTGTCGGTTCTTTGCTGATTGCGTTCGCCTTTACCGCCGGTTATCGAAGAGCGGGGCATTATGGGTGGACCATCGTTCAGGGCATCGTTCTGGGGTTGGTTGTGTTCGTTGTCACGGAGATGGCCGACCGGGCTGGTTCGGCGGGCGTCATCGATCCGATAGCGGCTGCGTGGGGTCCTGCCCTGCTGGCCATAATCATCGGGTTGACCGTGATCCTGCGTAGAGAAGATGGGCGCGTTTGATGGGCAAACCACCCTTTGGGATGATCACGGTGCGGCGCGGCCTTCTGGCCAGCGTAGCGGTTTCTGCGCTTCTGGCGCTCGCGCCACATGCGGTTGCGCAACAGATCGTGCCTGCCAGCTTTTTCTCACAAGTGCCAACCAGCAGCGGCGAGCAGATGGCGGTTTCCGCCAATACGATGGTTTTCGATTCGCGGACCGACACGGTGGTCGCGCAGGGCAATGTGGGAATCAGTTTCCAGGGCTATCGCGCGACAGCCGATCGGGCGATCTACTATCAGAGCAGCGGCCGGGTCGAACTGGTCGGCAATGTGGCATTCATCGATCCCGACGGGATCGAGTATGTGGCTGATCGCGTGGAGCTCGAGGACGGGTTCCGCGAAGGCTTTGTGCAATCGCTGACCGTTGCGTTTCCGGACGGTACGTTCTTTACCGCAGCTGACACGACATTCAACGAAGGCGTCGAGCGTGTCTATAACGAGGGCACTTACGCGCCCTGCGGCACCTGTATCGACGAAGACGGCAATCGCATCGGGTGGACCGTCAAGGCCGCGCGGATCGTGACCGATGAGAGCGAGCAGGTTATCTATTTCGAGCAGCCATCGCTGCAGTTGCTGGGCGTGTCTGTAATCGCCTTGCCGTGGCTGAGCTTGCCGACGGACGAAGATATCGAGCTGCCGGTGCTCAGCTATGACGATCGGTATGGTGTGGGGATCTCCCTGCCCTTCTTTCGCTATCGCATTGCCGATGGATCTCTGGCGGTGACGCCGACGATTTACACCAATCAGGGTGTGGGCGTTGCTGCAGACTGGCAGCAGCGCGTGGGTGATCTGAGCTACACCGTCAATACGTCCGGCGTTTATCAGCTCAATCCTGGAGCCTATGACGGGCTGGGGGACCGGCCGGTCCGTGGATCACTGCAGACGACGGGGCGGTTCACCGGGATCGAGGACTGGACGCTTGGCTGGTCGTACACGACCTTCACCGATCCGGGCTACATGCCCGACTATCGGGTTGCGACCGGCACGCAGACCAATCAGGTTTACGGACAATATCTGACCACCGAGACCTACGCCGATATTCGCGTGCAACAGTTCGTGCCGCTCGGCACATTTGCGACCTGGGCGGCGCATGAAGCGAGCGCAAATCGGCAGGCGTTGACGCACCCCAACGCCAGGGTCGATCACGTCGTCGATCTCGACAACGACGCGGGACGCGTGGAAATCGCCGGCAAGTTGCTTGGTCTTACGCGCGCCGCCGATGACGTCTCCGGACTGTTCGACGGCAGGCGTTATGTGCATGGCTATGAGGGACAATCGGTCCACGCCGTAATGCAGGCGAGTTGGACGAACCAGTATATCGTTCCGGGCGGTTTGACCGTTTCTCCCTATCTTGGGTTGAGAGGCGACGCTGCGGGCTATGATGGCGCCAGTGGGCGTGCGGATGCTCCCGAGGCGAGGTCGCTTCTGTCTGCCACACCGATCGCGGCACTGGATGTTCGATATCCGATCATGGCGCGCATGACGGGCGCTACGACCGTTATCGAACCGATCGGACAGTTGGTGTACCGCGGCGGAGAGGCAGTTCCGGGGATCACCAACAACGATTCACAGACGTTCGTCTTCGAGGACACCAATCTTTTCAGCTTCAATCGGTTTTCCGGCGCCGACCGGCAAGAAACTGGCTTGCGTGCCAATCTCGGTGGGCAGTTCCAGACCAGCTTCGACGACGGAGGATGGCTGGGCGGGATTTTGGGGCAGTCCTTCCATCTCGCGGGCAAGAATGGCTTCAACGTCGACGACGGAACCACGGCGGGCGTGGGTTCGGGGATGAACGCGGACGCGTCGTATCTGGTGGCGGGCCTGCAGGGCGGATATGGTGGACTTTCGGGTGGTGCCAAGGCGCAGTTCGACCCCGAGAACGGTGAGATTCCGCGTGCCCAGATCGGCCTTGCCGGGGAGATCGACGACTATCTGCTGACTGCCAATTACGTCTATATTGCCGAAAACCCGACACTGGGCACCACTGCGGATCGCCATGAAGTTCAAATCGGCGGGCGGGCACCGCTTCAGGGGTATTGGACCGCGACTGGATCGGTGGCGTGGGACCTGGCGACCAACCAGTGGCTTGAGACCCAAGCGGCGCTCGAATACGACGATAGCTATCTGGCTTTCGGCGCCGGCGTTCAGTTGACTGGGCCTACGCACCGACGGCCGGATGATTTGCGGTTCGGCGTCAACTTCAGCCTCAGCACCGCAGGGCGCAACACGCTGGTCGGGTTCGACTACGATTTCACCGAGTTCTGATCTCTAAGCTTTGGCGACTTGCAGCGGACGCCAGACAATGGCATTTGGTTGCGCTATATTTCTCGTCGCGCTTTGGAGCCTAAAAAGTGGGTGCCACTTGGTCTCCAACTGCCGCGACTGCCGAATTTGGCCGTATTTGTGATAGAGGTGGTCTGAAACGACATGCCTCGGGAGCGGATTTATTATGACACAATGGCTCGGACTAAGAACCGCAGGTGTTTGCCTCGCACTGGGTTTCGCCCTGATTGCGTTCGCCGTTCAGGCGCAGAGCATCAGCGCGACGGTCAACGGCGTGCAGATCACCAGCCAGCAGGTCAATGATCGCGCCAATCTGCTGCGGATCGAGGGCCAGGGCGCCAACCGCAATCAGGCGGCGCTCGATCAGTTGATCAATGATACGGTGCAACTGAGTGAAGCCGAGCGCATCGGCATCAGCATTTCGGACACGCAGGTTGATGAGGCGTTTGCCAATATCGCCAGCAACATGCGCTCCAGCTCGGCGAACCTTACAAATCTTCTCACCCAGAACGGTGTGAACCCTCAGACACTGCGGGATCGGTTACGGGCGGCGATCGCCTGGCAGCAGGTCGTCCAGCAGGTGCTGCGTGGCCGCATCCAGCTTTCCGAACTCGAACTCGAAACGCAGGCCGCGCAACAGGTGAGCCCGGCGATGAGCTTCGACTATATCCTGCGCGAAGTGCTGTTCGTCATTCCGCAGGGTTCGGGCGTTTCGGCTTCGCGCCGCACAGCGGAGGCCAATCAATACCGCAGCCGCTTTACCGGATGCGACGCGGCGGTCGACCTTGCGATCCAGTTCACCGATGCCGCCGTGCGTGATATCGGGCGCCGTCACGCAACGCAGCTTCCTGATGCGGTTGCCAACGAACTGGCCGGACTGACCGTCGGGCAGATTTCGAGCCCGCGCGTCGTCGATGGCGGCGTGTCGATGATGGCCGTCTGCGAAAAAGCCGAAGCGCGCGACCTGACGTTCCTGACCGACCAATTGCGCCAGGAAGCCGGGCAGGATGCGCTGGAGTCGGAAGCAGCCGCCTATCTGGAACGCCTGAAGGCGCAAGCTACGATCGTACGGAACTGACATATGACGACGGCTCGTCCGCGGCCCCTCGCGGTATCGATGGGCGAGCCTGCCGGCATCGGTCCTGACCTTATCCTGAAACTTTATGCCGACCGGCAGTCCCTTGGGCTGCCGGTTTTTGGTGTCTTTGGACATGCGCTCTTTCTAGCGGCGCGGGCAGAGAGGCTGGGACGGGCCGTCGCTGTACGCGCGGTTGCAATCGATGAGGTCGATCAGACCTTCGATGACGCCCTGCCAGTGATCGAGATAGAGGGTGAGGTTTCCGACAGCCCCGGCATGCCCGATCCCAATGCTGCGCCTGTGGTCGTGTCGGCGATTGCGCAAGCCGTTGACGCCGTGCAGGCGGGTGCGATGAGGGGATTAGTGACCGCACCGATCCACAAGGCATCGTTGTATGGCGCGGGTTTCGAGTATCCGGGGCATACGGAGTTTCTGGCGGCGCTGTGTGCCGAAGATGGGATTGTGCCCCTGCCCGTGATGATGCTGGCGCATGAGGATCTGCGCGCGGTTCCGCTGACAATACATATTCCGCTTGCCGATGTGCCGGGGGAAATCACGCGCGCGCTCATCATCGATACTGTCGACATTATCGCGCGGGATCTGCGGTCGCGGTTCGGGATTGCGGCGCCGCGCATCGCCGTTGCGGGGCTCAACCCGCACGCGGGCGAGGACGGGGCCATCGGGCGCGAGGAGATCGAGACGATCGCTCCGGCTGTCGCGCAACTGCGCAAAGCCGGGATTGATGTTGTGGGGCCGCTGTCTGCGGACACTCTGTTTCATCCGCCCCATTGGCGCAGCTATGACTGCGTTCTGGCGATGTATCACGATCAGGCGCTCATTCCGATCAAGACCGTGGCGTTTGATGCAGGTGTCAATGTGACCTTGGGATTGCCGATCGTACGGACATCCCCTGACCACGGAACAGCATTTTCGCTGGCGGGCACGGGACAGGGTTCGGCTAATTCCATGTTAGCGGCCCTACGGATGGCGGACGCGATGTCATGAGCCAGATAGACGAACTGCCGCCACTCCGTGAGGTGATTGCCGAGCACGGACTTTGGGCGAAAAAAGAGCTGGGGCAGAATTTCCTGCTCGATCTCAACCTGACCGCGCGAATTGCACGCAGCGCGGGCGAGCTTGCGGATGTGACGGTGATCGAGATCGGACCTGGCCCTGGCGGCCTGACGCGGGCCCTGCTGGCCGCGGGCGCCAAGCGCGTTGTGGCGATCGAGAGGGACGAACGGACCCTCCCTGCCCTCGCCCAGATCGCCGAAGCCTATCCGGGTCGGCTGGAGGTGATCTCCGCCGATGCGCTAGAGATCGACTATCGTGGACTAGCCGATGGGCGCACCAAGATCGTTGCTAATTTGCCGTACAATATCGCGACGCCGTTGCTGACCGGTTGGCTGTCGCAGGAGCCATGGCCGGCGTGGTTCGAGAGCCTCACATTGATGTTTCAGCGTGAGGTCGCTGAGCGGATCGTCGCGCGGGCCGGTGATGATGCGTACGGGCGGCTAGGGGTTCTGTGCGGATGGCGCAGCGAGGCGCGGATCGCCATGAATTTAGGCCGGGACGCGTTTACGCCGCCGCCCAAGGTGACGTCCTCAGTCGTGCATCTGACGCCAAAGCCGACCGAGGCCGATGTGCCGGTGCGGGCGTTGGAAGAGATAACGCGCCACGCCTTCGGGCAGAGGCGGAAGATGATCCGGCAAAGTCTCAAGGGACTTGGCGTGCCGCTGGAGCTACTGTTTGCCAGTGTCGGGCTCAAGGGCGACGAGCGGGCGGAGACGCTTAGCGTTGCGACCTATGTGGAGTTGGCGCGGGCAACGGCGCGGCTGCGCAGCGCTTAACCCAGAGCGTCGATCTGGGATTTGAGGTCCTGGACGAAATCGTCGAGTTTTGTCTGGCGGGGGCGCTGGAGCCGAGCGCTGGCGAGGATGGAGCGGACCATCTGGACCGATTGTTCAAGGTCTTCATTGACCAGAACATAGTCGTATTCCGAATAGTGCTCCATTTCGTTGCGCGCGTTGCGCAAGCGCTTTTCGATGGTGCCCACGCTGTCCTGAGCGCGGCGGTCGAGGCGGGCGCGGAGTTCGCCGATCGAGGGGGGCAGAATGAAGACCGTCACCATGTCGTTGCGGCAGTTTTCATAAAGCTGCAGCGTGCCCTGATAGTCGATGTCGAAGAGGATGTCCTTGCCAGCCGAAAGGCGCTCTTCGACCTTTTCGCGCGGGGTGGCGTAGAAGTTGCCGTGGACTTCGGCCCACTCGAGCAGTTCGCCGGCATCGCGCATCTTCTCGAATTTCGGCACGTCAATAAAGTGGTAGTGCGTGCCGTCGATCTCGTCGGTGCGGCGGGCGCGGGTCGTTATAGAGACCGAGAGGCGGATGTTGGGGTCCTGGGCGAAGAGCTGGCGCGAGATGGAGGATTTGCCTGCACCGGAAGGCGAAGCGATCACCAGCATGACGCCGCGGCGCGCGAAATCGACCATAAGATTACCCCTGAGCTCGTCGGTGATCCCGCCTCATTCGAGGTTCTGGACCTGCTCTCGTAACTGATCGATCAGCGCCTTGAGGTCAAGACCGATCGCGGTCAAGCTCACATCATTGCTCTTCGAGCAGAGCGTATTGGCTTCCCGATTGAATTCCTGGGACAGGAAATCGAGCTTGCGTCCTATAGGACCGCCCTTGCCCATCAACTGCCTTGCAGCGCTGACATGGGCTTCGAAGCGGTCGAGTTCCTCCTGGATGTCCGCCTTTGTGGCCAGCAGAACTGCCTCCTGATGCAGGCGGTCTTCGGAGAAGCCTTTATCGGCGTCCATCAGCGTCGCGACCTGGTCGCGCAGGCGGTTGAGGATGGTCTCGCGGGAGCGGGACGGATGATTGCGGGCCGCTTCGGCGAGAAACGCAATTTCCTCGATGCGCTCCGAGATGATGGTGCCGATCCGGTCGCCTTCACCGTGTCGGGATTCCACGAGGGCATTCACGGCAATGGTGACACAGTCGAGGATCGCACTGTGGAGGCGCTGCTCGGCTTCGGGACCCAGGTCGGCGTCCTGGGCGTCCATGATGCCCTTTAAGGCGAGGATGGCTTCTATCGATGGTTTGCGCGCATTTATGCGTTCACTGACATCACCGATGATATCGAGCACGCGCTCGAGAGCGGGTTCGTTGATAACGATGTCGGTTGTCGCGGTGTGTCGCTGTATGTTGAGAAACACCGACACCGATCCTCGCGCCATCCGATCGCCGATCAAGCGGCGGATATCACCTTCGAGGCTATCGAAACCGGGCGTGATGCGTGAGCGGATATCAAGGCCGCGACCGTTCACGGATTTGATCTCGCATGTGATGGTGCAATGTTCGGCCTGCGCACTGGCGCGACCGAACCCGGTCATCGATGAGAGCGGGAGCGCCATGGCGCTACTCCGCCTCTGCAGGCGTTTCGACCTCGCCCGGAGCAACCTCCCCGGCCTCTTCCGCCGCCAAGGCATCCATTTCAGCCTGTGCTTCGGCGTCGGCCGCCTCGGCTGCCTGACGCTCGATCTCGCGGTAGAGCGCGACGTTTTCGCGATGCTCGGCGTAGGTTTCGGCAAAGACGTGGCCATCCGACGGGACCGCGCCCCTGGCGACGAAATAGAGATAGTTGTGCTCGTCGGGATGCGCGACTGCTTCGAGTGACGCGACCCCAGGGTTGGCGATCGGTCCGGCGGGAAGACCGTCGATCTGATAGGTATTGTAGGGTGTAACCTGGTCGATCTCAGACCGACGTAGACCGCGGCCAAGGCCACCCTGCCCGAGCGTAATACCGTAGATAATGGTCGGATCGGACTGGAGCCGCATACCCTGACGCAAGCGATTGACAAAGACTGCCGCGACCTGCGGGCGTTCGCTGGCTACGCCGGTTTCGCGCTCGACGATCGAGGCGAGGATAACCAGTTCGTCAGGCGAATTGATCGGCAAATCGGGTTCGCGATTCTCCCATATCTCAGCGACGGCTTGGTCCATCGCTACGCTCATGGCGTCGATGATCGACTGGCGAGTGTCGCCTCGCCGATAGGGATAAGCGCCGGGTAGCAAGCTGCCTTCGGGCGGGAGCACTTCGATGTTGCCCGTCAGATTCTCGTCGGCGTTGACGCGCTCGACAATTTGCCAAGATGTGAAGCCTTCCGGAACGACGACCTGGTGCTGGACAGGCGTTCCCTCATTGAGTTCCTGAATGATCTCGAGCATCGAGGAATTAGCGGCGATATTGAATTCGCCGGCTCGGAGATTGTTTCCGCGGCGCAGAAGGCGCGAGCCGTAATTGAACACGTCGGCGTTCGAGATGAAGCCTTGCTCTTCAAGACGCTGTGCGACGGTGCTGAGGACATTGCCCGGCTCGACCACGAAGCTGCGGTCCTCGGCAACGGGCCCATCGGCATTAAAGACCGTGACACCGTATATGAACAGGCCACCAAGGCCCAGAAGGCCAATCAGAACCAGTGTGAGAAGCCCATTGAGAGCTTCGAAAAATCCATTGGAAGAGCGACGTTGCTTCCTGATTTTGCGATCGGCCATGCGGTCGTTGTCCGTCCCGTAGGTCGCGGGCGCGTTGGCCCGTCATCTTTTGAATTGATGCGCAATCGCGAATCCCTTGCGCATGGTCATATGGTGCAAGAATTTCGGCAAAAACAAGTGCGAAAACGGCAGTTTGACCGCGTCAACCGACCCTGGAGAAGATCAGAGAAGCATTGGTTCCGCCAAAGCCAAACGAATTGGAGAGCGCAATATTGATCTCTTTTTGCACGGGCTTATGCGGCGCCAGATTGATAGCGGTCTGGATCGATGGGTTATCGAGATTGATGGTCGGGGGCGCGACATTGTCGCGAATGGCGAGTAGCGAGAAAATGGCCTCAATCGCACCAGCCGCGCCAAGAAGATGGCCGACAGCGGATTTGGTGGAGCTCATGACCATGTTGTTGGCAGCGTCGCCCAGCAATCTGGTGACGGCGCCGAGTTCGATCTCGTCGCCCAACGGCGTGGAGGTTCCGTGCGCGTTGATGTAGTCGATTTCAGCCGGCGTAATGCCAGCGCGCTTGACCGCCGCCGACATTGAGCGGAAACCGCCATTTCCATCTTCAGCGGGCGCCGTGATGTGATGGGCATCGCCTGACAGGCCGTAGCCGATCACTTCGCCATAGATATGGGCGCCGCGAGCCTTGGCGTGCTCGTATTCCTCAAGCACGACGATGCCGGCGCCCTCGCCCATGACGAAACCGTCGCGGTCTTTGTCATAGGGACGTGACGCTTTTTCGGGCGTGTCGTTAAAGCCGGTGGACAGCGCGCGACACGCAGCAAAGCCGGCGAGAGACAGCCGGTTTACCGGCGACTCCGCACCGCCCGCAACCATGACGTCGGCATCGTCGAGGGCAATCAGCCGGGCAGCATCGCCAATGGCGTGCGCGCCGGTGGAGCATGCAGTGACGACCGAATGATTGGGGCCTTTGAGGCCATGCTCGATGGAAACATAGCCCGATACAAGATTGATCAGGCGACCGGGGATAAAGAAGGGACTGATCCGCCGGGGACCTTTGTCGCGAAGCGTCAGCGAAGCTTCATAGATACCGCCAATGCCGCCGATGCCGGACCCGATCAAAACGCCAGCGCGTTCCTGCTGCTCAAGGGTTTTCGGCTCATAGCCTGAATCGCGGAGGGCCTGGGTGGCGGCTGCCATGCCAAAGAGGATGAAAGGATCAACCTTGCGTTGCTCCTTGATGTCCATCCAGTCGTCGGGATTGAACTTCCCGTCGGCCGTGTCTCCCAGAGGGATGCGGCAGGCGATCTGGCAGGCCAGATCGTCTACCTCAAAATCGGTGACGCGCTGAGCGCCGCTCTTTGATGCCAGAATATTGGACCAAACGGTCTCGTGACCGACGCCGAGGGGGCTGACGATCCCGAGACCTGTAACGACTACGCGGCGCAAAGTCATACTATTGGTGGCCGCGTCGCTTAAGCAGTGGCCTTGGTGAGGAAGGCAACGGCATCGCCGAAGGTCTGGATCGACTCGGCGGCGTCGTCAGGAATTTCCACTCCGAATTCTTCTTCGAAGGCCATGACGAGTTCCACCTGATCGAGCGAGTCGGCGCCCAGATCGTCCATGAAGCTGGCCTTTTCGGTCACCTTGTCGGCTTCGACGTTCAGATGCTCCACAACGATCTTACGGACGCGATCTTCGATATCGCTCATGCTGTCTTCCTTTTTTTGCAGACTGAGTTCGTGTTTAACGCTTTGCCTCTGTGCAGGTTCAATACCGCGTATAGCGGGGTCCTGCCACAGTGACCGGAGTTTCAAGGTTTTTTGCGCTTGTTTCCGCCCTGCCGGTCACGTTGTGCCGGCGCAATTATCACACTTCGTTCGGGATGACCATATCGTCAAACCAAGCGGACGCAAGCCCTTTCAGGCCTAGATCATCACCATCCCACCATTGACGTTAAGGGTGTGGCCGGTGATGTAGGCGGCGCCTTCGCTGGCGAGGAAGACGGCACTGGCCGCAACTTCGTCGGCAGTGCCGAGGCGCCCGGCAGGAACCTTTTGAAGGATGGTTTCCTGCTGCTTTTCGTTAAGTTCGTCGGTCATGGCCGAGGCAATGAAGCCCGGGGCGATGGTGTTAACGGTGATGCCGCGGCTGGCGACTTCATAGGCCAGCGACTTGGACATGCCGGCGAGGCCGGCCTTGGATGCTGCATAATTGCCCTGCCCCGGATTGCCGACGACGCCGACAACCGAGGTGATGGAGATGATGCGGCCGAAACGGCGCTTCATCATGCCCTTGATGGCGGCGCGCGTGAGATGGAACGGCGCGGTGAGATTGATTTTCAGCACATCATCCCACTCTTCATCCTTCATGCGCATGAAGAGATTGTCGCGCGTCATGCCGGCATTGTTGATGAGAATGTCGATGCCGCCCATAGCCTCGTCGGCCTGCGGTACAAGGCGCTCGACCGAATCCATATCTGAGAGGTTGCACGGCAGGATGTGGGTTTTGCCGTTGATGTCCTTGGCGACGTCTTCAAGGGCGCCGACACGTGTGCCGCTCAACGCAACTTCGGCGCCTTGGGCAGCAAGCGCCTTGGCGATGGCCGAACCGATGCCGCCACTGGCACCGGTGACGAGGGCGCGTTTGCCGGAAAGATCGAACATGGCTGATCCTTATGTTTGTTAAGCGCCGCGGGCGGCGATGAAGGCTTCGATATCGGCCGGCGTCGAAATGGACTGCGCGGAGACATCCTTATTGACCCGCTTGGCGAGGCCGGTGAGGACTTTGCCTGTTCCGATCTCGTAGAGGTCTGTCACGCCGCCCTCGGTTGTGAGCCAGGTCACCGACTCGGTCCAGCGAACCATTCCGGTCACCTGTTCGACGAGGCGGCGGCGGATCTCTTCGGGATCGTTGATCGGTGAGGCGAGGACGTTGGCGACGAGCGGCACGACCGGGGTATTCATTTCGACTTCGGCGAGTGCGGCGCGCATGGCCTCCGCCGCGGGCTGCATGAGGGCGCAATGGAAAGGCGCGCTGACCGGCAGCGTCAGCGCACGCTTAGCGCCTTTTTCCTTGGCCAGCTCGATGGCGCGGTCCACGGCAGCGGCGTCGCCGGACACAACAACCTGACCGGGTGAGTTGTCATTGGCGACATCGCAGACACCACCCTGAGCTGCCGTCGCGGCAATTTCTTTTACGACGTCCATGTCGAGGCCGAGCAGCGCCGCCATGGCGCCCTGCCCGACCGGCACAGCTTGCTGCATGGCGCGACCGCGAACTTGCAAAAGGCGCGCGGTGTCTGCGAGCGAGAATGTGCCGGCAGCACAAAGGGCTGAATATTCGCCGAGCGAATGGCCGGCGACGAAGCTGGCGGCATCGGCAACGGTGACGCCGTGGCTTTCGAGAACACGGATCACGGCAATCGACGATGCCATGAGGGCGGGTTGGGCATTTTCAGTGAGACGGAGAATGTCGTCGGGCCCCTCGAACATGATCTTGGAGAGCGCGACGCCAAGAGCGTCGTCGACTTCGGCAAAGACCGCGCGGGCTTCCGGGTAGGCTTGAGCCAATTCCTGGCCCATACCGACCGCCTGGCTGCCCTGTCCGGGGAAAGTAAATGCCGGTTTGGTCATCAATGTCCTCGCGCGCTCATTGGTCCAGTGCCCACTTTCAGTCGGCGCGCCAATGCTGGCAAGCCGCGTCGGGCTGGTTTGGTTGGGCGGGTTGCCCGGAAATCCGGGCCAAGTCAAGGCAGGGCCAGTTTTGAGGCGTCTATTTCTGTGCGAAGTCGAGGCCGGCTTCTGCCATCGCTGCCTCTATAATGGGGAGAGATTTCGGTCCGACGCCATGAAGGGCGAGGAACTGGTTTCGCGTGAGCTTGGCGAGACCTTCGAGAGAGGCGATGCCAGCATGGGCCAGCGCGCTAGCGGCGGGGCGACCGAGTTTAGGAAGATCGGTCATATATTTCCATCTTTGCCTGGTGGCACTGCAAGGGCAAGATACACCCTCAGTGACTTCCGGGCCAAGGAAACCCTTGCATTGGGCGGCTATCCGCTATAGATCACGCCAGCATTCGTTTGGCCGGGGGCTGAACGGAGGGTTGTTCATTGTGTCATACACACAATGAACAATGGATCGTTAGAGATGTGATCCGGCCTCCCGTGTTCCCGCTTCTTAGTAGAACCTTTGTCGCCTTTCCAGGGCTGCAAGGAGGCTCCGCGCCGACGATGCCGATCGTTATCGAAATGAAAGAAAGGCATTCCATGCCCCTTTACGAGCATATCTTCCTGTCGCGCCAGGACGTGTCCGCGCAGCAGGTCGAAGATCTGACCAAGACCTATACCGACCTTCTCGCCGAAAACGGCGGCAAGGTTGCCAATTCGGAATACTGGGGCGTGAAGTCGCTCTCGTACCGCATCAACAAGAACCGCAAGGCTCACTACACGCTCATGAACATCGACGCGCCGGCTGCTGCCGTTGCCGAGATGGAGCGTCAGATGCGTATCAACGAAGACGTCCTGCGTTTCATGACCATCCGCGTCGACGAGCATGAAGAAGGCCCGTCCGTGATGATGCAGAAGCGTGACCGTGACGACCGTCCCGGTGGCGATCGTCCCCGCGGCCCGCGCCGTTTCTAAGGAGTGATGAGTTATGGCTATTCGTGATCTTACCCAGTCGCAGACCCGTCGCCCCTTCCAGCGTCGTCGCAAGACCTGTCCGTTCTCGGGCGCTAACGCACCGACCATCGACTACAAGGATGTTCGCCTGCTGCAGCGTTACGTTTCTGAACGCGGCAAGATCGTGCCGTCGCGCATCACGGCCGTTTCGGCCAAGAAGCAGCGCGAACTGGCTCGTGCCATCAAGCGCTCGCGCTTTCTGGGCCTCCTGCCCTACGCAGTGAAGTAAGCGGATTTGCAATCCGCTGAGTTGGGCGCCCGAATGGTTTGGGCGCTCTAACCGCTCTTTGAGAGCGGGACAGCATTGGAGAATTTGAAATGAAAGTCATCCTTCTCGAGCGCGTGGGCCGTCTTGGCGCCATCGGCGACGAAGTCACAGTGAAGGACGGGTTTGCCCGTAACTTCCTTCTGCCCCAGGGCAAGGCGCTTCGCGCGTCGGATTCCAACCGTTCCAAGTTCGAATCCGAGCGCCAGACGATCGAGGCTCGCAACGCCGAGCGTCGTTCGGAGGCCGAAAAGAATGCGGCGTCGCTCGACGGCAAGACCATCGTCATGGTGCGTCAGGCCGGCGAAACCGGCCAGCTCTATGGTTCGGTCTCGGCACGCGATATCGCTGACGCCCTGCTTGCAGACGGCGCTTCGATCGAGCGCAACCAGGTCGATCTGGAAGGCCCGATCAAGACCGTTGGCCTGCACGAAGTTTCGCTGCACCTGCACGCCGAAGTTTCGGTCACCGTGACGGTCAACGTCGCGCGTTCGTCCGATGAAGCCGAGCGTCAGGCTGCCGGCGAAAACCTCGCCCGCAAGGATTACAATGACGAGGAAGAGGCGTTCGTCTCTCTCGCCGACATGGACGAAGACGAGTACGACGCCAGCGAAACCGCTTCGGCAGCGTCGGAAGTCGAGCGCCAGCAGGACGCATAAGCGTCTCTCTCAAGCGAATCGGAAGGCCGGGCGTCAGCGCCCGGCCTTTTTTATTTGCCGTCAGGCGACCTGCGTTGTCCCCACTGTTCACGAAGTTCACAGGGCGCGAATCAGATACTGTGGATGCATCCATTCTTGCCCCTGAATCCCGCTCCAAGTGATTGCCGTGCGGGCTGGCTGCATTAAGAGAGTGTGAACACCGAACCCGCGAGATCATGATGGAAGCCGCACGGCGCCTGACGCCCGTTCCGACCGAGGCCGAGCCGAAATACAAGATGGCCCCGCACAATATCGAGGCCGAGCAAGCTCTGCTGGGCGCGATTCTCGTCAACAACGAAGCGTTCTATCGCATTTCGGATTTTCTCGAGCCGATCCACTTTTACGAGCCGATTCACCGCGAAATCTTCGAGGTGTGCGGCAAGATCATCCGGGCCGGTAAGACCGCAACCCCGGTCACGGCCAAGACCTATTTGCAGGATGAGCTTCTCGAGGGCGTCACCATGGCGCAATACCTCGCTCGCCTCGCGTCCGAAGCAACGACAGTCCTCAATGCCTCGGATTATGGCCAGGCCATCTACGATCTGGCGATCCGGCGCAATCTGATCCTGATCGGTGAAGAGGTTATGGACACCGCCTATAATGCGGACGTCGAGACCTCCTCGCAAAAGCAAATCGAGGAGGCCGAGAAGCGTCTTTTCGATCTTGCCGAAAAAGGCCGCTACGACGGCGGCTTTCAAGGGTTCAATCAGGCGCTTATCGAAGCCATCAACATGGCGGGCGAAGCCTATTCGCGCGATGGGTCCCTTTCGGGCACGGCGACCGGCCTGACCGATCTCGATCGGCTGATGGGCGGATTGCAGCGGTCTGACTTGATCATCCTCGCCGCGCGTCCTGCCATGGGCAAGACGTCGCTCGCGACCAATATCGCCTTTGCGGTTGCCAAGGCCTACAAGGCCGAGCCGACGCCCGATGGGCACATGAAGACGGTCAATGGCGGCGTTGTCGGGTTTTTCTCGCTGGAAATGAGTGCCGAACAGCTCGCGACGCGTGTTCTTGCCGAGCAGTCGGAAATTTCATCGTCCGATATTCGACGCGGCAACATTCATGAAAGCCAGTACGCCAAGCTTGTCGACACCTCCAATGTCATGGCGCAGGTGCCGCTGTTTATCGACGACACGGGCGGCATCTCGATCGCGCAGCTTTCGGCGCGCGCGCGGCGGCTCAAGCGGCAGAAGGGTCTCGATCTTCTGATCGTCGACTATCTGCAACTGCTGTCCGGGTCCAAGAAGGCCGGCGAAAACCGCGTGCAGGAGTTGACCGAGATCACGACGGGGCTGAAGGCCCTCGCCAAGGAACTCGAAGTTCCAATCATCGCCCTTTCCCAGCTGTCGCGTCAGGTGGAAAACCGTGAAGACAAGCATCCTCAACTCGCCGATCTTCGCGAATCGGGATCGATCGAGCAGGACGCTGACGTCGTGCTTTTCGTTTATCGCGAGGAATACTATCTCGGCAACAAGGAGCCCAAGGAAGGCACCCAGGAGCACCTGGAGTGGCAGGCGGAGATGGAAAAGGTTCATGGCCGTGCCGAAGTGATCATTGCCAAGCAGCGCCACGGCCCGACAGGCACCGTGCAACTGCACTTCCAGGCCAATTTGACCCGCTTTTCCAATCTCGCGCGCGAAGATTACCTGCCCACTCGGCAGGAGTAGTGCCCGTGCGCCTTGTGGTGGCCATCGGTTTCGCGTTACCCCAAGGTAACGCAGAATCGCAGGGCTGATATGAGCGGCACTTCAACATTTCTCGGGGGCGGAATCACCGTCGACCTTGGGGCGATCGTCCGAAACTGGAAGGCGCTCGATACGGTCGCGGCAAACGCGCTGACCGGAGCCGTGCTCAAGGCGGATGCCTATGGCACGGGCGCCGAGGCCGTTGGACGTGCCCTCTATCATGCGGGGGCAAAATTCTTCTTCGTTGCGACACCTGACGAAGGCGTGGCGCTGCGCAAGGCCGTGCCGAAATCGCTGATCTTCGTGCTGGATGGGCTCGTGCCGCGTACCGCCAAGGATTATGCCGCACACGGGCTGATGCCGGTGTTAGCGTCGATGAGCCAATTGACTGAGTGGCTCGATTTCTGCCTTAGCCAGAACAAAGCGATCCCGGCGGCCCTGCATTTCGATACCGGGTTCAATCGGGTCGGCTTTCGGCAAAAGGAAGCCGAACTGGTCAAGCGCGAGCTGGATCAATCGGGCTTCGAGCCGCAGATGATCATGAGTCATTTTGCCTGCGCGGATCAGCCGAGCCATGAAATGACTCGTAAGCAGAATGGGCTGTTTCAGGGCATTCTGGCCCACTTTCCCAACATTCCGGCCTCCCTTGCCAACTCGGCTGGGCTCATGGCGTCCAAGGACTACCACTATCAGATGGTGAGGCCGGGCATCTCGATGTATGGCGGGCGCGCCATCAATGGGCGTCCAAACCCGATGGCGCCAGTGATCTCAATGCATGTCCCCATTCTGCAGATCAAGGATGCGCGAATCGGCGAGACGGTCGGATATGGCGCCGCTTATCGGCTGAGACGGGATACGCGGCTGGCGATCATGGCGCTGGGCTATGCCGATGGGTTCTTTCGCTCGCTGTCTGGCATTGGCGGCCAAGTTGGGGGCAAGGTTGCGATCAACGGTACATTTGCGCCCGTCCTCGGACGCGTATCGATGGACATGACGGCCATCGATATCACCGACGTAGAGGGGCTGGTGCAGCCCGGCGACGTCGTTGAGGTGCTTGGCCCCAATCTCGGCATAGACGATGTGGCCGACGCGGCGCGGACCATCGGATATGAAATCCTGACGACCCTCAATGGGCGGTTTTCGCGCTCTTATGTTAACGTGCCCGAAGGGCTCGACATCACCTGATTGTTCTTATTTTGTTCTTGCGTAATGTGATTGCAGGCTGTTACCGTCGCGGGACCATGACTGTAGCGGGGCAAGCTTGGCCAAACTGAAATCCACCTATGTCTGTCAATCATGCGGTAATGTTACGCCGCGCTGGGCCGGGCGTTGCGAGGCGTGCGGCGAGTGGAACTCCATCGTTGAAGAGGCCGCCTCTTCCGGTGTTGGTGCCGGGCCTAAGGCAGCTATCGCGTCTGGTCGCCCGGTCGAACTGGTGCCGCTGTCGGGCGAAAGCGAAGAGGCAGCGCGCATCGCCACGGGGAATGGCGAGTTAGATCGTGTGCTCGGTGGCGGGTTCGTCATCGGGTCTGCCGTATTGGTGGGCGGCGATCCGGGCATCGGGAAATCGACGCTGTTGCTTCAGGGCGCAGCTGCTTTGGCGCGGCAGGGCAAGCGAGTGGTCTATATTTCGGGCGAAGAGGCCATCGCTCAGGTGCGTCTGCGCGCGACACGACTGGGCGTTGCCGACGCGCCGGTCGAACTCGCCAGCGAAACCCATGTGGAGACGATCCTCGCGACAATCGAGAAGGGCAAGGCGCCTGATCTCGTGATTATCGATTCCATCCAGACGTGCTGGACCGAGCGGATCGATTCGGCGCCGGGTACTGTGACGCAGGTGCGGACCAGTGCGCAGGCGCTGACACGGTTTGCCAAGAAATCGGGTTCGGCTGTGGTGTTGGTGGGGCACGTCACCAAGGATGGGCAGATCGCCGGGCCGCGCGTCGTCGAGCATATGGTCGACGCGGTGCTTTATTTCGAGGGCGACACGTCGCTGACGTATCGCATCCTGCGCGGGGTCAAGAATCGCTACGGCGCGACCGACGAGATTGGCGTTTTCGAGATGGTGGGTTCGGGTCTGCGCGAAGTGCCCAACCCCTCAGCCTTGTTTCTCGATCAGCGCGATTCCGGTGCGGCTGGCTCTGCGGTTTTCGCAGGCGTCGAAGGCACACGGCCCGTGCTGGTGGAAATCCAGGCTCTTGTGGCCCCTTCCCCCCTCGGCACACCGCGGCGCGCGGTCGTGGGATGGGATTCGTCACGGCTTTCGATGGTTCTGGCCGTGCTCGAGACGCGATGTGGGGTGCGGATTGGGGCCAATGACATTTATCTCAACGTGGCGGGCGGGCTGAAAGTCAACGAGCCGGCGGCCGATCTGGCGGTAGCGGCGGCGCTCATATCGTCGCTCACCAATTCCCCCCTGCCCTCCGATGCCGTCTATTTCGGCGAGGTGAGCCTTTCGGGCGGAATACGGCCCGTGGTTCATGCCAATCTGCGGGTGCGCGAGGCGGCAAAGCTCGGGTTTGGCTCGGTGCACACGGCAAAGCTCAATGCCACCGACCGAACGGATGGCGTGGCGCTCAATGAGTTTTCTGCTCTTGCCGAGCTTGTGGGGCGAATTGCAGCGAATGGAAGCGGGGGACAAGGGAACGATATCGACTGACGGCCATTGCGGTTGAAGCGCTCGGCGGTCATCAGTGTAAGTGCTGGAAATCCCAAGCAATCGCTTGGCTTTGCCACATTTAACCGCTAAACGAGCCCAAACAGGGCCTGCTGGAGAGACTGCCTCATGCTGACCGCCTTCGACATCGCCGTCGGTATCCTCGTTCTGATTTCCGCATTGCTGGCAACAGCGCGCGGTTTGACGCGCGAAGTGCTATCGCTCGTGACATGGGCGGGCGCGGCTGCCTTTGCGGCGTATATGTTCTTTTATCAGCCCCAGATCGCGCAGGAATTCGTTGCCGATCCGCTGTGGGCGAACATCGCGACAGTGGTCGTAAGCTTCCTTCTGGCGCTGATCCTCCTGCATCTTCTGACCATGAAGATCGGCGACTTCATCACCGACAGTAAGCTGGGGCCGCTCGATCGGACGCTCGGATTCGTTTTCGGCGCGCTGCGCGGCATTCTGATTGCCGTGGTCGTCGTAATTTTTGCCGACTGGCTGATTGGCGAGAACCCACCCAACCTCTTGTGGTATGGCGAGGCACAGTCTCTGCCGACGCTCCGCTCGATGGGCGATGGCCTGATCTCGTTGCTGCCGGAAAACCTTGAAGAGCAGGTCAACGATCTGCTTCAGGGCGGCGGTCCGGTCGAGGAAATGGGCGATGCTTCGGTTGCACCCGAGACGCCTGAAGCGCCGCCGGTTCCTGCAACCGAGGTGCCCGAGGCTGTTCCGCCCGCACCGGGTGCGTAATCGGCGTTCACCTTGCGGTGATTATCGCCTGGCCTATCGTGGCCGTGTTGACTTGAAACGAGCGGAGGCGTAAGCCCCCGCTTTAACAACCGGGCATTGACGTTTCATGGCTGCGGCTGGCTGGTTTGCCCATGACACGTCCTCGCACTCATGGTGGACATATTGAGCACGACTGGCGCACCCACAGGCGATCATCTCTCCGGATTGGCTCTTGAAATGGATGGCGACACGCTGCGCGAAGAGTGCGGCGTGTTTGGCATTCTGGGTCACCCCGACGCAGCGGCACTCACCGCACTTGGACTCCATGCTCTTCAGCATCGTGGCCAGGAAGCTGCCGGGATCGTTTCATTCGATGGCAAGCGGTTCAGTTCAGAACGTCATCTCGGCCTTGTCGGCGATCATTTTACCGATGCACAGACCCTCGGGCGGCTGCCCGGCAATATCGCCATGGGCCATGTGCGCTATTCGACGACCGGTGAAACCGTGCTGCGTAACGTGCAGCCTTTGTTCGCCGAACTCGAAGTCGGCGGTATCGCGATCGCGCATAATGGCAACCTCACCAATGGGCTTTCTCTGCGCAAGCGGCTGATCGCCCAGGGCGCGATTTGCCAATCTACGTCAGACACCGAAGTCGTACTGCACCTGATTGCGCGCTCGCAGCGGACCGGATCGGCCCAACGGCTGATCGATGCGCTCGGCGCGATCGAGGGCGCGTACGCGATGGTTGCGATGACCCGCACCAAGCTGATCGGTGCGCGTGACACCAATGGTATTCGGCCCCTTGTACTTGGCGATCTCGACGGTAAGCCGATCTTTGCATCGGAGAGCTGCGCGCTCGATATCATCGGCGCGAAATTCGTGCGCGATGTCGAAAACGGCGAAATCATCGTCTGCGAGATGCAAAAGGATGGCTCGATCAGCATCGACAGCTTCAAGCCATTCAAGCAGAAGCCCGAACGCGTTTGCCTGTTCGAATACGTCTATTTTGCGCGGCCGGATTCCGTGGTTTCGGGCCGTTCTGTCTATCAGTCGCGCAAGAACATGGGTATCAACCTCGCCAAGGAAGCGCCTGTGGAGGCTGACGTGATCGTGCCGGTGCCTGATGGCGGCACACCTGCGGCGCTTGGTTATGCGCAGGAGTCGGGTATTCCGTTCGAATACGGGATCATCCGCAATCACTATGTGGGCCGGACGTTCATCGAGCCGACGCAGTCGATCCGTGCGCTTGGTGTAAAGCTCAAGCATTCGGCCAACCGCGCGGTGATCGCTGGAAAACGGGTCGTTCTCGTCGACGATTCGATCGTACGCGGGACCACCTCGCTCAAGATCGTGCAGATGATCCGCGACGCGGGCGCTAAAGAAGTGCATATCCGCGTCGCCAGCCCGATGATCTATCATTCGGACTATTACGGCATCGACACGCCGGATCCTGAAAAGCTGCTGGCCAATCAGTATGCGACGCTCGAGGACATGTGCCGCTATATCGGCGCAGATTCGCTTGAGTTCCTCTCGATCGACGGGCTGTACCTGGCCGTGGGCGGCGCCAAGCGTGACCCAAGGGCGCCGCAGTTTACCGATCACTATTTTACCGGCGACTATCCGACGCCGCTTACCGATCTCGAAGGGCGCGACACGAGCGATCCCAAGCAGATCTCCATGCTGAGGGAAGCCGTCTAGTATGACAGATACCAAGGATCTTGCCGGCCGCGTGGTACTGGTGACCGGCGCTTCGCGGGGGCTGGGCTATGCAGCGGCCAAGAATGCCGCGCTACGTGGCGCGCACGTGGTCGCCGTGGCGCGTACAGTCGGCGGGCTTGAAGACCTTGATGACGAAATCCAATCCATGGGGTCGTCGGCAACGCTGGTGCCGATGGATCTGACCGATGGCGAGGCCATCGATCGGCTCGGCGCCGCGATATTCGAGCGCTGGGGGCAGTTGGACGGGCTGATCGGAAACGCCGGGGCGCTTGGGGTACTGTCGCCCCTGCCCCATATTCAGCCCAAGGATTTCGGTAGCGTGTTCGCCGTGAACGTCGCCGCCAATTATCGGCTGATCCGGTCATTCGATCTGCTTTTGCGCCAATCCGACGCCGGGCGTGCGGTTTTCGTCTCGTCCGGGGCAGCGTTGTCGGCGAAGCCCTATTGGGGGCTTTACGCGGCTTCCAAGGCCGCGCTCGATGCGATGGTCAAAGCCTATGCGGGCGAAATGGCCATCACTGAGGTCAAGGTAAACGTGTTTTATCCCGGCCAGGTCCGCACGGCGATGCGGGCCAAGGCGATGCCGGGTGAAGATCCGCAGAGCCTGCCGTCGCCCGACGATGTTGCGCCGAAAATGGTCGACCTCGTTTCGCCGGCATACGAGAAGACCGGCATGCGGGTCGATGTTCTCAAGGGTGAAGAACCGCTCTGATTTATCCGCGTTGGATGAGCGCCGGACGCGACTCAATCGCATAAGGCCAGCGCTCAAACGCCTCTCTTATTTCTTGTCGTCATCCACATACGGGTTCTTGCCGCCGCGAACCCAGAGGCGGATCGGTGTCCCGGGGAGATTAAAGTCCTGGCGGATGCCGTTGACGATGTAGCGCTGATACGCCTTGGGCAGCGCATCGGGCCGCGAGGCGAAGACGATGAAGCTGGGCGGGCGGGTCTTGGCCTGGGTCATGTAGCGCAGCTTGAGGCGACGTCCCGAAACCGCCGGGGGCGGGTGATGCTCGGTCATGGCAAACAGCCAGCGATTGAGTTTGGCGGTCCTGATCTTGACGTTCCAGACACGTTCGATCTCAAAGATCGCCTTCATCAGCTTATCGATATTGCGCCCCTGAAGGCCCGACATCGTGACGAGTGGAATGCCGCGCAACTGAGGCAGCAGGCGCTGGCACTCTTCGCGCAGCTCCATGAGCTTGGCGTTCTTGTCTTCGATCAGATCCCATTTGTTGATGGCGATGACCATGGCGCGGCCTTCGCGTTCGACCAGATCGGCGAGCGCCAGATCCTGCTTTTCGAACGGAATGGTGGCATCGAGCAGAAGAACCACGACCTCGGCATACTGGATCGAGCGCAGGCTGTCGGCGACCGAGAGCTTCTCAAGCTTGGCCTGCACGCGGGATTTGCGGCGAATACCCGCGGTATCGACGAGGTTGATGACGCGACCCTGCCATTCCCACGGCACCATGATCGAGTCGCGTGTGATACCGGCCTCGGGGCCGACCAAGAGGCGGTCTTCGCCGACCATGCGATTGATGAGCGTCGACTTGCCGGCATTGGGGCGCCCCACGATGGCGACATTGAGATAGCGATTTGGATCCCAGCGCATGGGAGCCGTATCCCCGGTCTGGTCTTCGCCCTCATCCTCGTTGACGTCGACATCGACGGCGGGCTTTTGCACCATGTCGAAATCGAATTCAGCCTCGGCAGCGGCCGCAGCTTCGTCCTTTTCTGCATCGATGCGATCGACGGCCTGCGAGATCACCGTATAGAGGTCGGCGAGGCCAAGGCCATGTTCCGCCGACAATGGGATGGGTTCGCCAAAGCCGAGGTTGAACGCCTCGAGCAGACCCGGCTCGGCCGCCCTGCCCTCCGCCTTGTTGCCGACGACATGAATATCCTTGGACGCGCGGCGCAAAAGACGGGCAAAATGTTCGTCGGTCGGCGTCAGACCGGCGCGGGCGTCGAACATGAACAAGATGACATCGGCGTCTGCGATGGCGATCTCGGTCTGCTGGCGCATACGCGCTTCAAGACTGTTGTCGTTGGCGTCTTCGTAGCCGGCCGTGTCGACGAGCGTGAAGGTCAGGTCGCCAATGCGGCCCAAACCTTCGCGCCGGTCGCGCGTGACGCCTGGGGTATCATCGACGATCGCGAGCTTCTTGCCCACGAGCCTGTTGAACAGCGTGGATTTTCCGACATTGGGGCGACCGACGATGGCAACGGTTACGTTGGTTGTCATCTCTTACTCGGCGGCCGGAACGACTGGTGTATCAAGACCTTCTAGATCAAGCGCTTCAAGATCGAGCGATTCCAGAGCGGCCTCGGCGGCAGAATCGGGATCGAGGATGTCTTCGCTGACTTCCACGCCGGTGGAAGCCAGCTGTTCGAGATAGACAAAGGCACGCAACTGCATGTCCTGGCCGGCCAGCGGATCGGATGCCATCTGTTCGAACAGAGCGCGAGCATCATCGACGTTGCCGGCTTTATAGTGAGCGAGGCCGAGGGCCTCGCGTGCGCTGTTGCGGAGCGCGCTGTCTTCTCCGGTCAGCGAGCCGACACGCGTTTCGACGGCGGCGACATCGAGGTGGTCAACGGCGAGATAGCCGGCGAGCACATAGGCGAGTTCGCGCAGGCGCGGTTGATCGAGACCTGCGGCCAAAGCATCATAAGCAGCAATCGCGCCTTCCGCATCGCCTGCCGCCGAGAGCACGCGGGCCTGATGGAAGCGCGCGAGCGTTGCGTAGCCCTCTGGGCCATCGGCTTCGAGCTCGGAGAGAGCGGCGGTCGCGGCATCCAGGTCACCCGATTCCACGAGCGCAACGGCGGCGTAGTATTGGTCGGATGCAGTAGCAGCGGTCGAGGTGCGCCACCACTTCCAGACCTCATTGGCCCCGACCAGCACGACGATGAGCAGGGCGCCACCGATTACGAACGGGGCGAACCGCCGCCAGAAGGCTTTCAGCTTATCGCTGCGCAGCTCTTCTTCGACTTCGCGCAGGAAGGAATCTTCACTCATCAGGGTACCCGAATTGTCCAAAATTTTGCCGGACAATAGAGGGCCGCCCCCTATAATGCAATCATCGCAGACCCCGGATTCGCTTAAGATTTCAGCCCATGGACAAGACCGAACGCCTGTTTGCCATCATGGACGCCCTGCGCCGCCACCGACGCCCGGTGACCGCCGCGCAGCTTGCGGAAGACCAGGGCGTATCAGTGCGCACGCTCTATCGCGACATCAAGACGTTGATCGGGCTCGGTGCGCCGATCGATGGCGAGGCCGGCATGGGCTATATGCTGCGACCGGGCTTTTTTCTCCCTCCGCTGATGTTTTCGGTCGAGGAGCTCGAGGCGCTGGTGCTTGGCGCCAGGTGGGTCGAGGCGCAGCCAGATGTCGAGCTGTCGCGGGCGGCGCGCAATGCTCTCGGCAAAATCGCGACGGCATCACCGGACGATTTGCGCGACAAGATCGCCGATACCGGGCTGTGGCCGGTGTTGATCGGCGGGCAAGAGCGCGCGCTACCGCTTATGAGTCTCGTTCGGGAAGCCATGCGGACGGAACGCGCACTGGAGATCGAGTATCAAGACGAAGTGGGATCGATGTCGCGGCGTGCCATCTGGCCGCTATAGCTAGGATACTATGAAAATAAGCAGATTGTGGCCGCTTGGTGCACGCTAAGGCAGGACTTTCGGCATTTTCGGACCGACCGTATCAACGCGGCTGAACTGACCGGCGAACGGTTCGGCAAGCGACGCAGCCATTTGGCGAAGACATGGGAAGAGACCTGGCTGAGGCATCGTTCTTCGGACTGGCAGGAGGACTAAAAAAAGCCCCGCTCGATGGCGGGGCTTTTCATTTCAGTTGTTAGCGACGATCAGTTGCGCAGATCTTGGGGCAGCAGTGCGTCGGGGATGTTCTGGTAGCTGACCGGACGCAGGAAGCGGCGAATGGACAGCGTGCCGACCGAGGTATGGCCGAAATTGGTCGAGGCGGGATAAGGGCCACCATGGACCATTGCATCGGCGACTTCTACGCCGGTCGGGAAGCCGTTGGCCAGGATGCGGCCTGCCTTGCGCTCAAGGATCGGCATCAAGGACTGTCCGATTGCCGTGTCGCCGTCGTCAAGGTGGATGGTGCAGGTCAGCTGACCCACGAGGCTTTTGGCGATGGTCTGCATTTCGTCTTCGGATGTGACGCGAACAACGAGCCCGAGTGGGCCGAAAACCTCTTCGCCGAGTTCGTGGTTGGCCAGCCATGTTTCGCCAGTGGTCTCGAAGAGATAAGGCGTAGCGTTGCGCATCTCGCTGTTCGAGGTCAGAAGTTCCTCGACGCCTGACGAGCCGGCGATACGATCACGCCCGTCGCGGTACGCCTTGGCGATGCCGTCAGTCAGCATGGTCTGGGGACCAACCTCGGATAGCGCGGCCTTGGCAGCGGACACGAAAGTATCGGCGTCGGGGCTGTCGATCACGACTGCAATACCGGGATTGGTGCAGAACTGGCCCGCACCCATGGTGAGCGAGCCTGCCCAACCCTTGCCCAAGGCTTCGCCGCGGGCCCTTGTGGCTTCGGGCAGAACGAACATGGGGTTGACCGAACCGAGTTCGCCAAAGAACGGGATGGGCTCTGGGCGTGCTGCGCAAAGATCGAACAGCGCCCTGCCCCCACCGAGCGAACCGGTGAAGCCTACAGCCTTGATGTCGGGGTGCTGGACGAGCGCAGAACCAACATCGCGATTGCCGCCCTGGATCAGCGAGAAAACGCCGGGGTGAAGGCCGAGCTTTTCGCGCGCTGCATTGATCGCTTCGGCGACGATCTCGCCCGTGCCCGGATGGGCAGAGTGGCCCTTGACGACAACGGGACAACCCGCTGCAAGCGCCGCGGCGGTATCGCCACCCGCTGTCGAGAAGGCGAGCGGGAAGTTGGAGGCGCCAAATACGGCCACTGGGCCAATGGGGCGCTGGACCATTTTCAGATCAGGACGCGGGGCCGGCTGCCGGTCGGGAAGTGCTTCATCGTGACGAACGTCAAGATAGGTTCCAGCTTCGATATGCGATGCAAAGAACCTGAGCTGGCCGGTCGTCCGACCGCGTTCGCCATTGAGGCGGGCTTCGGGCAGTCCGGTTTCCTGAGTGCCGATTTCGGTGATCGCTTCGGCGCGGGCCTCGATCTCGTCGGCAATAAGGTTGAGAAATTTGGCGCGGTCGGCGCGGGAGGAATAACCATAGGACCAGAACGCCTCTTCGGCGGCCTTGGCCGCGCGATCGACCAGCTCAACCGTGCCCACGGCAAACTCATGCGAAGGGCCGGAAGCGGGTTCAGAGCTGAACGTTTTCTCCCCAGCAATCCAAGTGCCCGCAATCAAGTGCTTGCCGTGCGGTGTGAACGTCATCGCCTGTCCTCGTCATCTGTGTGGTAAAATCACCCGCCTGCACCGGCGGTCATGAATAAGTATGATAATTGGGAGCGCACCATGGCATTTTCAACCCCGGTTTGGCCAGAGCCAATGTGGTGAAATGCCTTACGACTTCCGGCCTAGGTATAGGACATCTCGCCCGATCTTAGCCGCATCGGCGACGGCCTAGGCGCGTGCCGCCGTCCATGCGACGACCTGGCGGAGCACGTTATCAAGTGCGGTATTAAGCGCCCCGACGACCACCACCTGGTTGAGCGAGGTGGAGCCGACATCTGCCGAAAACTCCTCGCTTGCCATGACCCTGCGCGAGCGGTCATCGACGAGCTGGATGGCGAGCGCTACGCGCGCCAGCGCTGTTCCGTCGGTGGTGTCGAGCTCGAACGCGCGTATGTCGGTGGAGAGGATGATGTCGAGCGCCACGGGATCGGTGGGCTTGCCGATATTTGTCACGCCGGCATCGCGAAAGGCTTGCAACATGCGCGTCTGCACGAGCAGTGGCAGGCGGTCGGACCATTGAGAGTCCTGCAGATAGCTCAGAATGCCGCCGGGCTGGCGGACCACGATGCGCTGGCTGTCATAGGTGGCGATCGTCGATGGCTCGCGCACGACGACCATGCGGGTCGATCTGCGGGCAACAGATTGTGGCGCGCCGGGGGTCAGGTCATAGGTAACCGGGGCCGAGGCACCGAGGCTTACGCACCCCGCCAGAGCCGAAGTGAGGCCTATTGCCGAAAACGATAGAAATGTACGCCGGCCGAATTTCGCAGTCATATCTCATCCTCTACTGTCAGCCAGCGGGCCGTAAAATCGGTCACGGAGCGAAATCACGCACTGTCTCGCCGCCAAATACAAGCGACTGGGGATTGCTCTCGATCTGGTTCATAACGCGATTGAAGAGCTGAAGGCTCCGCACGGCCTCATTGGCAAGCGTCGTGTAGGCGCCCAGACCGTTATTGGTGAAGGTCGTAATACCATTCGAAATGGCGGCGGTGCGCTCGTCCAACGCGTTTGCAAGGCTTTCGACCGAATTTGCCGCCGACCCGATATTGGCAATGAGGGCGGCGCCCTCTTCGGACGACGCCATGGCATTCAGGCGCTCGGAAAGATCGCGGATAGAATTGGCGGCAGCGCTGAAATCGGCGAAGAGGTTCTGCCCGTCATCGGATGCCACCATGCCATCGACGCGATCGATCAACTGGCGAAGCGATGTTGCCGTCGCACCGATTTCCTCAAACAGCATACGTCCGTCTTCGGTGGTTACCATTTCGTCGACGCGGGCGATGATGGTGTCGACACGCTCGGTGGCCGTTCCCAGCGTTTCGGTGAAATCGCGCGTGTTGGCGAGAATTCTGTCGACGTTCTCTGCATTGCTGCCCAACGCAGCCGAGAAGGAATCGATGTTTTCCATGGCGCGACCGATCACTTGCGGATCGATCGCAGCCGACGCCCGATCGAAGAGTTCGAGCGTACCTTGCAGCCCGTCCGACACGCCGGACAAATTGCTGGCCAGCGCACGCGCATCGGTAAAGAAACCCTCGATGTTCTCGGTGTTCTGCGCAAGGGTCTGCGCAAAGGCACCGATGTCGGCAATGGTCATACGCACGTCGTCAGCGGGTACGGCAGCGACGATGGCGCGCACCTCCCCGGTCAGAAGTCGCAATTCGTCAGACAGCGGACCGATCTGGTCGGCCGTACGCGTCATCGACGACAGGAAGCCGTTAATCCCATCCGAGTTCGCAGCCAGCGCGTTCGAGAAGGTTTCGGCGTTTGCGATCGTCGTCGTCAGGCTCTCGCGATTGCTGGCGACCAGCATTTCCAGCTCGCTGAACGTGTTGGTCACACTTTCGAGCGTGCCGCGGACATTGGTGACGATAGCGTCGAAATCCGAGCCATCCCCTGCTCCTTGCACCAGATTGGCGAGGCCGCTGGAGAGTTGGTCGATATTGTTGAGGGTCGATGCAAGGCTATCCTCGTTGGAGGCGAAGAAGGTCTCGATGCGGGCAAAGGTTGATTCGGCGCTGGCGATGATGTCCCTCGCGCCCTCCATAATGAGCTGGAAGTCGGACGCTTCGCCTTGCATCGTCGCCATGGTCTGCCCCTCGGGCGGAACGAGGCGTCCAGCTTCGAGCGACCCGCCGAGCAATTGAATGTTGGCGATGCCGGTCAGCCCCTGAACTTCGAGGATCGCGCGCGTGTCGTTCATGACCGGTGCGTCGGCTTCAACGCCAATGCGTGCCAGAACCTGGCTGGGATCATCGGGGTTGATCGAAACCGCTTCCACGGTGCCCACCCGAATACCGTTGAAGAGAACGTTGGTCCCTGCCCCAAGGCCAGTCACCGCGCCGTCAAAAACGATGCGATACGCTGCGCGTTCGCGCACGCTGTCGGCGATGGAGAACCAGTAGATGAAGCCCATAAACCCGACGACGACGAGGGTCACGAACGCGCCTACAATGGCATAGTTTGCTTTGTTTTCCATTGCGTTCAACTTTTCTCGAGGTGCCGGGCGCGCGGACCGTGGAAATAATCTTGCAGCCAGGGGTCGTCAGAATTCATCAGTTCAGCCAGCGTCCCGACTTCGAGCAATTTGCCACTCCCCAGAGCCGCTATACGGTCGCAGACCGTGACGAGACTGTCGAGGTCGTGGGTCACCATATAGACGGTAAGGCCGAGCGCGTCTTTGAGGCTCAAGACAAGTTCATCGAACCGCGCGGCACCGATGGGATCAAGGCCGGCCGTCGGTTCGTCCAGAAAGACGATGTCGGGATCGAGCGAGAGCGCGCGCGCCAGAGCGGCCCTTTTGATCATGCCGCCCGAGAGCTCGGAGGGATAAAGATTTTCCGCGCCCACCGGCAGACCTACCAGATCGATCTTGAACCTTGCGATGTCGCGGCGCAGTTTTCTCGGCATGTCGAGGTGTTCACGCAGGGGAAACTCGACGTTTTCGAGCACGGTAAGCGCAGAAAACAGCGCACCTTGCTGGAAGAGGACGCCCCAGCGACGCTCGATTTCCACGCGCTGCTTACGGGGCAGTGCCGAATATTCGCGGCCCAGAACCTCGATCGTGCCTGAGCGCTTTGGCAGCAAGCCGATGACCGTCCGCAGCGTCACTGACTTGCCGGAACCCGATGGGCCGATGACGCCCAATACTTCGCCGCGGCGGACATCGAGGCTGAACCCGTCGATGACGTTGCGGCCGTCAAAGCCCACAACGAGGTCGCGGATCGAGATGATGGGATCGGGCGTAGTTGCATCGATCATGATCAAAAACCGATCGCTGCAAAGAACATGGCGAAAACGCCATCGGCGACTATGACGAGAAAGATGGCCCGGACGACGGATGCTGTCGTGTGACGTCCAAGCGATTCGGCGCTGCCTGCGACCTTGAAGCCTTCATTGGTGGCGACGAGCCCGATGATGATCGCCATGACGGGTGCCTTTATCAACCCAACCATGAGGGTCCGGAGATTAAGCGCGCCCTGCAACCTGTCGAGAAAGATATCGAGCGGTATGCCGCCATAGATGAGCGCGACGATCGCGGCGCCGGCGAGGCCGGATAGAGCGCCGATAAAGGCCAGGAATGGCAGGCCAATCAGAAGCGCTACCATGCGCGGCAGGATCAGGGCCTGATAAGGATCGACGCCCATGACCGAAAGCGCATCGAGTTCTTCGCGCATCCGCATCGAGCCGAGTTCGGCGGTGATGGCGGATCCTGAGCGACCGGCGATCATGATGGCGGCGAGCAACAGGCCCACTTCGCGCAGCATCAGGATGGCGGCGAGATCCACCACGTAAATCGCGACGCCGAAATTGTTGAGCTGAAGGATCGATTGCTGGGTGACAATCGCGCCGACGACGACTGAGATCAGAACGACAATGGGCACCGCGCGAAGAGCGATCAGGTCGAACTGATTGACCAGGGCCGCGAATCGGAACGGGGCGCGGAAGGTCAGCGTTGCGCCGGCCGCGGCGAGCGTTCGTCCCAGCACCGCATGGATGGATACGAGGTCGGAAACCGCGTTAGCGGTCATATGGCCGAGGGCATCGAACGGGCGCACCAATGACGGTAGGCGCTTGCGCGGCTCGGCGGAATGGACTTCGAGGGTGTTGACGTGCCCGAGCAATGCCGCCTGTGAGGGCGTTGCGCCGGTGATCGAGGTTTCGACGTCAGAGCCATACGCCGTGCGGCGCTGCGCAAGCATCAGCGCCCCGACCGTATCGATGGAAGAAACGCCCGCGAGATCGAATTGCACGGCTTGGGGTTTTGGGTGGCGCGCGAAGGCGTCGTCGACGCGCTTTTGCATCTCGCGCGCCCAGCGCGTCGTCCATGCGCCCGACAAGCGTGCAACGAGCGTGGTCCCGGAGCCGGAAATCTCGATATGGGGATCGTCCGGATCGGTCATCAGCTCTTCTGCCACTCTCCCTGCCAAGTCCTTGCGACTGCCGCGTTTATTACCACGACGCGCCAACAATGTCTCAAGTCGCGCTGGTCACGAAAAGGCAATCATGCGTCAATGGCGCCGAGTGATGCATTTCTGCAATGGACCGGGCTGACACTACGGCGTTCTGGCGATCGACGCCTGGTGGGCGGCGTAGCCCTATTCCGGTTCTTCGTCGCGTGGCTGCTCGCCCAATGGCCAGTTTCGGCTGCGGCCATTGGTTAGCACGTCGACCGTGCCGAGAATGATGATGAGCGGACCGAGGAAAAACCACATCCACGCTATCCGAAGACGGTGCAAGATGGGGGCAGGATGGCCTGACATGACGGAACCTGGGCGTTTGCGGGAACCGTGATCGATGCGCGCATTGCGTCGATCACGTGGGCGTTCCAGGCACGTGCCAGGCTCGCTCGAATGAGAGCACGGGTCATTGCAAGCGTCAAATGAAATTCGTGGTTAACCTCAGCGTGCCCTTCGGGTGCTGAACGCACATTCGCGGTGGTGGCGAAAAAGATGGCGGGTGGGAGGAGATTCGAACTCCCGAGACGCTCTCACGCCCGCCGGTTTTCAAGACCGGTGCAATCAACCACTCTGCCACCCACCCGCTGGGTATCGGACCGACGCCGGTCCGGTTGATCGGTGCCGGTTTAGCCGTTCATTCTCTGGCTGTCCAGTGGATCGGGGACGGGCGCCGCTATGGGTGGTTTGCGTCGTCCGATCATGTCCTTGCTGGCAAGGACTGCGCCGCCGGTGATCAGGATGCAGGCTAGCGCGATAGGCACAGTTAGTGTGCTGATGCCAAAGACGATGAGAAGCAGGGTCGAGAGAAGCGGCGCGGCATAGCTGGCGGCGCCGAGAACCTGGATGTTGCCGTGTTTAACGCCATAGTCCCACACGAAAAATGCGCCGCCCACTGGCATCAATCCCATGCCGATCACCGCAAGCCATTCGACAGTTCCGCTCGGCATGACCGTTTCTTCGAGTGTGAGATGGCAGACCAGTGAGAGGACAGCGGCAGCAGCGCAATACCAAGTGACCATCCGGGTGGGCACGGCAGCATAGCGACGCGAGAGGAGCGAATAGGCCGCCCATGTGATCGCGGCGAGAACGGCGATGCCGTATCCAAACGCAAATTGGGGGTCGAAAGCGAAACGCCCGCCCTGCGAAACGATCAAGACAGTACCCGCCAAACCAAGCAGCGCGCCGGCGATATGGTGCCATTTCAGCCCCCCGCCGGGCATGAGCGCAGAGCCAAAAACGATTAGTAGCGGCCAGAGATAGTTGATGAGATTGGCTTCAACGACGGGCGCGTTGCGGACTGCCGAAAAGTAAAAGAAGTGGTAGCCAAACAGACCACCGACGCCGATCACCCAAGCCATGGCGGGGACCTTGGCGGGAGTCGTGGCTGAAGCCCGCCGTGTCGCGACCAATCCGATAACGGTTGCGATGGAGAAAGAGAATGCGCAGAGAAGGAAGGGCGGAACGCTGCCGGACAGGCTCGAGAAGAGCGCCAATAGCGCCCACATCAAGATTGCGAGAAAGCCAATCAGCGTGGCGCGCACGGTCATTTCAAACATCTCGGGACAAGAGAAAAGGCGCCGATCGCGCGACGCCCTTTCATGCACTAGCATGGGTCAGCCGATAGAAAAACCGGCGATTATGGAATGAGGATCGTAGAGCCGACGGTCTTGCGGCCCTCGAGAGCGCGATGGGCGTCCGCGGCGTCGGCAAGGCTGAAGCGTTGGCCGATATGAGGCTTGATCGCGCCGGATTCGACGGCCCCAAACAGCGCTTTGGCGCCCGCCAACAGGGCGTTGCGCTCTGCGAAATAATGGGCGCCCAGTGGGCGAGTCAGAAACAGCGAGCCTTTTCGCGCGAGGATGCCGAGGTCCGGGACCGTGACCGGGCCAGTTGCGTTTCCGAAGCTGACCATGAGTCCCAGCGGGCGGAGACAATCGAGGGATTTTTCAAACGTTGCCTGCCCGACCCCGTCATAGACGACATCCACGCCCTTGCCGCCGGTCAATTCGCGCACGCTAACCGCAAAGTCCTCACTCGTGTAATTGATGACTTCATCGCAACCATTGGCGAGCGCGAGTTCGACCTTTTCCGGGCTGCCAGCGGTGCCGATCACACGGGCGCCGATCGATTTGGCCCATTGGCCGGCGATCAGGCCCATGCCGCCGGCTGCCGCATGGAAGAGGATGGTTTCACCAGCGCGCACCGGCCAAGTGAGAAACAGCAGATAATATGCGGTCAGGCCCTTGAGCATGATTGCCGCAGCGGTTTCGTAGTCGATCGCATCGGGCAAGAGCACAGCCTTGGCGGCCGGCATGATGCGCTCTTCGCAATAGGAACCGATCGTGCCTTGATAGGCGATGCGGTCGCCCGGCTTGAAACTCGTTACACCAGCACCGACCGATATTACCTCGCCAGCGCCTTCCGAGCCGGGGATCAACGGCAGCGGATTGGGGTAGAGGCCAGTACGATGGTAGGTGTCGATGAAATTGACGCCAATGGCATGGTGGCGAACGCGGATTTCGCCCGACCCGGGCTCACCGATTTCGTGTTCGCGATAGCTGAGGGCCTCGGGTCCACCAAACTGATCGACGAGAATTGCTTTCATACCAGGTCTACTCTCTCTTCTTGCTGCCCGTGCGAAGCCGTTCGGGTCGACGTTGCACCGGCTTCCGTTTCGGGCGCGACTTTGGCACAGGGCTATCGGAAACGCCAAGTGGCCGTTCGTCGGAGTCCGGCAGATCGCTTTTGTCTAGGGTTTCGACCGGCTCTACATGTTCGATCATTGGCTCGATGGGCGTTTCGACCGTGTCCTCCGGCGTTTCGTCGGGTTCGAAGGGATCCGTCTCGACGGTCTCGATCTCGGCCTCTGTGCTCTCGGGTTCGACCACTTCAGGGTCGGGCACGAGCTCAACCGATTCGATCTCGTCGCGTGGCGGCTCAGGTTCGAAGACGGGCTCTGTCCTGACCTCGGCAAATTTCGGCACCGCAGCGCTCGCTGCAACGACCGGCTCCGGTCCGGTCATGGCGGGCTCTTGCGGGGAAACGCTCGTATGGTCAGCCTTATGCCTTGCGATCCTCAACGCCTTTGAGACAGCGAGAATGATTACGGCGAAGGCGATAGCGAGATAGAGATATGGACGGGCAAGCTCCATGCCCAAACCGTCAGCCACCAGCATGATGCCGGCCATCAGGAGAATTGCGAGCGCCAGTGCCTTGACTGCCGGGTTGGCGCTCACAAACGCGCCGATCCTGTCGGCGGCTACATAGAGCACCGCCACGGATGCAATTGCCGCGATGGCCATAGCCCAGACATATGGACTAAGGCCCATGGCCATAATCACCATGTCGACCGAAAGAACTGCTTGGATTAGCGCGATCTGAGCGACGGCAAGAGCCAACCCTTCCGGCACGGATGGCGGCGTCTCAGCAGGCGCGAAGGATGGTTCGACCAATGCGTGAAGGTCGGTCACGGCCCTATAAATCAGAAACAGACCACCGGC
The DNA here is from genome assembly GCF_900100665.1 of Pelagibacterium luteolum. Taxonomy (GTDB): domain Bacteria; phylum Pseudomonadota; class Alphaproteobacteria; order Rhizobiales; family Devosiaceae; genus Pelagibacterium; species Pelagibacterium luteolum. The sequence goes on from NZ_FNCS01000005.1 coordinate 54,788, forward strand.
GATCAGGATCACTTCACGCCAGCTTGGCGCCCACCCGGCCAGATCAAACGCTACGCGCTCGAGGCCGAGCATCCAGGCGACGATAAACAGTATGACGAGCCTGAAGACGGCTCCGACAATCAGGCTGACGCGAAGCACCTTGTGGCGATGGTCTTCGGGAAGCTGGGCGGTCATGCCCGAGGTATATCGAACATTGTCGGCGCCAAGCACCAACTCCATGCCGATCAGCAGCGCTATGCTTGCCCAGAACGCGGGCTGAGCAATCAGGTCCAGCATTTAATGCCCTCATTTGTGAGAATGGCTAATATCACGACTGCCCCGCCGCCCGTATCGCTCCACCGTTTAGCAGAAACTGTAGAGCGCGCCCGCACCCTCACGGGCAACCAAGGCAACAAAGCGGCAAAATGTCCAGAGTATAAGCAGTTTGCTTGCCGCCAGATGCCCGCACGCTTATCTCTTGGAAGACCGAAACGAGGTGTAACATGACGGCGCATACCCAGATCGCGGTAATCGGTGGTGGACTAGTAGGCAAGGCTGCGGCGGTCGCAAGCGCCCGCGCGGGGTTTAAAACGGTCCATATTGCGCCGGCCGCGCCGGAGGATCGGCGTACGTCAGCGCTGATGCAGCCGTCGGTCGACTATATGCGTGCAGCGGGACTGCTCGACGATCCAGACGCCTCCGGGGTGCCATTGCGGCGCATCAGAATCATCGATGCGACGGAGCGTATGTTGCGCGCACCTGAAACGATGTTCGATGCGCGAGAAACGGGGGTGGATGCGTTCGGATGGAATTTTGCCAACACGGAACTCAACGCGCGTTTTGCAGCGTCCGGTGATGCATTGGCAGACCTTTCCACGCGCCAGGCAAGCCTCTCGACAGCGTCGCGCGACGGTGCCCTGTGGTCACTCGAACTCGATGATGGGACGCGTCTCACCGCTGATCTGGTGGTCGGGGCTGACGGGAAGAAGTCTAGAGTTCGGGAGCTGGCGGGTATTGGCGTACGCGAGAAGGTGTATCGGCAGTCCGCGCTTGTATGCGATCTCGATCTCGGACGCGCGCTGGATGGCGAGTCGGTGGAATTTCACTACCCCAATGGACCCTTCACGCTGGTTCCGGCCGGCGGCACGAAAGCCAATCTGGTCTGGATCGACCTGCCCGACACACTCGAGGCGGCGCGAGCGGATATCGAAACGCTGAAACGGGCGCTTCTCGATAAATCCCAGCACCTGTTCGGCGCGCTCAATCCCCTCTCGGCGAGCTTTATCTTTCCATTGTCTTCTCTGTCGGTGGAGCGCGCCGGAAAAGACGGGGCGGTTCTGGTTGGCGAAGCGGCCCACGCATTCCCCCCCATTGGCGCGCAAGGGCTCAATCTGGGGCTTCGCGACGTGGCCAATCTCGATCGCTGTCTTTCGGCTGCAAACCCAGCGGCCTGGGGATGGGCAGACGGCGTGGCGCGGAGCTATGCAGCGGGCCGAAAGGATGATCTGACGCGGACGGGACTGTTCGTCGACGGCTTGTTCACGTCCCTCCTCTCCCCGCACCTCCCCGCCCAGGCGCTCCGCACAGCCGGCCTATGGTCGTTGAATGCCATTCCCGCACTGCGGCGGCGCGCCATGGCTTTTGGACTGGGGCAATAAAAAACGGGCGCCAGGGGCGCCCGTAAAATCTTTGAAACTGCCGCGCAGATTTACTGAGCGGGTGCTGCTTCTGCCGGAGCGGGTTCGGCAGGAGTTACAGGCGCTTCCATCTGCTCGCGCAGCTGGTTGGCACGATCCTGCAGAACGGTCTCGAGAACGTTCTCGGTCGAGTTGGCCTGATTCAGCTCTTCGATGCTGATGCCTTCAGGATTGTCATAGACAGAGGTGAACCCGGCCAGGGTGATGGTAACCGTAATGTCTTCGTTCTGGCGGTTCTTGGCGATGAGCTTGAGTTCGGCGCCGCGCTTGAGGCTCTGGATGTAGCTTTCGTTGACGACGAGCTGCGCGGAACACGCCTGCGGGTCACAGAGCATGTAGGGCACGCGCACGGGCTTGCCACCATCGATCTGCCAGGAGAGGCCAAACGGGAGCAAAACACCGATCGGCACAGAGGCCACAGCCAACAAGCGGCTTTCCTGGCTCGGATCGTTGCGGAGCAGGAACGAGCCGGTGAAGACGCCAGTGTTGGTGACGACCTGGCGTATGATACAAGCCTGGCCGCCCTCATCAAGGTCGGAACAGACCTTGATCCAGTTGTCTTCGGCGGCAGCTGTCTCGGTCGCGGACAAATCAACGACGCCCGCGCCGGCGTCCTGCGCAAATGCTGCGCCCGCCATGGAAATCGTCAGCCCCGCGGCAACAGCGCCTGCCAGCATCGCATTGAAGAGTTTCATAGAATTTCCTGTTGCTCTGGGCGGGATTTCTCCCACCGGAATCATGAGTTTCGGATACTTTCAAGAGCGGCGAATTCAGGCAATAACATGACATCCCCACCCTGCCAACGCAGATGCGACAAACCTGTTGCCTAGACGCTTCACTGCGCTTTCGCCAGACCGGCAAGTCGGGACAGTATCGCCGCGCTGCCCTTGAGTCTTTGATCGGCGGTCGGCCAGTTGCGCGCGAACATGATCTTTTGGTCGGGACGCAGCTTGGCCGCCTGGCCCGGGTCCGCGATATGCCGCACCAATCCGGCAGGATTGGGGAAGACATTGTCGCGCAGGGTGATCAATGCACCTTTTGGCCCCGCGTCGACCTTTTCCACGTTGGCCGTGCGACACAGGGATTTGATCAGAACGACCTTTAGAAGTCCTTCCACCTCTTCGGGCAGAGGACCAAAGCGGTCGATCATCTCGGCTCCGAACGCATCGATCTCGCGAGGGTCGGACAGATCGCCCAAGCGGCGGTAAAGCTCCATGCGGACCTGAAGGTCGGGTACAAAAGCTTCCGGGATCATGACGGGCATGCCCAGCGAAATCTGGGGTGACCACTGGCCCCGCTCGGCTTCGTCGTCAGTCTGACCTGCCCGCAGCGAAGCAACGGCCTCCTCGAGCATTGACTGGTAGAGTTCGAACCCAACCTCGCGAATGTGGCCGGACTGCTCCTCGCCCAGAAGGTTGCCGGCCCCGCGGATGTCCATGTCGTGGCTGGCGAGTTGGAAGCCGGCACCGAGCGACTCCAGTGATTGGAGCACTTGGAGGCGACGCTGGGCCTGGTAGTTGAGTTTGCGATCGGCCGGGACCGTGAAGATCGCATAGGCGCGGGTCTTCGATCGGCCGATGCGCCCGCGGATTTGATAGAGCTGTGCGAGACCGAATTTGTCGGCACGATGAACGATCAGTGTGTTGGCCGTAGGCACGTCCAGGCCGGATTCGACGATGGTCGTGGCGACCAGCACGTCGAATTTTCCGTCGTAGAAGGCATTCATCGTGTCGTCGAGTTGCTGGGGCGCCATCTGCCCATTGGCAACGACGAAGCTGACTTCAGGGACGTGATCTCTGAGGAACTGCGCGATATCGGGCTGGTCCGAAATGCGCGGGCACACATAGAAGGCCTGACCGCCCCGATATTTTTCACGCAGTAGCGCCTCTCGAATGACCAATGGATCGAATGGCGAAACGAACGTGCGGATCGCCAGGCGATCGACGGGCGGCGTGGCCAGAAGCGAGAGGTCGCGGACGCCCGTCAGAGCAAGTTGAAGCGTGCGTGGGATGGGCGTAGCCGAAAGCGTGAGGACGTGGACATTGGCTCGCATTTCCTTGAGCCGCTCTTTGTGCGCGACACCAAAATGCTGTTCTTCGTCGATGATCAGGAGACCTAGATCACGGAACTCAACTGATTTCGAGAGCAATGCGTGGGTGCCGACGACGATGTCCACGCCGCCATCCTTGATGCCTTCCTTGGTCGCCTTCAATTCTGCGGCGGGGACGAGGCGCGAAGCCTGGCGCACGCGGACTGGGAGACCCGAGAAGCGTTCGGAAAAAGTCTTGAAGTGCTGGCGTGAGAGAAGCGTGGTGGGGACGACGACCGCGACCTGTCGGCCGCTCATGGCCATGACGAAAGCCGCGCGGAGCGCGACCTCCGTCTTGCCAAAACCGACGTCGCCGCAGACGAGGCGGTCCATGATGCGGCCCGATGTGAGGTCGTCGAAAACCGCATCGATCGTGGTGAGCTGGTCTTCGGTTTCCTCATAGGGAAAGCGCGCACAAAACTCGTCGTATGCACCGGTTTGCACCTCGATCGGAGCCGTCGTCGCCATCTGTCGCGCGGCGGCGATCTTGATCAACTGCTCCGCCATATCGCGGATGCGCTTCTTAAGCTTGGACTTCTTGGCCTGCCAGGCAACGCCACCGAGCTTGTCGAGTTCTGCGCCCTCAGCCCCATAGCGAGACAACAGTTCGATGTTTTCGACAGGAAGATAGAGCTTGTCGCCCTTGGCGTATTCGATCTCGACGCAGTCGTGTGGTGCGCCCTGGACCTCGATTGCCTTGAGCCCGATAAAGCGACCGATACCGTGGTCGACATGCACGACCAGATCGCCGGCAGAAAGGCTGCTGGCTTCAGTGAGCGCATCGGAGGCCTTCTTGCGCCGCGTGGCCCGGATGATGCGTTCGCCGAGGATGTCCTGTTCGGACAAAACGGCAATATCGTCGGTGAGATAGCCGGTTTCGAGCGGCAGGACGATCAGGCCAAGCTGGCCAACTTTGAGCTGCGAAAGCTGGTTCCAATTTTCGAGCTTCTTGATCGCTTTGAGGCCGTGATCCTTGAGAACCTGCCCCATGCGATCGCGGGTGCCTTCGGTCCAGCAGGTGATGATGGTTTTGCGCCCTGCCCGCGCTTCGGTCTTGATGCGGGCGATGACGGCTTCGAACAGATTGGTGTCAGTCGCCTGGCGTTCGGCGGCAAAGGTTGGTGCGAGATGGCCGCCGCAGTCGATGACCGGGAGGGATTCGCTGGCGGGCATGAAGGGTGTAAGTTCGGAGACCTCGTGCCCCCGAACGAGTTCGTATGGGCCTTGATCGACGTTGTAGAGGAGTTCGGGCTTGAGCGGCTTATAGGGTGCGCCGGCGGTGTTGCCCTGCTCTCGGGCTTCCTTGCGCGCGGAGTAATAGTCGAGAATCTGGTCGCGGCGTTCGGCGTAAGATGCCTTGGCCTGCTCGTCAAAAAACACTGGCGCATCAGCGATGTAGGAGGCGAAGCTGGCCATATCCTCGTAGAAGAACGGGAGCCAATGTTCCATGCCGGCAAAGCGCTGGCCGGCGCTGATGGCGCCGTAAAGCGGATCGTCGGCGGTGTTGCCGCCAAAGGCCGTGGTGTAGTTTCGGCGGAAGCGGCGGATGGTGTCCTCGGTGAGCAGGGCTTCGCTCATCGGGACGAGAGTTACGCGCTTGACGTTGCCGGTGGTGCGTTGAGTTTCAGTGTCGAAAGTGCGAATGGTTTCAAGCTGTTGGCCGAAAAAATCGAAGCGCAGGGGAGCGTCGTGGCCGGCGGGGTAGAGATCGATCAGTCCGCCGCGGACGGCAAATTCGCCGGTTTCGCGCACTGTTGGGACACGGAGATAGCCGTTGTTGGTGGCCCAGCCGATGAGTTTTTCGCTGTCCACCATCCGTCCCGCCGCGGCGGAAAACGTCATGGATTCAACGACATCGCGCGGGACGACGCGCTGGATGAACGCATTGACCGCGGTGAGGACGACCGCGCCTTTCGTGTTGGGGTCGACCAGTTGGGCCAGCGTGGACATGCGGGCAGAAATGGTCACCGCGTTGGGGGAAACGCGGTCATAGGGGAGGCTGTCCCAAGCGGGGAAAACCAGGACTGGATGGCCCGGAAGCATGGCCTGAAGGCTATCGGCCATGCGCTGGAGGCGTCGACCATCGCGCGCAACAAACGCAATTGAAACAGGCGATTGCGGCGCCTCTTTCGACCTTTGCTCGATCTCTCTCGCGAGCACGGCGGGCTGCATTCCGTCGGGAACGTTAGCGAGAATTCTCGACGGCTTGTCGCTCATGGAATCGGTCACGGGCGCCCCTGCCCGATCTTGTGGTCGCGGATCATCGAAATGAGTTCATGGTCGGCATCGTGCGGGATGTCGCGCTGGCCCATCAGCCACGCCTGAAGATCGGTTTCCTCATTATCCATAAGGACTTCCAGCCGATCGAGCATGGCGGAGTCGAGTGTGGACAGATGGTCGGCGACGTAGCCGCCGATCAGAATATCCATCTCTTGGGTGCCGCGATGCTGGGCGCGGTAGAGGGCGCGCTTGCGGCGTGTTTCGATGTCGTCGGTCAAGGTCATACAGCCCGCATATATGGGTCGAGATCGGAGTTAATAGCGATGATCGACCGAGCTGTCAGCCACTTGGCAACACTGTTGTGCGAAAGCCCGGCGATTGGCGGCCAGCTCGATAGAAAAACTGTCCCCGCGCCATCGCACGCTGGTAAGTTCTACTTCCGTTCATATACGTCGGAATCGAGTCGTGCCACGCCCCGATCTGCTCAACCCGCTGTTCAAGTCCCTCAAATCGATGAAGGGGGTCGGGCCCCAATTGGGGATATTGTTCGCCAAGTTCTTTTCCGCGCCCGACGGACAGGATGCGGTCGTGCTCGACGTTTTAACGCACATGCCATCGGGAGTGATCGACCGGCGTGCGCAGAATGGCGTGGCCTATGCACCGGTGGGCTCGATAGCGACGCTCAAGCTTCATGTCGACGACCATATCGTTCCGCCACGTGGCAGTCGGGCACCGCTGCGGATCAGGGCGCATGACGAAACCGGCGAGATCACGCTGAGCTTTTTCGGCTCGAAGGGCGGCTGGGTCGAGAAGCAATTGCCGATCGGTGAAGTGCGGTACGTTTCCGGTGAGATCGGGTTTTTCGGGCGCGAAAAGCAGATGACACATCCCGACTATATCGTCGAACCGGACCAGATCGACAAATTGCCGATGGTGGAGCCGGTCTATCCGCTCACGCACGGGCTGTCTTCGAAGGTATTACGCAAGGTGATCGCGGCGTCGCTCGATAGCGTGCCGATCATTCCCGAATGGATCGGCAAGGATCGACGCACGATCATGAACTGGCCGGGATTTTCCGAGGCACTGCGACATATCCATGCGCCGCAACGCCCGAGCGAAGGGGACATCGTCTCTCCGTCGCGGATGCGGCTGGCCTATGACGAATATCTGGCCGGGCAGCTGACGCTGAGCCTTATCCGGGAAACCATGGTCAAATCCTCGGGCATCGCGCGGCAAATGACGGATGCGATCACGTCTCGACTGGAGGCCGCCCTACCCTTCGCGATGACCGATGGGCAACGCCTCGCGATTGCGGACATTCGCGAAGATCTGGAAAAGCCGACCCGCATGTCGCGGTTGCTGCAGGGCGATGTGGGGTCTGGCAAGACCGTCGTGGCACTGATGGCCATGGCGATGGTGGCGGAAGGCGGGGCGCAATCCTCGCTCATGGCACCGACAGAGATTTTGGCGAACCAGCACTTCAAGACGCTCAAGCCGCTGGCCGATGCTGTCGGGCTTGGGATCGTCCTGATGACGGGAAAGATGCCGGCGGCTGAGAAGCGCGCAGCACTCGCCGGGCTGGCCGATGGATCGATCACTATTGCCGTCGGTACGCACGCGCTGTTTCAGAGCGGGGTGACGTTTCACAATCTCGGGCTAACGGTGGTGGACGAGCAGCATCGCTTCGGCGTCCATCAGCGTCTGGCGCTGTCGGAAAAGGGGCACAAGACCGACCTTCTTGTCATGACGGCGACGCCGATACCGCGCACTCTTGTTCTCACCCATTTCGGTGACATGGATGTCTCGGTGCTGCGCGAAAAGCCCGCTGGACGGCAGCCTATCGATACGGCGGTGCTGCCGATCGGCGAGTATGACCGGGTGATTGCGCGGCTGGCGGCGCGGCTTGAGGATGGCGCGCAAGCCTATTGGGTGTGCCCGCTTGTTGAGGAAAGCGAGGTGCTCGATGTGGTGGCGGCGGAGGACCGGTTCGCGGAGCTGCAACAGCACTTCGGGGATCGGGTGGAACTCGTGCATGGCCGCATGAGCGCGGCGGCAAAGCAGGCGGCAATGGCGCGCTTTCAATCGGGCGAGGCGCAGGTGCTTGTCGCCACGACAGTGATCGAAGTCGGGGTCGACGTGCCCAATGCGACGATCATCATCATAGAGCACGCAGAGCGGTTCGGGCTGGCGCAGTTGCACCAATTACGCGGTCGTGTCGGACGCGGATCAGCGCGATCTGCGTGCCTGTTGCTCTATTCCGAGCCGATCAGCGAGACGGCAAAGCAGCGGCTGGAAGCGATCCGTTCGACCGATGATGGGTTCGTTATCGCTGAGAAGGATTTGGAACTGCGTGGCCAGGGCGACCTGTTGGGTACGCGGCAATCGGGGATGCCGGGATATCGGATTGCCGTGCCCGACGTGCATAGCCATCTCCTGGAAATGGCCCATGATGACGCGCGGGCGGCGCTGGAACGCAATCCGGGGCTCAAGGGGCCGGATGGCGAGGCGCTGAGGTCGCTGCTTTATATCTTCCGCAAGGATCTGGCGATTCCGCTGATCAAGGCGGGGTGAGCGGCTGGTAACGGGTGGCAGTGATGCGCAAAGCGAGTTGGGAATTAGAGACTCGAGTTGGGAGGCGTGGTGAGCTTAGGCGTTGGCGCTCCTGGTCCTGACTGGCCCGGCACGTAAGGGGGTGCGACGAGGCCGGCGGAGATGATGAGTTTGGCGCCTTCTTCCACGCTCATGTCGAGGATGATGACGTCCTCGCGCGGCAAAAACATCAGAAAGCCGGTGGTAGGGTTGGGCGTTGTCGGCATGAAGACGCCGATCAAATCCTCGCCGGGGATTTTGTGACCCAGTTCGCCGCGTGCTTCGGAGGCGATGAGGACGATGGCCCATACTCCTTTGCGCGGATATTCCATCAGGCCGACCTGTTTGAAGCTCGTGCCGCGCTGGGTGATGAGCGTATCGAAGATTTGCTTGAGGGCATTGTAGATCGAGGAGATGACCGGCAAGCGGCCGACGATGCGCTCGCCGTAATGGAAAAGGCTGCGGCCGATGAAATTGGCGGCGAAAAAGCCGATTGCAGTGATGACGACGAGGGAGACGATCAGCCCCAGGCCGGGGATCGGGAACGGCAGATAGTTGGCCGGATTGAGCCGTTCGGGGATGAGCGGCACGATGGCGGCATCGATCCAGCCGATGACAGTCCAGGCCAGGTACAACGTAATCGCGATCGGGCCCGTGAGGACCAAGCCGGCGAGAAACCAGTTGACGACACGCCGCCCGGGCGAAGCCTTGGGAGCCGGAAGGACGATTTCGACCTGCTCGGTTGCGCTGTTGCGGTCGGGGGGGCCCTTGTCTGTCACGTCTATTCCACCGTCACGGATTTGGCGAGATTACGCGGCTGATCGACGTCTGTGCCCATGAAGACTGCAGTGTGATAGGCGAGCAATTGCACGGGGATGGACGAGAGGATCGGAGCGACGAAGGGGTGGACGCGGGGCATTTCGATGATGTCGGAGATGCCGTCGCCTGCCTGCGCCCTACCCTCGGCGTCGGTGATCAGGATGATCTTTCCGCCTCGAGCCGAAACCTCGTGCATGTTGGACAGGGTTTTTTCCATCAGATCGTCGGATGGCGCGACGACGACGACGGGCATTTCCTCATTCACCAGCGCGATGGGGCCGTGCTTGAGTTCGCCGGCGGCGTAGCCTTCAGCGTGAATGTACGAGATTTCCTTGAGCTTTAGAGCGCCCTCAAGGGCGAGCGGGAACATCTGGCCGCGGCCAAGATAGAGGACGTCCGACGCTCGGGCCAAATGGCGGGCGATGCCTTCGATGGATTTTTCATGGCGCAGGACTTCGGAGACGGCGCTGGGCAACTCGACAAGGGCCCGGACCAGGGTGTGGGCTTCGGACGCAGAAATGGTGCCGCGGGCCTGGCCGGCTGCAATGGCGAGGCTGGCAAGAGCCGTGAGCTGCGCCGTGAAGGCCTTGGTGGACGCAACGCCGATTTCGGGGCCACAGAGCGTTGGGAACACCACATGGCTCTCGCGCGCGATCGTCGATTCCTGGACATTGACGAGCGCGGCGATGTGCTGGCCCGATTTGGCGGCGTAGCGCAGGGCGGCCAGCGTGTCGGCGGTTTCGCCGGATTGGGAGATGACAAGGGTCAGCCCGTTATCGGCGAGCGGCGGTTCGCGATAGCGGAACTCGGAGGCGACATCGACGTCGACCGCCAGTCGGGCGTAACGCTCGAACCAGTATTTGGCGACGAGACCGGCATAAAACGCAGTGCCGCAGGCGGTGATGGTGAGGCGCGAGAGCTTGGCGAAATCGAACGGGAGGTCTTCGCGCAGCGCGACCTTTTCTTCGCTCAGATCGACATAGTGCGCGAGCGTGTGGGAAATGGTTTCGGGCTGTTCGTAGATTTCCTTGGCCATGAAATGGCGGTGATTGCCTTTGTCGGCAAGCGCGGCGGACGCTGATGAGGTCTGGCGGATGCGCTGAACGGGGTTGCCGTCGAAGTCGAAAATCTCGGCCTTGCCGGGAGTGACGATCGCCCAATCGCCCTCATCGAGATAGGTGATCTGGTTGGTGAATGGGGCGAGCGCGAAGGCGTCGGACCCGAGATACATTTCGGTTTGGCCGTGGCCGATGGCCAGCGGAGAGCCCTGGCGGGCGGCGATCAGGAGCTTGTCGTCGCCATCGAACAGGAAGACGAGGCCGAAGGTGCCGCGGAGCTTGGGCAGTGTGTTGGCGACGGCCTGGCGTGGGGCGGCGCCACGGTCAAGTTCGCGGGTGACCCAGAGGGCCACGGATTCTGTATCGGTCTGGCTCTGAGGGAAATAGCCATCGCGTGCAAGGTCTTGCAGCAAGTCCTTGAAGTTTTCGATGATGCCGTTATGGACGACCGCGACCTTGCCGGCGATGTGCGGGTGGGCGTTGGTTTCCGTCGCGCCGCCATGGGTGGCCCAGCGGGTGTGGCCGATGCCGATGGTGCCCGCGAGGGGATCGTTGGCGAGCTTGCCGGCCAAGTTGTTCAGCTTGCCCTCGGCGCGACGGCGGTCGAGGCCATCGGCGGTTATGGTTGCGATGCCGGCGCTGTCATAGCCGCGATATTCGAGGCGGCGCAGCGCATCGACCAGACGATCGGCGACCGGCTCGACGCCGATGATCCCAACGATACCGCACATGAAGTGTCCCCTTAGGTCTTGTTTTTGAGCGCCTTGAAGCGGTCGTTGAGGGCTTTGCCATAGCCCGGCTTGTTGATCTGGCGGGCGCGTCCGATGCCTAAAGCATCGGTGGCGACGGGTTCGGTGATGACCGAGCCGGAGGCGACATAGGCACCGTCGCCGATTTCGACGGGGGCGACCAGTGCCGAGTTAGAACCGATGAAAGCGTTCTCTCCGATGATGGTCATCGCCTTGTTGTAGCCGTCGTAATTGCAGGTGATCGTGCCGGCGCCGATATTGGAGCCGCCGCCGATTTCAGCATCGCCGATATAGGAGAGATGGCTGATCTTGGCGCCCTGCCCGACCTTGGCGTTCTTGACCTCGACGAAATTGCCGACCTTGGCGTTTTCGGCAAGATCAGTGCCCGGACGCAGGCGCGCGAAGGGGCCGACAGAGACGCCTGACGCGATGTGGGCGCCCTCAATGTGGGAGAAGGCGTGGATAACGGCGCCGGATTCGATCTTTACGCCAGGGCCGAAGACGACATTGGGTTCGATCTCGACGTCCTGGGCGATTTCGGTGTCATAAGAGAAATAGACGCTCTGCGGATCGTGGAGGGTGACGCCGGCCTTCATGAAGTCCTCGCGGCGCAGGGCCTGGAACGTGGCTTCGGCGCGGGCCAATTGGCTGCGGTCGTTGACGCCCATGACGTTGTCTTCGGGTGCGACCGCATAGCCGACAGTGTGGCCGGCGGCGTTGGCGAGTTCGACGAGGTCGGTGAGGTAATATTCGCCTTGGGCGTTGTTTGTGCCGACCTTATCGATGAGGTCTTTGAAGACTTCGGCCCTGAAGGCAAGGATGCAGGCATTGCAGAGGCCGATCTCGCGCTCGGCTTCGGTGGCGTCCTTGTGCTCGCGGATGGCGAGGAGCTTGTCGCCATCGGTGATGAAGCGGCCGTAGCCTGTGGGGTCCCGGGGTTCGAAGCCGAGGATGGCGGCGTCGAGGCCGGCGTCGAGGCGCTCGGTGACGCGGCGGAAGTCGGCGCCCGAGAGCAAGGGATGATCGCCATAGACGATGGCAACGTAGCCGGTGGCGGCGGAAAAGGCGTCGCGGGCCATCGAGGCGGCGTGGGCGGTGCCGCGGCGCTCGAGCTGTTCGAAAAAGCGGGTTTCCGGGGCAATCTTAGCCATGGCGTCGCGGACGGACTGGTGGCCGGGACCGGTGACCATGGCGAGCGTTTTGGCGCCGGCATCGCGGGCGGCCTGCAGCACGTGGCCGACAATGGGGCGACCGGCGACCTTGTGGAGCACCTTGGGGTGGGATGATTTCATCCGCGTGCCCTCACCGGCGGCGAGAACGATTACCATCAGGTCGGTCATATCATGGGTCCCCAAGCAAATCGGTCGGCGGCGGTCTCGCGCATCTTTATGGCAGCACAGTGTTGGTGTGAGCCCAATACTACAGGGACGGTAACCATCCCATTTACAATTGCGGGATACACTGGGTTTGACCTGATTCGCAGCCCTGTGGGACAATCGTTTTGGCTGAGCGCGAGAGATTTTCTGAAGAACCCACCCAGCAGGAAATCGTCCGGTGGGCGATTGCGGCTCTGGTGTGCGGTGGATTGGCGGTGTTCAGCGCCAATGTGGGACGGTTCGTCCCGACCGCCATGATCAATGGTTTCCACGCTACTCATCATCAGGCGGCGAGCATGGACCAGTTGCGTACGCTAGTCGTGGATCTGCGGCAGGCGAACGGGACGATTGCGGCGGAATATCGCGCGCTGATGAACCGGTTCAACCTGCTCGACGACGATAGTGGAGAGGTCATCAGGCGGCTGGCGGCGGTCGAGAACAGCTTGCCGCTTTTGATCGAGTCCCTTCCCCTTTCCACTGATATCGACAGGTCCCTGCTGACGGCTTCGATCGCGTCGGCAGGGGGCGAGGTGTATGCTGTCGAGGGGGGCGAGATCGTTATTCGGCAGTCGCCATTGTTTGATGGTCTTGTGGACGAAGCGACCGTCGAGCAACCGATGCCACCCGCCCTGGCGCCAGTTGAGCCTGTGGGTATCAACGACAGTCGGCAGCCCATGGCCGATCTCTCACTTATCGGGATTGCCATCGGGCCGGAGGTCGATGAGGCCGGGCTGGCGGGAGCCTATGACGAGATCGTCACGGCAGCCGGGCCTTTGCTGCTTGGCACGGCGCCGCTTTTGGGTGAGGCTGGGGACGGAACAAACCGGATATTGATCGGCCCTCTCCCCGATTCCGGATCGGCGGATGTGCTGTGCGACAGGCTCGACAGGATCGGGATCGCGTGCGAGCCTGCGGACTATCAGGGACGGGCCTGGCCGCTCTGAAAATCACGGTAGAAAACAGGTTGACACCGGGGGACCAGAGACTATGTTCCGCCCGTCGCCAGAAGGCCATATTTGCGCAAGCAGCCATGGCCGCCCTCGGTAGGGGCTCGTAGCTCAGCTGGTAGAGCACTCGACTTTTAATCGAATGGTCTCGGGTTCGAATCCCGACGAGCCCACCAATACCCTTACCAATCAAGTAGTTACCCCGCTTATTCGCGCCAGTATCCAGCGCGTTTGCAGCGAAGTTTTATCGTTTGGTTAAAAACACAGGTTGCCGTTCTGTTTTCCGTAACGCATGATCTTTGCGTGCAGAAGGAGGCTTCATGTATGAATTAACATTGGGCTGGGGCAGCTCGAAAGAAGTCATGCTCATTAAAGACACCCGTTCACTTGTACAAATTGCCGACGACTTGAAGACAAAGGGTTATATCATTACGACGTCTGCCGAATGTTCAGACGATGCACCTGAGGCAACGCAGAAGATGGCGGTGATGTTTACCCAAGTCAGCCATATACGGTTGACTGAGGAGTAGTTCCTAAACCTGCGAAAAAGACGGCAAGTTGATCTCGTCAAAGTCTTTTTGCGGCAATGCGTTTGCTGGTCCGGGGCGGGGCCAGCTTACGCTCTTGCCGCATCAGCGCGTCCGTCCTATTGCTCTTCTTGTGGGCAATCGAACATGGGGCGAAGTGCGATGGCGCGGAGAGTATTGTGCACCGGTCTGGCGGTTCTGACCGTTTCTACCGGGATGATTGCGGGTCCGGCGCTGGCCCAGAACGTCCATATCTCCCGGCTGTATGAACAGGTGCTCGAAAATATCGAATACGCCGAAGCCGGGCATGTCCTCGACACGTTCGGCGTGTTTCGGTTGAACGAGGGTGGCACGGTGCGGATCGAGATCGACGTACCCGCCGAGGCTTCCATCCAGGTGATGGGCGATTGCGACGAGGACTGCATAGACCTCGACCTGACGATTTACGATGCCGAGGGCGAACTGCTTGGCGAGGACCGCCTGCCCGACTTCTATCCCATCGTCGATTTCATCTCCGGAGCCGACGGACGGGTTACCATCGAGCTCGACATGGTCGATTGCGATGCGTCATATTGCTACACCGCCTATTCGGTGTTTATCGATGCAGCGCCCTGATCGATGAATTCCGTATCCAGCCGCTTAAAGGCCGTAGCAATTACGGCGCTGTTTTTCGCCTTGAGTGGCTTTGTGCTGCTCGGATGCATCTGGGCGCTGGCCGCCCTGCCCGTTCCCGGCTTAGAAGCGCTCGACGCCTATAGACCCCACGACACGATCGCAGTGCTCTCGGACCTCCGACTTGCCGTGGCACTTAGCGCTGCATTTCTCACTGCGAATGGCATCGTGATTGCGTTGGCGAGCGACTATCTCGACCGCATGATCGCGATCTTTGCCGATGTACTGTTGATGCTCATGGCCGCTGCGGCAGGGTTTGTCGCAGGCTATTGGGTGCTGCTGCGGCTGGCCGGTTTTGCCAATTTCATGAGCTGGGATTTCGCGCGCACCGCGATCATCCCGCCTGTCATCGTCTTCGCCGTATCGCTTATATCTCCGCGCTGGGCGCGGTCGTCCTGGCCTTTGCGCCTTGCGATGGTGACCGTATTTTTGGTAGCAGCACCCTTCGTGCTGATCACCCTGCCCTGATGAACGCCAACTGAACGCGAAGTTCGAGCCGTGTTCAAGGCCATCGGGCTACGAGGGTGCATCACAGACAAACATCAAACGAGGCCATCATGATCTTTTTCGGCAGACGCCTCGGCGCGGCCCTTTTGGTCGTTGCCGGACTGGCAACACCTTTAAGCGCATCGGCGCCGACTCCCGTTGGCGACTGGCAGATTTCGACCGGGGAATCCCGCTTTGAAATCACCAATTGCGGCGACGGCACGCTGTGCGCCAAGCTCACATGGCTCGACGCCGAAGCCAGCCAGGATGAAACGCTGGCGTCCTATCTCGGCGACTACGTAATGGAAGGCGCAACGCCTGCGGCAGCCAACACATGGACCGGCGCAGTCAATTATGACGGAGACGTCTTTTCCGGCAAGCTGACCATGGTCGATGAAGATACGCTGAGCATTCAGGGATGCAAGGCGATCTTTTGCAAGTCCATGGAGCTCGAGCGCATCTAGAGCCAACGCGTGCCGTTGCACGCGCGCCACACAGGGGGGCGCTTTTCCCCAGTGCTTGGCCAGTCGCCCAATTTGCGTCGCAATGGGCGCCAGGATGGAGGGATATCCAGAAGGAGTTTCCCATGGCCCATCTCTCGCGAGCCCTGTCCCCATTCGCGCTGTTCCTGCTTCTCGCGGCGTCGCCCGCCTATGCGCAGAACTTCGATGCGATGTCGGTGGGCGAGTTGCGCTCTGTGGTGACCGACTCTCATCCTTCGGGATATTATGTGCTCGCGTCCAAGCTTTACGACGAAGGCGAACGGGATGAGGCCGTATTCTGGTTCTACGCGGGGCAATTGCGGTATCGCACCCATCTCGCGTGCAATCCCGAGCTCACCCAGGATGGCGACGGAGCGCTGTTTTCGGCACTGAGCGAGGTTATCGGTAGCGAAATCAACGCATACGCATTCGGTGACATCGATACGCTGATCCAGACGATCGATGCCGTCGTCGCCTGGGACCAGTCAACGCCCAACAGCTTTGGCGATGACACCGATTGCGGCCCCGCTCACGACCAAGTTCTGGCTGGGTTGATCGATTTGAAGACCTATGTATCCGAGAATGCCGACGACGTTCGTATCGACCGCCTTGCCACCGGGCCCATTCGGCCCTGAGCGGACCGGTCGCGGGCGGCGGCAATCTTTAGACCCGATTAACCGCAAAGATAAAATGCAAGGCAAATCGGCATCCCCGGTCTCGCTGTCAGGCGCGTGATCCGGCATCATGGCGATATGAAAAGACTAGCTCTTGCCCTTCTCGCCATTGCGTTGTCCCAGCCCGCAGCTGCGTTCGAGCAGCGCGGGCTCTATGTTGGCATTACCGGGACCATGACCCCGGGCGAGGTGACCAATGGGTTCGAAGACAAAGAATCGCTGAGTGGCGGCATGTTTGGCGGCCAGATCGGCTATCGATTCAGCGCCGCATCGTTTCTTATCGGGATCGAAGCCGACTATCTATGGGGTGGCGCTGAAGCGCGTTCGGCCAATTCGCGGATCGGCATCGACCAAATGGGCTCGCTGCGGGCCATGCTCGGGATGCCGGTCGGTCCATTCCTGCCCTATCTCTCCGCCGGTGGTGTGATTGCCCAAGCCAGCCTAGAGGATTCCTCGTTGCTGTCCGATCCGTTGCAGGACAACGTCCATCTGGGGCTGACGGCCGGGGCCGGTCTGGAAGTGGCGCTGACGACGTCCATCGCGCTCCGCGGCGAGTATCAGTATATCAAATTGGGGCCGATGGATTATTCCACCCAGAGCGGCCCGACATCGCTCGAATATGACGTTCATGCGATCAAGATCGGCGCCAATATGAGCTTTTAGGCCCTCAGGCCGCCGAAGGTCCCCCTATACCGATGTTGCGTCTTTAGCCCCATTGGAACCCTCCTCAACCATATGCGTTAAATCGGCGAGATAAACATTAGACCGAACCGAGGCCCGGCCGACGGTTCGGCGGGTTCTTGCCATGAAATGCATTGTACTCGCAGCAACCGTAATGGTTGTCGCCTCCCCGGCCCTCGCACAAATGAACACAACCGGCGAGCCGACGCGCGGTGACCAATCCGTGTTTATCATGGGCGGGGTGATGGGCGCCGGGCATGAGCTGGAGATGCTCAACCCATTCACCGCCGAATATGAGGACGCGATCGTTCTTGGCGGCGGGTACCAATATTTCTTTTATGAGCCTTTTGACGGTGTGCGCGTGGGCGCCGAAGTCGGTGCCGTGGCGCGGATCGGCGAAACGACAACCGGAGAGGCCTGGGCCGGAATCGTCACCAAGCATGATGGCGTGGTTGTCGGGGACACTATCCGCCTATCCCCGTCGGTGACGTTTGGCGGCAGCGTGGTAACCGGTACTATGGGCGTGGAAGCCCAGCGCGCCGAGGGCGACGGGTTGCCAGGCGAGGTATTGTTCTACCTCAGCCCTGAAATTTCAGTATCGCACGTCGACAATCCCAATACCGAAGCCTTCTGGCGCCTACACCATCGTTCGGGAGCATGGAACAGTTTCGGTGGCGGCGGTAGCGCCAATGCGACGATGATCGGGGTTCGGACGAGCTTCTAAGCGGCCAGCGTCACGACGACTGCGCCACGCGTTGTGGCGACGATCGTGTGCTCGTATTGAACGCACAACGCCTTTGGCATCGCCACCAGCGTCCAAGGATCGTCATGCGACTTTTCTTCTGCGATCTGTCCACCCAGTGACAAGAACGGTTCGACCGTAAACACCAGTCCATTGGCGATGCGGCGGCGCTCTGAGCGGTCGGGCCAGGTAGGGATTTCACCCGGTTCGTCGTGCAGCCCATGGCCAATGCCGTGGCTAGCGAGATTGCGGATCAGTGTGTAGCCGTTGGTTCCGGCAAATTTTCCGATCGCATCGCCCACGTCGGCCAGTCGACCACCAGCCCTGACGGCACGGATGCCCGCCCACATGGCTTTCTTGCCATCACGGCAAAGCTTTTCGATCTTCGCCGTGCCGGGTGGCACGATAAACGACGCTCCGGTATCGGCGAAGATGCCGTCTTTTTCTGCTGAGACGTCGATATTGACCAGATCGCCGGCGTTGATGACGCGCGGTCCAGGAATGCCGTGGGCGACTTCTTCATTGACCGAAATGCAGGTGGCGCCGGGGAACTGGTAGGTGACTTCAGGTGCCGAGCGTGCGCCGTTGTCGTCCAGTATTTTTCGCCCGATATCGTCGAGTTCCTTCGTCGTCATGCCAGGCTCGAGCGCAGCGGCCATGGCGTCGCGGGCCACGGCGCAAATCCGGCCGATGGCGCGGAGGCGATCAAGATCTTCTTCCGACGTGATGGTCATACTATTGCTTTAGCTCATGGAAGCGCGCGAGAAGGCCGCGGGTGGAGCTGTCATGCGTGTCGGTCGCGGCGTCGGTTTCGACCTTGGGCAGAAGCGCCTTGGCCAGTTGCTTGCCCAGTTCGACGCCCCACTGGTCATAGGAATTGACGTTCCAGATCGTGCCCTGGACGAAGACCTTGTGCTCGTAGAGAGCGACGAGCTTGCCGAGCGTTTGTGGATCGAGCTTGGAATACAGCAGCGTGTTGGAGGGGCGGTTTCCGGGGAATACCTTATGGGGCACCAGCGCCTTGATCTGGTCTTTGGAGAGACCGGAGCCTTTGAGTTCGTTGGTGACTTCCTCGGCGGTCTTGCCGAGCATAAGCGCTTCGGACTGGGCAAAGCAGTTTGCGACCAGCTTAGCGTGGTGCTCGGGGTGCTGTTCATGCCGGTTGGCAGCGATCAGGAAATCGCACGGGATGACCGCGGTACCCTGATGGATCAGCTGGTAGAACGCGTGTTGTCCGTTGGTGCCGGGTTCGCCCCAGATCACGGGCCCGGTTTCCCATGGCGCCGGTTTGCCATTGAGCGTCACCGATTTGCCGTTCGATTCCATATCCTGTTGCTGGAGATAGGCCGGGAAACGTGAGAGGCGCTGGTCGTATGGCAGGACGGCATGGGTCGCAAAGCCCCACGCGTTGCGATACCAAACGCCAAGCAGACCCATGATGACGGGCAGGTTCTTTTCGAGCGGCGCTGTGAGGAAATGCTGGTCCATCTCATAGGCGCCGCGCAGGAAGGCTTCGAAGTTCTCGTAGCCGACGGCAATGGCGATCGGCAGGCCGATGGCGGACCAGACGGAATAGCGGCCGCCGACCCAGTCCCAGAAGCCGAAGATACGCTCGTCGCGGATGCCGAACTGGGCGCAGGCTTCGAGATTGGTCGAGACTGCGGCGAAATGGTCGGGCACTGCGTCTTCGCCGAGGAATTCCGAGATCCAGCCGCGCGCTGAGCGGGCATTGGTCATGGTTTCGTCGGTGGTGAAGGTTTTCGACGCAACGATGAACAGCGTCGTTTCCGCGTTGAGCATCTTGAGCGTGTCGTGGATGTGAGCGCCATCGACATTGGAGACGTAATGGACACGCAGGTTTTTCCGCGTCAGCGGCTCGAGCGCGAGGGTGACCATGGCCGGGCCGAGATCGGAGCCGCCGATGCCGATATTGACGACATCGGTGAACTGGTCGCCGCGGGCGCCGCGGATCGCGCCGTCTCGGATATCGTCGGAAAAGCCTTTAATGCAGGCGAGGACGTCGCGGACGGCGGGCATGACATCGGCGCCGTCAACGGTAACCGGTTCGTCACCGAAATAGCGCAGGGCCATGTGGAGGACCGAGCGGTTTTCGGTCGTGTTGATGGGTTTTCCCGCCCACATATCGTCGCGGCGGCCCTCGACGTCGACATCGCGGGCGAGGTCGAACAGCGCGGTCATCGACTGGCTGTCGATACGGTTTTTTGAATAGTCGAGAAGAAGGTCGTCAAAGCTCACAGAATAGGTGGCGAAGCGGTCGGGGTCATGGGCGAAAAGGTCGCGCATGGTCGTGTCCGCGAGGCGCTTTTTGTGTTTCTTCAGGCTTTCGAAAGCGGTTTTGCGGACTTTGTTGGACATGGTTTCCCCTATTCCAGCGCGGGCAGATCGCCTTTGGCCCATGCTTCGCGGACCGATGCGCTGTATTGATCGAAAGTCGTATTCTCAATCGCATTTCGCATGCCGGCCATCAACTCCTGATAATAGGAAAGGTTGATCTGGCTTAATATCATCGCACCAAGCATCTCTTCGCAGCGTACGAGGTGATGCAGATAGGCGCGCGAAAAGCGGCGGGCCGTGGGATTTGGCGATTCTTCGTCTAACGGACGGTGGTCGTCCTTGTGGCGGGCGTTTTTCAGGTTCACGACGCCGAACCGCGTGTAGGCGTGGCCGTGACGGCCGGCGCGGGTTGGGTGAACGCAATCGAACATGTCGATGCCCCGCGCGACGGCGCCGAGGAGATCGTCGGGTTTGCCCACGCCCATGAGATAGCGCGGCTTTTCAGTAGGCAGTTGCGGCGTGATGTCGTTTAGGACGGTAAACATCACCTCCTGCGGTTCGCCGACGGCGAGGCCGCCGACCGCGTAGCCGTGAAATCCGATATCGATGAGGCCCGCAGCTGAGCGCGCGCGCAGGCCCGGGTTGTCGCCGCCCTGGACAATGCCGAACAGTGCCCTGCCCTTTGCATTGTCGAAGGCCTTTTTCGAGCGTTCGGCCCAGCGGATGGACAGCTCCATGGCGCGATTGAGTTCGTCGCGCTCGGCGGGAAGGCTGACGCATTCGTCGAGCTGCATGATGATGTCGGAATCCAGCAGCTTCTGGATCTCAATGGAGCGTTCGGGCGTGAGGCTGTGGGACGAGCCGTCGATATGGGATTTGAAGGTGACGCCGTTTTCGTCAAGCTTGCGCAGCTTGGCGAGGCTCATCACCTGGAAACCGCCGGAATCGGTGAGGATCGGGCGCTGCCAATCCATGAACTCATGCAGGCCGCCGAGGCGATCGACCCGCTCGGCGCCGGGGCGCAGCATGAGGTGGTACGTGTTGCCCAGGACGATATCGGCCCCAGTCTCGCGCACCTGTTCGGGATACATGGCCTTGACCGTGCCGGCGGTGCCGACGGGCATGAAGGCCGGCGTGCGGATTTCGCCGCGCGGCGTATCGATCTGGCCGCGACGGGCCATGCCATCGGTGGCCTGCAGGGTAAATTTGAAGTCTTGGGTCATGGAGCCGAGCGGAACAGGAGCGAGGAGTCGCCGTAGGAATAGAAGCGGTAGTCGGTGTCGATGGCGTGCTTATAGGCTTTGCGCATGGTCTCCAAGCCGGAAAAGGCAGAGACCAGCATGAAGAGCGTCGAGCGCGGCAGATGGAAATTGGTCATCAGGACATCGACGACCCGGAAGTTGAAACCGGGCGTAATGAAGATGTCGGTTTCATCGGCGAAGGGCTCAAGCGTTCCGGTCTTGCGCGCGGCGCTTTCCAGGAGGCGTAGGCTGGTTGTGCCGACGGCGACGACGCGACCACCTTCGGCCCTGGCCGCATTGATGCGCTGGACGGTCTCCGGCGAGACGACGCCCCATTCGGCATGCATCTTGTGATCGTCGGTGTCGTCGGCCTTCATGGGGAGAAAGGTCCCTGCCCCGACATGGAGCGTTACGCGTTCGATGGTCACGCCTTTCGCTTCAAGCCGTGCGAGGAGTTCGGGGGTGAAGTGCAGACCTGCAGTCGGTGCGGCGACGGCGCCGTCGTGCTGGGCATAAACTGTCTGGTAGTCGGTTTTGTCGCGGTCTTCGATACCGCGTTTGGCCCCGATATAGGGCGGGAGCGGCATCGCGCCGCGCGCCTTGATCGCTTCGTCGAGAATGGCGTCCGAGAAGTCGAAGGCCAGCGTCACCTGCCCGTCTTCGACGGCTTTGACGGTGGCTGACAGCTCATCGAGCATGCAGACTTCAGTGGTGGCGCCGAAGACGACGCGGTCGCCAGCCTTCAGCCGCTTGGCGGGACGCGCGAAGGCCAGCCAAGTGTTGCCGTTCTCGCGCTTGTGCAGGTTGAACGACACCGAGGCGGAGAACTCGCCACGATGGCGCGTACCGCGCAGATCGGCTGGGATGACACGGGTGTCGTTCACGACCAGCACATCGCCCGGCACGAGAAGGGCTTCGAGATCAGTGACGACCTGGTCGGACAGCTCAACATCTGGCGAGACGACAAGCATTTTAGCGCTGTCTCGCGGAGTGACCGGGTGCAGGGCGATATGGCGGTCGGGGAGATCGAAGTCGAAGAGGTCGACTTTCATAGGCAAGCTCAATCAATGGTGGGGCTGGTGATCCACGAAGGTACATCGCGCGATGCGTGAAGCACGCGCCAGACGTCTATATGATCAACGCGTTCGAAATAGAAGATGAGATAAGGATAGCGCCGCAACGGCCAAAACCGTAAATCCTGCAGATCGGCGATCTGAGCATATTTTAAACCGCCCAGCGCGGCATGTGCCTCGATATGCCTGAATGCGTCTTCCAGCTATTCCAGAAAGGCAATGGCGATACGCGCGCCGGCTTCAGTCTGGTAATATGAGGCGGCGAGTTGGATGTCTCGCGTCGCTACGATACGCCGAACGGATGGTTTAGTCGTCATACATCGCCGGACGCAATTTGTGCCTTTAATTGCGCAAAGAATGCGTCATTTGAAGTGCTGTCTGGCTCAGAAGCACCGCCTTCCAACAAAAGCATACGAAGCTTCTTCACGTCGCGATCCTTGCGGATCAGCTCACGCACATATTCGCTGGATGTGCCGTACGAGCCCGAGGCGACTTGCTCGTCGACATGGGCTTTGAGGGCTTCTGGAAGGGAGATGTTCATGGTGCTCATCGGGATATAATAAGGCCGATGGCAAAAATTGGCAAGGACGCTTGGCGCCCTTGCCCTGTCGCGCTTTACGCGTCGGCGGCGACGCGCATGGTGACGATTTTGTCGGGGTTGCGCACAGGTTCGCCCTTTTCGAGCTGATCGACGACGTCCATGCCTTCGATGACCTTGCCGAACACCGAATACTGGCCATTGAGCCAAGGGGCTTCGCCAAAGCAGATGAAGAACTGCGAATTTGCCGAGTTCGGGTTGGACGAACGAGCAGCCGAAACCGTTCCGCGGACGTGCTTTTCCTGGGAAAATTCGGCCTTGAGGTCGGGCTTGGACGAACCGCCGGTGCCGTTGCCCTTGGGGCAACCGACCTGGGCCATGAAGCCGTCGATCACGCGGTGAAAGACGATGCCGTCATAAAATTCTTCGCGGGCCAGTTCCTTGATGCGCTCGACATGCCCGGGGGCGAGGTCGGGGCGCAGCTCGATGGTGACGGTGCCCTTGCTGGTTTCCAGAACGATGGTGTTTTCCGGATCCTTGATATCGGCCATGATTGGCTTCCTTTTTTGGTTATTGCGGTGCTGCGACGCGCAGCGAAACCATTGTCGAGGGATTGGCGACGGTGCCATTGGCCGCCGGATTGCCCTGCTCGAGTCCGTCGATAAGGTCCATGCCTTCTATGACGTTCCCAAAGAGGGTGTATTGACCGTTGAGGTGCGCGGAATCCGCAGTGACGATAAAGAACTGCGAATTGGCAGAGTTCGGGTCCATCGAGCGTGCCATACCCAGCGTGCCGCGCACAAAATTCTCGTTGGAGAATTCGGCGGCGAGATCTGGCATGTCAGAGCCACCCGTGCCGTTGCCGAGTGGATCGCCGGTCTGGGCCATAAAGCCGGTGATCACGCGATGGAAAACGAGCCCATCGTAAAAGCCTGAATTGGCAAGTTCGGTGATCCGGGCGACGTGTTCGGGCGCGAGATCGGGGCGCAGGGCGATAGTAACGTCGCCAGATTCCAGCGTCAAAGTCGCGATGGGCGCATCTGCAGGAATTTCGCTGGCCGGCGTCTGCGCGTTGGCAGGGGTTTGCCCGAAGGGCAGATAGGGCCAGGCGACCATGACGGCAAAGAGGCCGACAAAGGCAAAGACAAGCGCGCCGACCATGCGGTTGGCGGGTTTTTGAGGCGATCCAGCCATTATTGCTCCAGGAGTTTGAGAACTGCGCGAGGGACGAAAGGGGTGATATCGCCACCCATTTCGGAAATCTGGCGCACGAGGGTTGCAGAAATGTGGCGGACATAGGGGCTGGCCGGGACGAACACCGTCTGAATATCGGGCGCCATCTGGGCATTCATGCCCACCATCTGCATTTCATAATTATAGTCTGTGGTATCGCGTAGGCCACGGATTACGATGCCGGCGCCGCAGCGTTGGGCCGCCTGAACCATGAGACCATCGAACTCGACGATCTCGATGGCGACGCCTTTGCGAGTGCCGATTGCTCCTGCGGTTTCGGCAAGAAGGTCACGGCGCTGGTGCGCTGTCAGCATGGCCTTTTTGGCGGCGTGAACGCCGATGCCGACGATCAGCCTGTCCACGAGCTTGCAGCTCCTCTCGATAACATCGAGATGGCCGTTGGTGACAGGGTCGAACGACCCAGGGTAAAATCCGACGCGTTCAGTCATAGGCGGTTTTTGTCATGGGGCGGGCGAGAGTGCAAGCTTGGGCGATCATTGCCAGCGGTACAAAGAGAAATGTCATTTTTGGGCAGAGATCGCTTAAAAAAAAGACGCCGACCACCGTGGTGGTCGACGTCCTGGACATTCAGATCAGCTTATTCCGTAGCAGGCGGCTCGGCCGCCCCGTCCTCAGGCTCTTCGCCTTCGACGGTTTCAGGCTCGATGATGCGTTCGACGGAGACGACTTTTTCATCCGGGGCGGTCTTGAAGACGGTCACGCCCTGGCTGGAGCGACCGACGATGCGGATGCCGTCGACGGGGACGCGGATGACCTGGCCGCCATTGGTGACCAGCATGAGCTGGTTTTCGTCTTCAACCGGGAATGATCCGATGAGCTTGCCGTTGCGGGCGTTGACGGCCATGGCGACGATGCCTTTGCCGCCCCGGCCAGTGACGCGATATTCGTAGGACGAGGTCCGCTTGCCGTACCCCTTTTCGGAGATGGTCAGAACGAATTGCTCGGACGCGCCCATGGCTGCGTAGCGTTCCTGATCGAGAGGCGCATCGCCGCTCACCTCTTCGTCGGTTTCGCTGCCGTCGTCGGCTTCCCCGCGTACGGCACGGCTCATCTTGAGATAAGCGACGCGGTCGTCGGCCGTGGCATCGAAATGGCGGAGGATGGACATGGCGATAACCTCGTCATCCTTGGCCAGATTGATGCCGCGCACGCCGGTGGAATCGCGGCCCTTGAAGACGCGGACGTCGGTGATCGCAAAGCGGATGCACTGGCCATTGGCCGTGGTGATCAAGATGTCGTCGGCTTCGGACGCGGTCTCAACGCCCACGATGCCATCGCCCTCATCGAGCTTCATGGCGATCTTGCCGTTCTGGCGCACTTCGACGAAGTCGGAGAGCTTGTTGCGGCGCACATTGCCCGATTGGGTAACGAACATCACATCGAGGCTTGCCCAGCTTTCCTCGTCCTCGGGGAGCGGCATGATCGAGGTAATGCGTTCGCCGTCTTCGAGCGGGAGCATATTGATCAGCGCCTTGCCGCGCGCCTGGGGCGCGGCGACGGGAAGGCGCCAGACCTTCATCTTGTAGACGATGCCGCGCGAGGAGAAGAACAGTACCGGCGTGTGGGTGTTGGCCACGAAAAGCCGCGACACGAAATCCTCGTCTCGGGTCGACATGCCCGAACGCCCCTTACCGCCGCGCCGTTGGGCGCGATAGGTCGAGAGCGGCACGCGCTTGATGTAGCCTGCATGCGAAACGGTGACGACCATGTCTTCGCGGGCAATGAGATCCTCGTCATCGAGGTCGCCTGCGAATTCGTCGATCTGGGTTTTGCGCGGGGTGGCGTACTGATCCTTTATCTCGATCAGTTCTTCGCGAATGATGCCGAGAACGCGTTCGCGCGAGCCGAGGATATCGAGGTAATCCTTGATTTGCTCGCCCAGAGCATTGAGCTCTTCGCCGATCTCATTGCGGCCGAGGGCTGTCAGCCGGGACAGGGTCAGCGCGAGGATGGCGCGGGCCTGTTCGTCAGACAGACGGAAGGTGCCGTCGTCATTGGTCTTGTGACGCGGATCGTCGATGAGATGGATCAGATCCATCACGTCGCCGGCCGGCCAATCACGGTCGAGCAGTTTTTCGCGGGCCGTCGCGGGATCGGGCGACGATCGGATCAGGCGAATGACTTCATCGACATTGTTTACGGCCACGAGGAGACCGACCAGCACGTGGGCGCGATCGCGGGCCTTGTTGAGGAGGAAGCGCGCGCGGCGGGTTACGACCTCTTCCCGGAAGCGCAGGAACGCCTCGAGGATGTATTTGAGGTTCATCAGCTCGGGCTTACCGCCGTTGAGCGCGACGAAGTTGCAGCCGAACGAGGTTTGCAGCATCGAAAAGCGATAGAGCTGGTTGAGAACCACGTCGGCCACGGCATCGCGCTTGAGCTCGATGACGACGCGCATGCCCTGTCGATCGGATTCGTCGCGGATGTCGGAGATGCCTTCGATGCGCTTGTCGCGTACCATCTCGGCGATCTTTTCGATCATCGTCGCCTTGTTCACCTGATACGGAATCTCGTGAACGATCAGCGCTTCGCGTTCCTTGCGGACCTCTTCGACAGTAACGCGACCGCGCATGAGCACGGAGCCGCGGCCGGTTTCATATGCCGAGCGAATGCCGGACTTGCCGATGATGATGCCGGCGGTCGGGAAATCGGGACCGGGGATGATCTCCATCAGTTCGTCTGTGGTGATCTCGGCATTGTCCATGAGCGCCAGACAGCCGTCGATGACCTCGCCGAGATTGTGGCTCGGGATGTTGGTCGCCATGCCGACCGCGATGCCGCCGCCGCCGTTGACCAGCAGATTGGGGAAGCGCGCAGGCAGAACCGTCGGCTCACGCTCGGAATTGTCGTAGTTGTCGCGGAAATCGACGGTGTCCTTGTCCAGATCGGACAGGAGCGTGCCGGTGATTTTTTCCATGCGAACTTCGGTGTACCGCATGGCGGCGGGCATATCGCCGTCGACAGAGCCGAAATTGCCCTGCCCGTCGATCAACGTCACGCTCATGGAAAAATCCTGAGCCATGCGGACCAACGACATGTACACGGCAGAGTCGCCGTGCGGGTGATATTTACCGATCACGTCGCCGACGACGCGCGCCGATTTGCGGTAGGGCTTGTTGTGCTCGTATCCCTGCTCATGCATCGAAAACAGGATGCGGCGGTGTACGGGCTTGAGACCATCGCGCACGTCGGGAAGCGCCCGGCTCACGATCACGCTCATGGCGTAATCGAGATAGGACTTGCGCATTTCATCGGTTATCGAGATCGGGTTGATGTCAGAGGGCAGTGCCGGCCCCGCGTCATCTTCTGGCGTATCTGTCACGATGCTCGTTTCTGAGACTGATTCTTCTGGTCAGGGTGTATTCGATTCCGACCGGAGATACCAGTTTATGACGCCCTTGTAGGGCATGAGAGGCACAGTTTTCTATGCTGTGCGAGGCAATGATATCGATTACAAGAAAGCTCTCGCCCAAACCGGGCCAATCGGTTGAATGGCGAGAGCATGCCCGCGCCCTTTTCTGAGTGGTTCTCCATGAGCGAAACGATATCGTCCCGTACCGCCGCACCGCTGCTTTTCGGCATGCGCGCAGACCGTGTTGCGGTCTCGGTCCTGTTTTTGGCCAATGGATTTCTCGTCGGGAGCTGGGCTCCGAAAATTCCGGTGCTTATGGACCGGCTGGTAATCACCGAATCGACGATGGGCCTGCTGATCCTCGCTTTCGGTCTGGGATCGATCGTCATGATGCCGATTGCGGGCGCTCTGACGGCGCGCAACGGGTCGGCCCCCATCCTCAAAGTCGTTTCTCTACTTGTCGTGCCTCTGCTGCTGCTTTTGACGCTGGCGCCCGAAATTCTCAGCACCGCTGTCGTCATTTTCGCATTTGGTGGTCTGATCGGCGGGATGGATGTGGCGATGAACACAAATGCCGTCGCCGTCGAAAAGCGCATGGGACGCGCCATCATGTCGTCCTGCCATGGATTCTGGAGCCTTGGCGCGTTGTTGGGGGCCGCGCTCGGTGGGCTATTGCTCGGATCGCTTGGCGAAGTGGGCCACGCTATTGTCGTGACGCTGCTGGCCGGCGTCGGGACTGTCCTTGTGCTGCCGCTCATTGCGCAGGACCAGCCGACGCCCGAGGCCAAAGCAGCAAACAAGCTGAAATTCCCCGCTTCGCCCCTGCCCTATCTCGTGGGAGCGATGGCGCTGTTCTCGATGATCCCAGAGGGTGCGATCCTCGATTGGAGCGCGCTCTACCTGCAACGCGACCATAACGCCTCGATCGAGCTGGCAGCGCTGGGGTTTGCGGCATTTTCGGCTACGATGGCAATCATGCGGTTTGCCGGGGATTCGATCCGCCAGAAGTTCGGAGCGGTCAACACTTTGCGGGTCTGCGGGGTGTTTGCCATGATCGGCATGGCGATTTCGGCAGTGGCGCCAACACCGCAGCTGGTAATCGTAGGGTTCGCGATTGCCGGGATCGGGATTTCCAACATGGTGCCGATCGCTTTTTCGGCTGCGGGCAATCTGCCTGGCGTTCCTTCGGGCATCGGGCTGTCCATCGTTACCGTCACCGGTTATTCGGGCATTCTCGTCGCGCCATCGGCGATTGGTTTTATTGCCGAGCGCACCGGCTTTTCTCCTGTTCTTTTAGGCACCGCAGCGCTTATCATCGTTACGCTGTCGCTCTCCAGCCTGGCGCGGCACGCCGACTTTTCGGCGGACTGAACCCGGAA
This sequence comes from Pelagibacterium luteolum, assembly GCF_900100665.1. Classification (GTDB taxonomy): domain Bacteria; phylum Pseudomonadota; class Alphaproteobacteria; order Rhizobiales; family Devosiaceae; genus Pelagibacterium; species Pelagibacterium luteolum. Next base: position 83,707 of record NZ_FNCS01000005.1, read on the forward strand.
CCGTGTTGGCGCTCACGAGTTCCCCGTTCGATCGGGGGCGGTCGTCGCATGATGCGTCATGGTCGCTTTTGATCTGTGCTTGAACGCGTTTGCGGGGGTAGCGGCAACAATTGCCCTTGCTCCAGCGCGCCGTAGTTTAGAAACAGGAGCGATGCCATGCAGGATATGGATTTTCAGGTCGACAACAAAGCCTGGGTTCTCGTTGCCGACGGAGAAAAGGCGCTGTTTTTCCAAAACGATGGCACGCGGAAATCGCCCGATTTTCGGGTCGTGAGAGAACTCGAGCAAGACAATCCCCCGACGCGTGAACAGGGAACCCAGGCGCCCGGGCGCATGTATGATGGCGGCCCGAACCAGCGGAGCGCGGTCGAACAGACCGATTGGCACAGGCTGGCGGCAGAGCGTTTTGCAAAGGACGCAGCGGCATTGCTTTACAAGTACGCCCACTCCAACCGGTTCAAGGAAATCGTGCTCTGCGCGGCGCCGCGTGTGCTGGGGGAGTTACGCAAGGAACTGCATCCTGAGGTGGCCAATCGCGTTATCGGCGAGGTGCCCAAGACGCTGACCAACCACCCTGTCGACAAGATCGAAAAGATTCTGAGCGCGGGCTGAGATACACGTGACGACTGACGTAAAGCGCGCGCGCAGCCCATTGGCACTCGGGCGTTCCGAGTGGCGAAGCGTTGTGCTGCGCACGCTAAAGACCATGGGCCATCCCGACACCTCGCTTCGCTGTGCGGGCGTGGCCTTCTTCAGCTTCCTATCGATTTTTCCGGCAATCGCCATCGTGGTGCTGCTCGTAGGCATTTTGGCTGACCGGAGTTTCCTGATCGATCAGATCGAGCGTATGTCTTTCTTCATGCCCGAAATCGCACTGGGCGTGATCGTCAATCAACTCGATGCGCTGCTCAACCAGCCGGGCTCCGGTTTGGGTATTGGGCTGGCCATCTCGATTGCCGTCGCTCTCTGGAGCGGATCGCGGGGCGTTGATGCACTGATCTACGCCGCATCGGCCGCCTATTATGAAAGACCGAGCCGCAATTTCTTCGTTTCGGTGCTGATCTCATTTGCGGTCACGGTCGCTGCTGCCAGTTTCATGATCGTCGCACTGGCTCTGGTTGCGGCCATCCCTATCTTCACCCGGTTCTCGCCTATTCCCGGCACTGGCGAGCATCTTGCCTTGCTCTTGCGCTGGCCGGCCCTAATGGCGCTCGCCGTTGCAGCCTTCGCCATGCTCTATCGCTTCACGATCGTTCGCCGTGCGGCCCGCATTCGCTGGATATGGCCTGGGGCCGTCCTCGCATCGCTGTTGTGGATGGGTGCGTGCTTGGGGTTTTCACTCTATGTCGAGAATTTTGGCGAGTTCGAAGCCAGTTTCGGTTCGCTGGCAGCGGCGGTCGTGCTGTTGTTCTGGCTCTACATCTCGGCCCTGATCTTCGTCCTCGGCGCTGCGTTCAACGCCGAGATCGAACTCAAGACCGCCCGCGACACCACGATCGGTCCCGAACGCCCCATGGGCCGTCGCGGCGCCTATGTGGCCGATCACGTCGCCGATTAAGCCGCTAACACCGAGGAAAACACCTCGAGCGCGTCATCGATCTGTTGTTTGGTGATGACCAGAGGCGGTGCGATGCGGATGGTATTGGTGTGGGTATCCTTGGCGAGAATGCCCTTGTCGCGGAGCGCATAGCAAAATTGGCGCGCGCCGCCGGCTTCGGGGTGCAGATCGATAGCCAACATGAGGCCCCGACCCCGGACCGATTTGACGTGATTTGACTTGATGCCGGCCAACCCATCCGGGAAATAAGGGCCGAGCGCGGCGGCATTCTCAATCATGCCCTCGTCCACGAGGACCTTGAGCGCCATGCGGGCGACTGCGCACGCCAGGGGATTGCCGCCAAACGTCGACCCGTGCTGGCCGGGCTGGAGGACGCCCAAGACTTCGGAATTGGAGAGCACTGCCGAGACCGGGTAAAACCCGCCTGACAGCGCCTTGCCCAGCAACGTTACGTCGGCCTCAATGCCCTCGTGCTGTTCGGCCAGAAGTTTACCCGTGCGGCCAAGCCCGGTCTGGATTTCATCGAGTATAAGCGTGACGTTATGCTGGGTGCAGAGTTCGCGAACGCGCGTGAAATAGCCGGCAGGTGGGATGATGACGCCGGCTTCGCCCTGGATTGGCTCGACGAGAAAGCCGACAGTATTGGGCGTGATCGCCCGCTCGAACGCTTCGGCATCGCCGAAGGGCACGATCTTGAACCCCGGCGCAAAAGGGCCAAAACCGGCTCTAGCGTCCGGGTCGGTGGAAAAGCCGACAATGCCCATGGTGCGGCCATGGAAATTGTTCGAGCAGACGATGATCTCCGCCCTGTCCTTTTCGACGCCTTTGACCTCATAGCCCCATTTTCGCACAGCCTTGATCGCGCTTTCGACGGCCTCGGCGCCGGTGTTCATCGGCAGGACCTTGTGCGCGCCGGTTAGCTCGGCGATCTCCTGATAAAAGTGGCCGAGCTGGTCGTTGTGAAATGCGCGGGAGGTGAGTGTCAGTTTCCTGGCCTGATCGATCATCGCCTGAAGAATGCGGGGGTGGCAGTGACCCTGGTTCACCGCTGAATAGGCCGAAAGGCAATCGAGGTAGCGCTTGCCGTCGACGTCATAGACATAGACGCCATCGCCGCGAACCAGCGCCACGTCGAGCGGCTTATAATTGTGGGCGCCCAGACTCGACTCCAGCGCGATCAGCTCTTCGGTAAGCGTCATAAATCCCCTCCTAAAATTGGTCAGGCCGGTTGGGTCGGCCTGTCGAAGATGCGTTTGCCGAAGCCCGATGCGGCGAGTTCGACCATAAGGCGCGCGCTTTTCCCGCGATCGTCGAGGAATGGATTGAGCTCGACGAGATCGAGGCTGAGCAGGCGGTTCGAGCGATTGATCAGCTCCATCACCAGATGCGCTTCACGCACCGTGGCGCCGCCTGGAACCGTAGTGCCGACCCCCGGCGCCAGGTCGGGCTCGATGAAATCGACGTCGAGACTGACATGAAGCAGCGCGTCGTCGGCCTCGACCTCGGACAGGATGCGGCGCAGGACAGCGCCTATGCCGAACTCGTCGATTTCGGCCATGTCGTTGACATCGGCACCGCGCGCCTCGAGCAGATCGACCTCGGCAGGATCGATGGATCGCGCGCCCACGAGATGAAAGTGGCGTGCCGGCAGTTTGGGGCAATCGAGCATGCCATCGAACCCCGGCTCTCCGCAGAAGAAGGCGGCCGGCATACCGTGCATGTTGCCGCTTTCAGAGGTTTGCGGCGTGTTGAAATCGGCATGCGCGTCCAGCCAGAGCACGTGGAGCGGCTTGCCGATCCGCTCGGCATGGCGGAGCGCAGCGGCGACACTGCCAAAGGAGAGCGCGTGATCGCCGCCGAGATAAACGGCGGTACCCTTTTGCAGCGCGGCTTCGCCGGCGTCCGCAAGGGCCCTGGCCAAGCCGGTGACTTCAACGACATTGTGGGCCCGACCGGAAAGGGTCAGCGCGTTGTACTGCGCGGTGACGTCGCCGAGATCGTTCACTGTGTGGCCGATGGCGGCTAGCGCTTCGGCGATACCCGCAATCCGCAAGGCTTTGGGGCCCATCGAGCAGCCCTGTCCCCCGGCACCCTCTTCTAGTGGCGCGCCGATGAGGCTGATTGTTCTGGGTGCGGGTCCGCGCATCGATAATCCTCCGTTGGGTGCAGCATGACCAAACGATCGGACGGGGAAAAGTTGCATAATTGAGCAAAGTGCTGGTAGATTTCGCGCATAATGCTCAATGCGGATATGCAGAGTGCGCGATGGATGATGTCGATCGGAAAATTCTTTCCCTGCTGCGCGACGATGCGCGGTTGCCGGTAGCGAGCATTGCGGCCAGCGTGGGGATTTCGCGTGCAACGGTTAAGGCGCGCATGGCGCGGCTGCAGGCTAGCGGCACGATTTCGGGCTATACTGTGCAGCTTGGGGCGAGCCAAGAAGCGGCACCGGTCCGGGCGATTGCGATGATCGAGGTCGAGGGCCGGGTTACCGACCGCGTCGCGCGGGCGCTCCAGGGACTTCCCGAGGTGCGCTCGCTCTATAGCACCAATGGGCGATGGGATCTGGTCGCCGAGGTCGAGAGCGGATCATTACCGGAGTTCGACGCCGCTCTGCGCGCCATCCGGTTGATCGAGGGCGTCACCCTCACCGAAACCAATATCTTGCTGGCCGCCCGCTTCAGGCGGTGACAAGAAAAAGGGGCGCATGAAGCGCCCCTTGAAGCCAAATCAAAATGGAATGTCGTCGTCCATGCCGCCCGGCTCGAAAGCGGGCGCGCTGGATGGGCGCGAGCGGTTTTCGACCTGACGGCTGCCGCCATAGCCACCCTGCCCGCCGCCAGCATTGTCACCGCCGCCTTCGCCGCGGCCATCGAGCATGGTGAGGGTCGAGTTGAAGCCCTGCAGCACAATCTCGGTCGTGTATTGATCCTGGCCGTCCTTTTCCCATTTGCGGGTCTGGAGCTGGCCTTCGATATACACCTTGGCACCCTTCTTGAGATAATTCTGCGCAACCTTGGCGAGACCTTCGTTGAAGATCACGACGCGGTGCCACTCTGTGCGTTCGCGCTGTTCGCCAGAATTGCGGTCGCGCCAGCGCTCAGATGTCGCTATGCGCAGATTGACCACGGGGCTGCCGCTGGGCAGCGAGCGCACCTCGGGATCGGCGCCCAGATTGCCCACCAGAATAACCTTATTGACGCTTCCCGACATGATGATTGCCTTTCTGTCTCTTGTCCGCCGGGTTGCCCCAGCCAGTCACGTTTCGCGCAGGACTATATAGGGAGCGACGGCGAAATTCAGTCCCGCACACCTAGCTATACACAACTTACACGCCCTGTTTGTTCTTTTTTTGTTCGCATGCGAATTTATCGATGTCAAGCTTGACGAACTCGAATTCGTTCTTATTATGTTCCATTGCAAGGCAGCTCTGCGCTGCGCTGGCCTTGCGATGGACACAGGTTGTGCTTAAGTGATCCGGACGCCTCCCGCGCCCGTTATGACCCCTTGCCGGCCCAACCGCCGCTGCTCTTGGACGTTCGATATATCATGACCGATACTGCCAATCCCAATCGCGACATCGTCATTCGAGGCGCCAAGGAGCACAACCTCAAAAATATCGATGTGCGGCTGCCGCGCGACAAACTGATCGTCATGACCGGGCTGTCGGGTTCGGGAAAATCCTCGCTTGCCTTCGACACGATTTATGCCGAGGGCCAGAGGCGCTATGTCGAGAGCCTTTCGGCCTATGCGCGGCAGTTTCTCGAGATGATGCAAAAGCCCGATGTGGAAAGCATCGAGGGGCTTTCGCCGGCGATTTCGATCGAGCAGAAGACGACATCGCGCAACCCGCGCTCGACGGTGGGCACGGTTACCGAGATTTACGACTATCTCCGCCTGCTCTTTGCGCGCGTGGGCATTCCCTATTCGCCAGCCACGGGCCTGCCGATCGAAAGCCAGACCGTTTCGCAGATGGTCGACAAGGTCATGGCGCTCGAGGAGGGCACGCGGCTCTATCTGCTGGCCCCCATCGTGCGCGGCCGCAAGGGCGAGTACCGCAAGGAACTCGCCGAGTTGCAGAAAAAGGGCTTTCAGCGCGTCAAGATCGATGGCGAATTTCATGAGATCGAGGATGCGCCGGCGCTCGACAAGAAGCTAAAGCACGATATCGAAGTGGTGGTCGACCGGATCGTCGTTAGTGGCGATATCGCAAGCCGACTGGCCGAGAGTTTCGAGACCGCGCTGCGGCTCGCTGACGGTATCGCGCTTGCGGAATATGCCGATGAGACAGAAGACGACGGCAGCCCGAAGCGGTTGACGTTTTCGGAAAAGTTCGCGTGCCCGGTCTCTGGCTTTACGATTGCGGAAATCGAACCGCGGCTGTTTTCGTTCAACAATCCGTTCGGTGCCTGCCCCGTTTGTTCTGGGCTCGGAACGGAAGCCAAGATCGATCCCGATTTGATCGTTCCCGACGCGGCGCTGTCGCTGCGCGATGGCGCGATACAGCCCTGGTCGAAGACTTCCTCACCTTATTACATGCAGACGCTGAAGGCCGTGACGCGCCATTACAAGGCATCGACCGGAACAGCTTGGCAGGATCTGCCCTTCGAGGTGCAGCACGCGGTGCTATATGGCACCGACAAAACGGCCATCGAATTTGTCTATGATGACGGGTTGCGCAAATATACGACCAAGAAGCCGTTCGAAGGGGTGATCGGCAATCTTGAGCGCCGTTATCGCGAGACCGAATCCTCGGCTGCCCGAGAGGATATCGAGCGTTACATGTCGGCGGCGCCCTGCCCGGCCTGTGGCGGGTTCCGGTTGAAGCCCGAAGCGCTCGCCGTCAAGATTCACGGCAGCCATATCGGCAATGTGTCCAACCTTTCGATCCGCGCCGCTGCCGACTGGTTCGAGGATCTGCCCAACCATCTCAACGAGACGCAGAAGGCAATCGGCGAGCGCGTTCTCAAGGAAATCCGCGAGCGGCTAACCTTTCTCAACGATGTCGGGCTGCAATATCTCACTCTGTCGCGCAATTCCGGTTCGCTGTCCGGCGGCGAGAGCCAACGCATCCGGCTGGCTAGCCAGATCGGCTCTGGCTTGACTGGTGTGCTCTATGTGCTCGACGAACCCTCGATCGGGCTGCATCAGCGCGACAATGAGAGACTGCTCGAGACGTTGCGGCGTCTGCGCGATCTCGGCAATACCGTCATCGTCGTCGAACACGACGAAGACGCGATCCTGACGGCAGATCACGTGCTCGATATCGGGCCCGGTGCAGGCGTGCATGGTGGCAATATTATTGCGCAAGGCACGCCCCAGGACATCCTCGATCATCCAGACAGCCTGACGGGGCAGTATCTGTCGGGCCGGATGGGGATCGCAATCCCGCAGGAACGCCGGAAGCCCAAAAAGGGCCGGCAGATTTCATTGAAGGGCGCGACCGGGAACAACCTCAAAAATGTCTCGGTTGATATCCCACTCGGCATGTTCGTCGCCATCACCGGTGTGTCCGGTGGGGGCAAGTCGACGCTGACTGTCGATACGCTCTATCAGGCGATAGCGCGACGCCTTAATGGCGCGCGCGTTCACCCGGCGCCGCATGAAAGCCTAACCGGACTTGAGCTGCTCGACAAGGTGATCGACATCGACCAGAGCCCGATCGGGCGTACACCGCGTTCGAACCCGGCCACCTATACGGGCGCTTTCACCCACATACGGGAGTGGTTCGCCAATATGCCGGAATCCAAGGCGCGGGGTTATGGTCCGGGCCGGTTCTCGTTCAACGTCAAGGGTGGGCGCTGCGAAGCCTGCCAAGGCGATGGCGTGATCAAGATCGAGATGCATTTCCTGCCCGACGTCTATGTGACCTGCGACGTGTGCAAGGGGCACCGCTACAATCGCGAAACGCTCGAAGTGCATTTCAAGGGCAAGTCGATCTCCGATGTGCTGGACATGACGGTCGATGAAGGCGCCGAGTTCTTCTCTGCTGTGCCCGTTATCCGCGACAAGCTGGTCACGCTGCAGCGCGTCGGGCTTGGGTACGTCAAGATCGGGCAGCAGGCGACGACGCTTTCAGGCGGCGAGGCGCAGCGCGTCAAGCTCGCCAAGGAATTGTCCAAGCGTGCGACGGGCCGGACGCTTTACGTTCTGGACGAGCCGACCACCGGACTTCACTTCCATGACGTGGCGAAATTGCTCGATGTATTGCAAGAGCTCGTCGATACCGGAAACACCGTGATCGTCATCGAGCACAATCTCGAGGTGATCAAGACGGCGGACTGGATCGTCGATCTCGGCCCGGAAGGCGGCGATGGCGGCGGGGAGATCGTTGCGATCGGCATACCCGAGGACGTTGCGCAAAACCCGCGTTCGCACACCGGACGCTTCCTAAAGGATGTGATGGATCGACGTCCGTTACGCATGAATGCCGCTCAGTAAACCAATGACCTTTGCGTCAATTGGATGACCTTGCCATGCAGGCTGCGCATCGGCGGCGTGCATGACGGGCGATAACTGGCCGTCATGATTCGCTGTTAGCCTTTGAGCGTTGCAACCTCATGGAGGACTCCATGTTCATTCGCATCGCCTGGAATGGCGCCAGTGCAGGCAGCGCCGACCCGAGAAATCTCAAGCGCCTGGCGACAACGCCACGCAGAACTTGCGACGACCTTGGCGTCCCTGCCAAGGATTTTGCGAATATGACCAAGGGTCTGTTCGACCGCCTCGGCTAGCTCCGCAGGACCAGCCTGGGTCACACGCCCAACCTGCATACGCGCATGCTGGGTCTTGTCTCGGTCCCAAGCTCATGTGCGGGCGCGTCGGATATCAGCCGGCGCGCCAACCAAATGGGGGTGTTGCAGGCGACAGGAAAGGGGCTTTATCGGCGTGGAAGCGTTATATGCGGAACTTAATTAACCAGCCATGCGGAGACCGCATGTCGGAGTTGCCTAATTCCCTAGTACACAGGTCGAGTATCAATCCCTAGATATGCGGCATCAAAACGAAAGGAAATTTGATATGGGTATCCGTAAGACATTTCAGAAATGGTCGGCTTACCAGCAGACCGTGCGTGAACTGAACGCACTGGGCAATCGTGAGCTTAACGACCTTGGCATTACCCGCGGCGACATCGAACGCATCGCTCGCGACCATGCTGCACAGCTTTAAGCTTCAGACGACCTCCAACGTCCGAACACGAAAAAGGCATCCTTGATCGGGATGCCTTTTTTGATTCAGTGCGCACTGCGCCCGCGTAGTTCGTCATAAGAAATGCAGACCGTCTTTTCAAACGCCGGACGGCTTTTCAGGCGCTCGTGCCACGCGGCCACACCGGGCAGATCGGGCAAGTCGATGTCCATAGTCGTCAACCGGTAGAGCGAAACGCCGGCGACGATATCGGCATAGCTGAAAGCGTCGGTGGCCAGGTGGTCGGTTTGCTGCAATTGCGCGTCCATGATGCGCAGCGCGGCGATGGTTTCAGCCAGCGCTGCAGAAATGGCCGCCTTGTCATGACGGTCGGGTGGTGTGCGGACAAGCTGCCAGAACAGCGCGATCCATCCCTTCTGAAATGTCGTTGCCGTCCAGTCGGTCCATTGATCGATGGGCGCACGGTCGGCGGGACCTTCGGGCCACAATGCCCCGCCGCCGAATTGCGCAGCGACATAGCGGACGATGGCATGGCTTTCCCACAAGGTCAGATCGCCATGCTGAAGTACGGGAACGAGCCGGTTGGGGTTCATTGCACCAAATTGCTGCGTGTCCAATCCGCCGAAGCGGCCACCCACTTCGCGGTGATCGAAGGCGACCCCCACTTCTTCAAGCGCCCAGCGGGCCTTTTGTAAGTTGGCCGAACTCGCCCGGCCCCACAGCGTAACGGTAGTCATGAAACGCCCATTCCTTAATCGCAGATGAATCAACGGGCCCAATAGTCATGCACAAAGTGCAAGACGGCAATGACCAAACAGGCCCTGCACACGGCTGGCGAACACGCCTATCTCTCCACCTGTAAGATGAAAGGAGATACACATGGACATTCGCAAGTCGTTCAAGCGTTGGTCGGCCTATCAGCAGACCGTTCGCGAACTCAACGCTCTTGGTAACCGCGAGCTGAGCGATCTCGGCATCAGCCGCTCCGACATCCAGCGCGTTGCCCGCGAACATGCAAGCGCACTTTAAGCGCTTCACACGCAGGCAAGACCAGTTCTGAAGGGCATCCATTCCAATGGGTGCCCTTTTCATTTGATGGGGTGGGAACAGGCGTCGTCCGCCAACGTTTTCCTTTCAATCCACACAGGAAAGGAAGACCCCATGCAAAACCTTGCAGGTAAGACCATTGCGATTCTCGCCACCGACGGATTCGAACAGTCCGAACTGGAAGTACCGCGCGATACGCTGCGCCAGGCCGGCGCCGAAGTGCATGTGATTTCACTGGAAGCCGGTGAGATCAAAGGCTGGGACGAAGACGATTGGGGCCGAGCCGTGCAAGTCGACAAGACGCTCGATAGCGTCACATCCACAGATTACGACGCCATCGTGCTTCCAGGCGGACAGATCAATCCGGATCTTTTGCGCGTCGAGCAGTCGGCGATCGATTTCATCAAAGCCTTCTGGAATGAGAAGAAGGTCGTCGCGGCGATCTGCCACGCTCCGTGGCTTCTGGTCGAGGCCGGGATCGCCAAGGGCCGGAAGATGACCTCGTACCCGTCGGTCAAGACCGATGTCATCAATGCCGGCGCGCATTGGGAAGACAGTGCCGTCGTCACCGACCAGGGGCTCATCACCAGCCGTAACCCGGGCGATCTCGAGGCCTTCTGCGAAAAGATCGCCGAGGAAATCAATGAAGGCAAGCACGAGCGCCGGGCTGCCTGACCTACTCTAGCGGCGATTTGACCGAAACGCGCGCGCGGCAGTCTTGGATTGCCGCGCGCTTTTCGTTTATAGCCAGCCCTGTCAGCAACAGGGTCAGGATAAAACATGGTGGTCGTGCATATCATCGGAGGCGGTCTCGCGGGGTCGGAAGCGGCGTGGCAGGCCGCGCAGGCGGGTGTCGACGTCGTTTTGCACGAGATGCGGCCGGTGCAGCCGACCGATGCGCATCACACCGATGGTTTTGCCGAACTGGTGTGCTCCAATTCCTTTCGTTCCGATGATCACGAACATAATGCCGTTGGGCTGTTGCATGAGGAAATGCGACGGGCCGGCGGGCTAATCATGGCGTGCGCCGATAAGCATGCGTTGCCGGCCGGTGGAGCGCTGGCCGTCGATCGCGACGCGTTTTCGCAGTCCGTGACCGAGGCCCTCGAGGCCCATCCGCGGATCACAATCGCTCGCGAAGAAATTGCCGGGCTGCTGCCATCCGACTGGAAGCACGTCATCATTGCCACGGGTCCGTTGACGTCCCCTGCCCTCGCCTCGGCGCTGCAGCAGTTGACGGGGGAAGATTCGCTAGCGTTTTTCGATGCAATCGCGCCGATCGTTCATGCCGAGAGCATCGACATGGAGATCGTGTGGGCGCAGTCGCGCTATGACAAGCCCGGTCCGGCAGGCACGGGGGCGGACTATCTCAACTGCCCGATGGACGAAGCGCAGTACAACCGATTTATTGACGCGCTGCTCGAAGCGCCGCTGCATGAATTCAAGGACTGGGAGAAAGTGCCCTATTTCGACGGCTGCTTGCCGATCGAGGTGATGGCAGAGCGCGGGCGCGAGACGTTGCGGTTTGGGCCAATGAAGCCTGTGGGGCTTACCAATCCGCGCGACCCGGAGACAAAGCCATACGCTATTGTGCAGCTGCGGCAGGACAATGCGCTGGGCACGTTGTGGAACATCGTCGGGTTCCAGACCAAGATGCGCTATGGCGTGCAGGCTGAGATCCTGCGGATGATTCCGGGGCTGGAGAACGCCCAGTTCGCGCGTCTTGGCGGGCTGCATCGCAACACGTTTCTCAACTCACCCAAAGTTTTAAACCCCGATCTGACGCTCAAGGCCGATCCGCGCCTGCGGTTTGCAGGACAGGTCACCGGCGTCGAGGGCTATGTGGAAAGCGCGGCGATGGGGCTGCTGTGTGGCCGGCTGTCGGCCGCCGAGGCCAAGGGTGAAACGCCCATCCTGCCACCGGCAACGACCGCCTTCGGCGCGCTGGTCGGTCATATCACGGGTGGCCACATCGAAGCCGAGGCCTATTCCGGCGCCCGAAGCTTTCAGCCGATGAACGTCAATTTTGGCCTCTTTCCGCCCATCGACGTTAAAAAGCCGGAAGGGCTGAAGGGGCGCTGGCGCGGACCCGACAAGGCGAAGGCCAAGAAAAAGGCAATGACAACGCGAGCACTCGAGGACTTGGCAGGCTGGCTCTAGCGGGCGCGCAAGCTCCACCAGATGACCGACAGCAGCCGCGTGAAGGGCGACGGCGCAGGATGCTGGGCGAACGGCGTCGCGATCAATTTATCTGCGGCGCGAATATCGGCATCGACGAGGGACGATGACGCGAAGGCGGGCTTGAGCGGTGCGTCGAGTGCGACCACGGCACTGGCCGCCTTGTCGGCATGAACTCTGGCCAGATCGACGATCTGTGCGAGGGCGGCGCGCAGGGCCTCGCTGTCGCGACCGGCATAAATATCGGCTTCGTGAACGCCGTGGGCCTTAAAGATCGCAAGTGGCAGGAAGAGTTGGCCGCGCGAGGCATTATATCCAAAGGCTCGGACATGGCCGATGAGCGCCTGGGCTACGCCGAGATGCCCGGCTGCGTCGGCTGGCTTGTCGGTGGCGCCGCCGGCGAGGATCATTGCCGCGTACTGGTAGAGGACCGAGACGGTTTCGCCGGCATAGCCCTCGAACTGGCCGATGTCGGGCATGGGGTCGTTATAGAGATCGAATCGGCGTGCAGCGAGCAGGCGAACCAGCGGGCCCGCGGGCAAGGCGTAGGTTTCGAGCGTCTTGAACAGGGCGTCTGCGACGGGGTTTTGTGAGATCGCGCCGCGTGCTTCGCCCTCAAGAGCCTCCACCCACCACTGCAGGCGGATTTCACCCGGAACGGGCTCGGACACGCGCTCTCTCACGGCAGCGATCTCGGCTGAAAACGCAAAGATCGCCTGCACGGCCGCCCGGTGCTCGGATGGGATGACCAGACTGGCGGAAAAGCGATCACGGTCGAGATCGCGCAATTCCTGCGCAGCCAACTCAAAGCTCGAACCCATCAGCGCGCCTTTTCGACGGCGATCAGCGCCGCCGCCACGGCGCGTTTTTCGTTCATCAGCACGTTATAGGTACGCACCGCGCTGCCCGTGGCGACCGCCTCGACGATCACCCCGCGCTCGCGAAATGCATCCCGGATATCGCTCGGGATCGCGGCGATGTCCGGGCCGGTGCCGATCAAAAGAACGTCCACCTCATCGGCGGCGTCCATGACGCGGGAAAGCGACGCGAGCGTTATGTCCGCAGGGTCGTTAACATCCCAGGCATACATGCCGCTGGGAAGCCCAATGAGCGATCCCTTGTGCGACATGTCGGCGAAGCGGAACCCGCCATTCCCATATGCGTCGATGGCCGACTGATAGGGATAATGGCCCTGTCCCGCTTCCCAGTCCATCACGGCGCCTTAGACGGCCGCGCCGTCGGTCCGGCGCTCGGCCTTGGGCTTTTCGACTTCGGCATCAGCGCGTGTCTTCACCCCGAGATAGAGCAGGACAGGCGCCGAAACGAAGATCGACGAGTAGGTGCCCACGAAAACACCCCATGCCATGGCGATGGTGAAGTCACGGATGACCTCGCCGCCGAAAAAGACCAGGGCCAGAAGCGCGAGCGCCGATGTGCCACCGGTCAGGATGGTGCGCGCCAACGTCTGGTTGAGCGACATGTTGATGATCTCGGCCAGAGACACCCGTTTGTATTTGACGAGATTTTCTCGAATTCGGTCGTAGATCACCACCGTATCGTTGAGCGAGTAGCCTATGACGGTCAAAATCGCCGCGATACTGGTCAGGTTGAACTCGAGCCTGAAGACGGCGAACAGCCCGATCGTCATCAACGCATCGTGCAGCAACGCCGCCAGAGCGCCGACACCGAACTGCCATTCGAACCGCAGCCACACATAGATCACGATACCGATCATCGCGACGATGATCCCGATCGTGCCGCTCATGGCAAGCTCGCCGGACACGGTGCCGCTGACGGCCTCGGTGCGTCGGACTTCGTAATTCTCGTCGACCGCCTGCGTTACTTGGCTTACGGCAACCTGTTGGGCGGCGTCGCCACCCTCCTGGATACCGATGCGGACAAGGACGTCTCGCGGGGTGCCGAACTCCTGGACCTGCACTTCGCCAAGCTCCAGCAATCCGAGGCGCTCACGCAGATCGATGATGTCGGCATCGCCTTCGCGGGCCTGCAATTCGATCGCCGTGCCGCCGGTAAAGTCGATGCCCAGATTAAGCCCGGATATGAGGGGTGCCGCGATCGCGCCAAGCGTCAGAAGTCCGCTGATCACGAGGGCAGGAATGCGCCATTTCATGAACGGAATTTTCGGCTCTAGCGGCAGGAATTTTTCGAGCAGGTTGACGCGCAGCGTCTTGGGGCGACGGCGGCGATACCAGAACTCGATGAAGATCTGAGTGACGGTATAGGCGGTGAACATGGTGGTCACCACACCGATCGCCAGTGTCACGGCAAAGCCCTGAACCGGCCCTGAGCCAAGGAAGAACAGCACCGCGGCGGCGATAAGGGTCGTGATATTGGCATCCACCACCGTCAACATGGCGCGTTGGAAGCCCGATGATATCGATTGGGCCGCCGTTCGCCCCGCGGCGAACTCTTCGCGTATTCGCTCGAAGATGATCACGTTGGAGTCGACCGCCACGCCGATGGTCAAAACGATACCGGCAATGCCAGGCAGCGTAAGCGTTGCCCCCAGAAGCGAGAGAACGGCCAGCATCATGGCGATGTTGAGCAAGAGCGCCAGATTAGCGAACAGGCCGAACGTGCCATAGGCAACGAACATGAAGATCACGACGCCGATGGTCGCGATAATACCCGCGGTGATGCCGGCATTGATCGAATCTGCGCCAAGGCTGGGGCCAACCGTGCGCTCTTCGACAACGTCGAGCGTGGCAGGCAGCGCGCCGGCGCGGAGCAGAACGGCAAGATCGCTCGCGGTCTCGGGCGTGAAGGTGCCCGAAATCTGCCCGGTGCCGCCGGTGATCGGCTGCTGAATGGTCGGCGCGGTGATCACCTGATCGTCAAGCACTATAGCAAAACGGCGCCCGACATTTTCCGAGGTGATTTCGCCAAATGCCAAGGCACCCTGGGTGTTGAAGCGGAAGGTGACGACCGGCTGTCCGTTCTGGTCGAAGGAGGGCTGCGCGTCGATCAACTGCTCGCCACCGAGCGCGACGTCCTCGTAGAGAAGTTCGTCGAAACCATCATTGCTCGGCACGATGATCGTGCCGGCGGGCAGGCCCTGGGCTTCAGCCTGTGCGGCCGTCATCGACGGATAAACCAGGTGGAAGGTCAAACGTGCAGTCTGGCTGATCAGGTCCTTGAGGCGCTCGGAATCGCCAAAGCCCGGCACCTGAACCAGGATGCGAGAATCGCCCTGGCGCTGGATGATGGGCTCGGTGGTGCCGACCTCGTCGATACGGCTGCGGATGACTTCGAGTGACTGGGCGACGAGCGCGGACATACGGCTCGTTATCGCGTCTTCGGTCAGGGTTATGCGGACGCGGCCACCTGTCGTGGTGACGGTGGTTTCCTGGATCGACCCCGTCTGGAAGAGATTGCCCTCAAGCGTAACCTGCAGCGGCGCAAGGATTTCGCGGGCCTGCTGAAGCTGGCTCGAATCGGTGAGTTCGACATCGAGGTTCGGCCCCGAGGTCGTGATGATGCTCCCGATGCCCGCCTGGATGAGCAGAGCGCGTGCGTCGCGTCGTATGTCGGCGAGCCGGCCCTGGACGATATCGTCTTCGTTGACCTGCAACAGAAGGTGCGAACCACCCTGGAGGTCGAGCCCGAGGACGATTTCCTGCTTGGGCATGAAGTCTGGAAGATTGCTCAGCGTTTCATCGTCGATGAAATTGGGAAAGACCGTAACGATGCTGACCAGAGAAACGATCAGCACGGCGATCGACTTGAACGACGGGAGCTTCATGAGAATTTCTGTCCTTAATGACCTACAGCGCCAGACGTCCCCGCTCGGGGCGCGTCGGCGCTACAGGTTTGGATACGCGGGGCAAATGCCCCGCGACATATGTACGAACCAGACTATTTGTTGTCGTTGACCGGTTCGGATTTGGTCCGTACGTCCGCCACCATGGTGCGCACGACCTTGATCTTGACCCCAGGGGCGATTTCGAGCTCGAGGTCTTCGCCCTCGACGGCCTTGGTCACCTTGCCCACGACACCACCATTGGTGACGATGGTATCGCCGCGCTTGACCGATGCCAGCATAGCCTGATGAGCCTTCATCCGCTTCTGCTGCGGGCGGAAGATAAGAAACCAGAATATGACGATAAGCAGGATGATAGGAATAAAACTAGAAATAAAATCCATCCCAGACGGCGCGGCAGCACCTTGGGCGAAGGCAGGGGTCACGAACATTAAGTCACTCCGTAGCGCTCTGCTTGTCAAAGCAGGACTGATTGTCCCATATAGGGACGCTTGCGGGTTTTGAGCAGGTCTCGCCTGCCCAAAAAATCGCGCGGACTATACAAGCGAGCCTTATGAAAGGCAAAGCCTATCGGGCTCACTCAAGGACCATTCTCCCGTGGAAAATTCCGATCAGATCAACCGCATCGCAACGGCGCTCGAAGCTATTGCAGGCGCCCTCTCATCCATCGCCGGCACCGATCACCCGCCGCTCGCTCTCGAGGATGGCGTCAACGCCTATCTCTGGGACGGCGAGGCGGAAGCCCTGCTCGCAGTTCGCAAGGTCAATCGCGTACCGCTCGAGCTGCTGGAGGGTGTTGCGCATCTGCGAGACATCCTGCTCGCCAACACCATGGCTTTCGCCAGGGGCCTGGGCGCCAACAATGCGTTGTTGTGGGGCGCGCGCGGCATGGGCAAGAGCTCGATGGTCAAGGCTGTGCACGGGCATATCGATGCGCTGGGAGACCCCGATATCGGGCGTTTGGTGCTGATCGAGATCGCGCGCGAGGACATTGCCAGCCTCCCTGCCCTGTTGCGATTCGTGACGGCGCGGCCCGAGCGCTTCATCATCTATTGCGACGATCTGAGCTTTGATCGCGACGAGACGAGCTACAAGGCCCTGAAATCTGTCCTGGACGGCGGTCTGGAAGGCCGACCGGCCAATACCGTCTTCTATGCCACCTCGAATCGCCGCCACCTGATGCCACGCGACATGATCGACAATGAGCGCGCCACGGCGATCAATCCTGGCGAGGCTGTCGAGGAAAAGGTTTCGCTCTCGGACAGGTTCGGGCTCTGGCTTGGCTTTCACGCCTGCGACCAGGACACCTACCTCGCCATGGTGCGCAATTATGTCGCGCATTACGGCATCGATATCTCCGAAACGGCTCTGCGCGCCAAGGCGATCGAGTGGGCTGCCACGCGTGGGTCCCGTTCGGGCCGCGTCGCCATCCAGTTCGTGCGCCATCTGGCTGGTGAACTAGGCAAATCCATCGCCTGAAAAGCGAAGGGCCGGCTCTTTCGAACCGACCCTCTTCAGATTCAACAGGTCTCGTCGCCCTAGCCAGCGAGCAGCGGCATCGGATCGACTGGCGTCGCGCCGCGGCGCAGTTCGAAGTGCAGCTGAGGACGGTTGACCGAACCGGTCATGCCAACCGTGCCGATGGCATCGCCGCGCGCCACGGTGTCGCCTTTGGCGACCCCGATATTGCTCAGATGCGCATAGGCCGAAACGTAGCCATTGTTGTGCTTGACCAAAACCAGATTGCCGTAACCCTCGACGGCGTTACCGACATAGATCACTTCACCGTTTTCGGCAGCCCGAACCGAGGTGCCTTCGGGCGCTTCGATGTTGATGCCGGTGCCGCGCGAGGCCGCAAAGTCGGTGATGACGCGACCCGAGAGCGGCCAGCGGAACTTGTCGCTCGTCGTTGCCGCGGCGGGCGCTGCCGCTGCTGGCTGCTGGGCAGGGACAGAAGCGACCTGGGTGGTCGGCTCGGCTGCGGGTGCGGCTGGTGTCGCTGCGGCCTGCGGAGCCGGCGTGGATGATGTCGTGGCTGGCGTTCCGTTGGGCGCCGTCAGCGTCTGGCCGCCATCGGCGGACGCGACCTGTTGGCTCTGCTGGCCGCGCTGGGCCAGAAGATCGGGCCGCCCCGGAATGATGAGGCCCTGACCGACGCGAATCTGGTCCGGTGCTGAAATCGAATTTGCCGAGATGATGTCGGTTGCGCTGACATCGTAGCGGCGGGCGATTGTGTAGAGCGACTCGCCCGACGCGATGGTGTGTGTGTAGGTATCCCCTTGGACAACCGAGAGCTGCGGCGCAGAGCTGACCGCAGGTTGGACAGGAGCGGGGGAAGTCGTAGACGCAACTGCGGTCTGTGCAGGCATGGCTGGGGTACTCGTTACTGAAGATGGCTGCAGGGCGGGTAAATCCTGAGAGACGACGGCGGACTGTACGCCCGAAGTCTGACCACCGATCGGCAACGCAGTCGTGCGATCGATGAGACCGGGTGCGCTTGCAACACCAGTTCCTCCTGCACCGATATTGGCGGGCGGAAGGAAGGCCGGCATGGACTGACCGACGACGGCCCCGCCCATTGTCGACGTCGAACCCGTAGTGGTGGGATCGCTGCCGAAAGACCCCATAGAGGAACAGCCTGCCAGCACGATGGCGGCAACGCCAAGGGCGAATGCGGAAGCCGTACTGCGCAGTGTGGAACCAGTTACGCTCAAGGTCATGGGAAAGCCCGTCAACTCATCTACTCAATACAATTAAAGTAGACTTGTTAAGGTAAAGACGAGCTTAAGGCTGGGGCGCCGGAGTCTTAAATTGCGACTCCCGGTGCATTTTTCCTACAGGGTTCGGGATCGCCCCGGGCTCAATGGAGCAAGGCGCACAGAGCCCACTTCGGTCTCGATGAATGTATCGTCTTCCCGTTCGACGCGGAGGATCACCTGGCGCTCGGTGGGGGCTCCAATGGCGACCACGGCGACGCCGCCATCGGCGAGCTGATCGAACAGGCTATCGGGCAATTCGGCCAGCGAGCCTGTCAACAGGATGCGGTCGAATGGCGCCTGTTGCTCCAGACCGTTGAGGCCATCCTCGTGCAGGCCGACGACATTGGTGATGCCCGCCTTTTGCCAGCGGGCAAGTGCGAGCGTCGACAGCGTGCGATATTTCTCTATCGAAAACACGCGCCGTGCCATGCGCGACAAGAGGGCCGCCGAGTAGCCCGACCCGGTCCCCACTTCCATCACCCTGTTGGTGTTTTGCGGCTCGAGATGCACCAGAAGCTGGGCGAGGATGGTCGGAGAGGTGATCGACTGGCCGCATTCGATGGGCAGTGACGATTCGCGGTAGGCGTATTCGGCGAAGGCATCAGGCACGAACATTTCGTGCGGCACTTGCTCGAATGCGCGCAGGATATCGGAATCGGTAATGCCATGCTGGCGCAAATTCAGGATCAGGCCGGCCCGCGCTTCGAAATAATCGCTAACGCCGGTGCCGTCCTCTGTCATGTGCGCCCTGGTCCGTTCAGCGGCAGAGAGCCTCCGGATCGCCTGACGAAATCGAAATCTGTCTGCTGCAGCATCAGCGGGGTGACCGTTATGGCATTGTCTTCATGCAGGATATGGAAATCGGCGTCCGCGTCCAGTGGCTTGGGCGTCGAAAGAATCGTGACGAAGTGCTTTCCCGGATTGCGGCTTTCGTACAGCTCGAAGGGAGAGTGTGCGAAGCGCTGATGGGGCACGACGCGAATACCGCTCACCTCATCGGGCGTGGCTATGGGAAAATTGACGTTGAAATAGACGTCCTCGCCCTCAAAGATTTCCATGATCGAGCGGACGACGGCAGCGCCGTGGGCAGCAGCCGCGCCCCAATCGATTTCGTCGCGCCCGTGGTCGTAATCCATCGCCTGGCTGAACGCGATGCCGAGGGCGCCGTGTAACGCCCCTTCCCGCGCGCCGGCTGCCGTGCCGGAGCAATGCATGATGTCGCCAAGGTTCAGGCCGCGAGCGACCCCCGAGAGAACGATATCGGGCCGACGGTCTTTCAGGACATGCGTAATGCCCGCAACCACGCAATCGGCCGGTGTGCCGTCGATGGCATAAACCCGATCACCGCGCTCTTCGATCTCAATCTCATAGCCGAACGTCATCCGGTGTCCGGTGCCGCTCTGGTTGGCGGCGGGGGCGACCACCCATACGTCGTTGGAAAGTTCCCGCGCGATATCGACCAGCACAGCGAGGCCCGGCGCGTCGACGCCATCGTCGTTGGTCAAGAGAATGCGCGGATTGACCTTCATCCGCCGATCTTTTCCACGCCACCCATGTAGGGACGCAGGACGCTGGGGATCGTCACCGATCCGTCCTCGTACTGGTAGTTTTCCATAACGGCGATCAGCGCCCGCCCGACGGCGACGCCCGACCCATTGAGGGTGTGGACGTATTGGGGCCTCCCATTGGCATCGCGATAGCGCGCATCCATGCGGCGGGCCTGGAAGTCGCCGCAGACAGACACCGACGAAATCTCGCGATAGGTGTTTTGGCCCGGCAACCACGCCTCGATGTCATAGGTCCGCTGTGCGCCGAAGCCCATGTCGCCTGTGCACAGATGCATAACGCGATAATGGATATCGAGGCGCTTGAGCACCTCTTCGGCACAGGCCAGCATGCGCTCATGTTCGTCAGCGGATTTGTCCGGCGTGACGATCGACACCATCTCGACCTTGTTAAACTGATGCTGCCGCAGCATGCCTCGCGTATCGCGCCCAGCCGACCCGGCTTCGGACCGGAAACACGGTGTGAGCGCCGTGAAGCGCAGCGGAAGCTCGCCTTCGGGGATGATCGAATCGCGGACAATGTTGGTAAGGGGCACTTCTGCCGTGGGAATCAGCGCGAGACGCCCGTCGCCGTGGCTCGCAAAGAAGAAGTCGCCGTCAAATTTCGGCAACTGTCCCGTGCCGAACATCGCCTCGTCTCGCACAAGATATGGTGGCTGCACTTCGGTATAGCCGTGTTGATCGACGTGCAGGTCAATCATGAATTGGCCGATGGCGCGCTCCAGCCGGGCGATCTGCCCTTTGAGCACGACGAACCGGCTGCCCGAAAGTTTGGCCGCTGTTTCGAAATCCATACCGCCCATAGCCTCGCCGATCTCGTAGTGCTCTTTGGCAGCAAAGGCGAGATTGGGCTTTTGTGGTCGCGTAGCTTCGGATTCGTTGGCGCGGAAATATGGTGCGTTGTCGCTTTCGTCGGCACCTTCGGGCACGCCGTCGGCCGGAAGGTTTGGAATGACGGACAGCGCGGCGCGCAGTTGCTCGGTCAGCTGCTTTTCGCGGGTTTCGAGTTCGATGAGCTTGTCTTTGAGCCCGCCGACTTCGGCCATCAGTTTGGCGGCGCGCGCTTCGTCCTTTTGCGCCTTGGCCTGCCCGATCAGTTTCGAAGACGCGTTGCGCTTCTCCTGGACGGCGTTGAGTTCGGCGACGACGGCGCGGCGCTCGTCATCGATTGCGATCAGAGAGGCCGACACCGGCTCCGCGCCGCGCGACCTGAGCGCTGCGTCGAAGGTGTCGGGGTGGGCGCTGATCCATTTGATGTCGAACATATTGGCCGGTCCGCTTGAGTTTTAGGTGCGGTCCGTTGCGTAACCGAGACGCTATCGAAAGACAAGGACGGCGAGTGTCGGGCGCTAGCCCTGCAGGTCCTTGAGAATCTGCGCTTCTTTCGCCAGTCGCCGCTTTTCGACGATGCGGACCGCTATAACCGACAGCTCGTAGAGCGCCAGCAACGGGATCGCGAGACCGATCTGGGAGATCGGATCGGGCGGCGTCAGGAAGGCGGCAACGATAACGATCGCAACGATCGCGTATTTGCGCCACGCCTTGAGGTTGTCGACCCCGATCAGCCCGATCTGCGCCAGAAGCGTCAGTATGACGGGGAGCTGGAAGCACACGCCGAACGCCAGCAGCAGCGTCATGATGAGGCTGAGATATTCCGACACCCGCGTCATCATCTCGATGGTGACGCCGTTCGGATCGGTCTGCTGCATGCCCAGGAAGAACCCCAAAGCCAGCGGCATAATGCCATAGAAAACCACGGCCGCGCCGAAGATGAAAAAGATCGGCGTTGCGATCAGATATGGCAGGAACGCCATGCGCTCGTTCTTATAGAGCCCGGGCGCGACAAAGGCGTAAATCTGGCTGGCGATGACGGGAAAGGACAAGAAGATCGCCGAAAACAGCGCGACAGAGAGCTTGGTAAAAAAGAACTCCTGCGGCGCGGTGTAGATCAACCGTACGGCTTCCGGCCCACCCGCAGCAGCGACAAAGGGGCCAAGGAGGAATGTGTAGATAGAGTCGGCGAGAAAAAAGCAGATGATGAACAGAACGGCGATTGCAATCACCGAATAGATCAGCCGCGTCCTCAGTTCAGCCAGATGCTCGATGAGCGGGGCTTCGCTATCCTTGATGTCGTCGTCGCCGGACGCCTTTGCCCCAGCAATTTTCGGTTTTGCGTCGGCCATGGATCAATCCTCCCCCGCTGCTGGCGGCGTGGCATTTGGCGTCGCGGGTTTGCGCGTGCGCTTGGCCGGCGCGGGCGCCGTGGCATCGGTAGCAGCAGCGGCAGGCTTTGCCGCCTTGGGCTTCGCCGTGGCCTTGGCCGCAGCCGGTTTTGCCGTCGCAGGCTCGGCCTTGGCCGTCGCAGGCTTGGCCTTGGCTGCCGCGGGCTTGGCTTTGGCTGCCGCGGGCTTGGGCTTGGCGGTCGTCGTTGTGCCGTTTGAGGTCGCAGGCTTAGCAGCGGCCTTCGGCTTACGAGGCGCGGCCTTGACCTTGGTCGATGCTGTCGCTGCCAGCGGCGCGGCTTGCTGTGCCGTCGTCGTTGCGGCATTCGGCGGCGTTATGGGCTCGGTGACCGGCGCGGGAAGCGGCTTCATCCCGGCCTGTGCGCGGATTTCGTCGACGACGCTTTCCTTCGCGGGATCGGCGGGCGCGAGTTTTCCCGAGGGCTCTACCTTGCCGTTGCGCAGTGAGTTGAACTCACGGGTCAAATCCTGCGTCGTCTGCTTGAGCGGATCGGAGATCGACTTCTTGGCGTCGCGGAATTCGTCGGCCGCAATTGCCTTATCGATTTCGCGCCGGAACTCGTTGCTCATCTTGCGCACCGTGCCCATGGCACGGCCCAGATTGCGCAACATGACGGGCAGGTCCTTGGGGCCCACGACAATGAGCACCACGACGGCGATGACGAGCATTTCGCTCCAGCCAAGGCCAAGCATCAGGGCGTATCCTTAAAACCGATGTCGCAACAGAAGAATGTCGTCAGAGCCTGATTTCGCCTTGAAGCGGCGTCAGCCTCCGAACCCTTGTTTTCGCGTGAAATCGAACCGGAAAAGTCTGCAACTTTTCCTGATCTCACTCTAGACATCCTTGCTGCGATTAACGTCCTTGGCCTCGCTCATGGTCGGCGCAGGCTCGCCTGGCCGCTGGTCGATCGAGGCGACGGGCTTGTCGTCGGGGGTATCGTCTTCGGCCATTCCTTTACGGAATGCCTTGATGCCTCCGGCCACTTCACCCATCAGGCTGGAAATCTTGCCGCGCCCAAACAGAAGCAGCACGACGACCGCGATAATCAGAAGTCCCCAGGGTCCCGGATTCATGTCAATTCTCCCAGTTGGCGGCCAAATCAGTCTTGGCAGGCCGCCGAAATATGTGTGCCCAGAGATATTGCCTCTTGGCGGCGAAAACAAGGATCAGATTGTCTGATCCGACCAGTGGACCAAGCAAATCTCAGGTTTATCCCGTAGTCAGCGCGCGATGCGCAGATGTCGATGCCGTCATAACGTTGCCGTGAGGCCACTTATTCCCCGTGCGCTCAGTCGTTCGACTCGTCGTCAGATTCGGGATCGCCGAGATCGTCGGGGTCGAGCGGGTCTTCCTCGTCGGTGAGATCGCCAGCGAAGGGCAACGGCACCTGAAAGCTCGACGGCACGCGGCTCGAGAGGAGACCCGCGCCCTTCAAATCCTCAAGCCCGGGCAAATCGCTCAACGCTTCCAGCCCGAAATGGTCGAGAAACGCGTCGGTCGTGCCGTAGGTCACAGGCCGTCCCGGAGTTCGGCGACGCCCGCGCATCCGCACCCAGCCTGCTTCCATCAGCACGTCGAGCGTGCCTTTGGAGATCGACACCCCGCGCACCTCTTCGATTTCAGCACGCGTCGAGGGCTGGTGGTAGGCGATGATGGCCAGCGTCTCCAGCGCGGCCCGCGAAAGCGGTCTTGTGTCTGTCTGCTCGCGTCGCAGAAGAAAATTGAGGTCCTCGGCGGTGCGGAAGGCCCATTTGCTACCCCGTTGCACCAGCGTCACGCCCCTGCCCGCATATTGCCGCTGCAAGGCGTCAATTAGTGCATCGAGATCGGCGCCGTCCGAGAGATAGGGCCGCATCGCTTCAAGATCGACCGGCTCTTCGGAGGCAAACAGCAAGGCCTCCATGATGCGCAGATTGCGCGCCTCGATTTCCGGCTGCTCGCCGAATTCTTCATAGGCGCTCATTGCACATCGCCCTGCCGGCGCCGCATCATAAGGGGCGCGAACGCTGCATTCTGGCGCAGTTCGACTTGGCCCAGCCGCACGAGTTCAAGCGACGCGGAAAAGCTCGACGCAAGCGCCGTGGCGCGCTCGTCGGGCTTGGCGAGATACTGGGCCAGATAGGTATCGAGCGAGATCCATTCAAAACTCTGCCCGATCAGCCGCTCCAAAATCTCGCGTGCATCTTGGAGCGCCCAGACAGAGCGCTGATGCACGGAATATTCCGCCGGTATGCCGCGCTCGCGCTGGGCCGCATAAGCCCGGAGCAGTTGATAGAGATCGGCTTCCCAAAGCGCATGGCGGGTGATCGAGATCGGCTCGGGCATACCGCGCTTGAAAATGTCGCGCCCGAGCAGCGAGCGGTTCATCAGCCGACTGGCTGCGTCACGCATGGCTTCGAGGCGCGCCAGCCGAAATTGCAGCAATGCGGCCATTTCCTCGCCGCTCGGCTCGTCGTCATCGGCGTGCTGGGGCACCATGAGCCGGCTCTTGAGATAGGCCAGCCAAGCCGCCATCACCAGATAGTCCGCAGCGATCTCGATCCGCTGCTTGCGTACGGTCTCGATGAAAGCGAGATATTGCTCGGCCAGCGCCAAGACCGAAATCTTGGTCAGATCGACCTTCTGCTTGCGCGCCATCTCCAGCAGCAGATCGAGCGGGCCTTCATAGCCGCCCACGTCGACGTGAAGCACCGCATCCGGCTCGGCGCGCTCGGGCAAGTCCTGGGACCAAAGATCGGTGGTTTCGGCCATATCCTGCCGCTGTAAGTAACGAAATAGGGGAGCAGCATTGCCACTCCCCCGCAAGACGTCAAGGCAAGGCTAAGCCTTGGACCTAGTTATTCAGCACGAAGCAGTCGCCGCCCTGCCCTTGGATCGCGGTGCAGACCGAATTCGCCTGAGCAAATGTCGGCTGGGGTAGACGGACGCGATAGTAGATGCCGCGCTCGCCAAGATCGACTTGGCTGACTTCCGGAGTCGCACCGTTAAACAGAGAGCCAAACCGCGCCTGCAGCGAGGGAATGTCGGCCTGCGCGTCGGCCTCGGTGCGCTGCGATGCGAGTTGCACCCAAGCGCCGACAGTGCCGGACGGTGTGGTGGCTGCCGGGGTCGGTGCTGTCGCAGCCTCGGTGCTTGCAACGGCTGCGGGCGCGTCGGTCGCGGCAGGCGTTGCCTCCGGCGCTGCGGGGGTTGTTTCCGTCGCCGCCAGCGTTGCGGGGCGCGGGATGGGCAATGGGGTGGTCGTGCCAGTAGCATCTGTCGCCGTTGTGGCGGTCGCAGGCGTATCGCTCGTTTCAGCGACGGCTATGGTGGCAGTATCCGTAGTGGCCGGGGCCAAGGCGGTTTCACCCGCCATGGCTTCGGCGATCGCCGCACCGATCGGGTCGGAGGTCAGCGTGCTATTGGGAACGGCCGGGACGTCGGGGCGGTCCACGGGCAGCACGTTGGAGCCTGCGACGCTATCCTCGGCCTGAACGATGGTGCCGTCGGGGCGAACCGTAACCGTCCGCACGGGGCGATTGGCGAGGGCCATCTCGCCTTCCTCGGCGCCGATGACGCTGGCCACTTCGTTGCCGGTGGCACCGCCGGTCTGGTCACGCGAGACGAGCGTCTCGTCCTCCACGGCAGCGGTATTGCCTTCGATCTCGTTGAAAACGACCGACTCATTGCCAGTGGCGACAGGCTCTGCGCCCTCTTCCTTGAGCGGTGAGGCATCCGCCGTCAGCACCGGCGCTTCGCCGGGCACGGGCGCGCCGGTGAAAAACATCGCATAGGCGCCGCCCAGAAGGCCGACGAGAACGACGCCGGCCGCTACCGGCAGAACAAAACCGGGCAGACCACGGCGCGGACGCGCTGCGCTCTCTTCGGTCTCGTCGTAATATTCTTCGTCGTCGCTTTCCATCTCAGGCTCGCGCCTGTCATATTCAGCGCTTGCAGCAGCGTTGGAAGCGAACAGCGGGTCGGGCACGCGCTCGAAGTTCTGCTGCTCATTGGCCGCATAGTCGGTCTCGACTTCCTCGTACGCGTCTTCATCTTCATGGGTCGGCGTGTCGGCATCCGGCTCGTATCGACGTACGGGCGAACCGGTAGCCGCGGCAGCCGCCATGATGGCGGACTCGGCAGCATCGACGGCCGAACTGGTCGGGCCGTCATCAAGAAAGCTAGAGCGGACGCGACGGCCAGATATCGAATTATCGGCATTGGCGCGTGCCGCCTCACCGATCAGGGCTTCGATCTCGGACAACGGATCTCGGTCTGTCGTCTGTTCTGCGGTGTAATCTTGCTCCGGTTCGACCCAGGTCTGGGACGATTGCGCGGGCTCGGCGTAACTCGGCTGCGACGGGGCGGGGACGGGGTCGGACGAAAAATCCTCCCACTGCTCCTCACCGGTATCACGGGTGTAAGCCTCGACTTCGGCGTCCGCGATCAAGCCGGCGATCGGGTCGGCGCTCTCGTCCTCGCGGACTGGCTCCGGATCGTAATACGCTTCGGTGGCCGGCGGCTCCTGATCTGCTACGAACGCGTCCTCGTCGGACGCGCCATAGGCGGGCGCATCCTCGGGCCAGAACTGATCGTCCTCAACGGCCTGCTCAGGTTCGGGCTGGCCTTCCGGCTCGGGTTCCGGCGCAAAGCTCGGCTCGGTCCGGGTGTAGGCATCACTTTGTGACGATGTCTCACGCGCATCCTGAGCGACCAACCGCGCCAGTTGCGCAATCAGATCATCAGAGTCCTGCGTCTCGTTCGACTTGTTATGCCTGTTTGAATCCATAGAGCAGCGCCCTGAAAGTCTTCGCCCGACTTACTCTAGAGTGTTGAGAGTATGACCCGGCACTTGTTCATAGCAATGCGCCTTAATTATGAAAGCTCTTGAGGCGCCGTAACACCGAGCAGCCCGAGCCCATTGCTCAACACCTGTCGGACACGATCGACCAAAGCGAGTCGCGCAAGTGTCAGTGTCGGGTCTTTGTCGTTAACAAAGCGTAAGGCCGGATCGTCCTTGCCCTTGCCCCAGAAGGCGTGGAACTGCGCCGCCAACTCGTGCAGATAGAACGCAAGCCGGTGCGGCTCATGCGCCCGCGCTGCCGCTGCTACCTGACGCGGCCATGCACCAAGCGTGCGGATCAGCTCGATCTCTTCGGGCGACGCCAGCAGCGACAGATCTGCGCCGGCGAGCGCTGCCGGCGACGTATCGAGATCGGGCAGATCGCGCGCGGCATTGCGGAAGACGGAGAAAGTTCGGGCGTGCGCGTACTGCACGTAGAAAACCGGATTATCCTTGGTCTGCTCCTTGACCAGCGCAAAGTCGAAATCGAGCGGAGCGTCGTTGCGCCGGAACAGCAGCATGAAGCGGGTGGCGTCGACCCCGACCTCTTCCACAACTTCAGCCAATGTCACCAAGTCGCCGGAGCGTTTGCTCATTTTGACCGGCTCGCCATTGCGCAACAGCTTGACGAGTTGGCAGAACCGCACGTCGGCTGTCGCCTTTCCGCCCGAGACAGCCTTGACCGCAGCCTCAATGCGCGAGGCATAGCCGGCATGATCGGCGCCGAGCACGTCGATGAGGGTCGTGAAACCGCGCATGACCTTGTTGCGGTGATAGGCGATATCGGCAGCAAAATAGGTATAGCTGCCATCCGACTTGACCAGCGGACGATCCACGTCGTCGCCAAACTGACTGGCACGGAACAGCGTCTGCTCGCGGTCTTCCCAATCCTCGGGCGTTTTGCCTTTGGGTGGATCGAGCCGGCCTTCATAGACCAGGCCCTCCTGCCGCAACCACTCCAGCGTCAGATCGATATCACCGCCCTGCCCGTGCAGCGTTTTTTCCGAAAAGAACACGTCGTGCTCGATGTTGAGCTTTTTGAGATCGGCCTTGATCAATTCCAGCATCGCTGCCAGCACGTGCTGTTTGACCGGCGCCATCCAGGCTGTTTCGGGCTTGTCCTTGAGACTGCTGCCGAACTCTTCGACCAGCGACTGACCCACCGGGATCAGATAATCGCCGGGATAAAAGCCGGACGGGATTTCGATCGTTTCGCCGAGCGCTTCGCGGTAGCGCAGGAAGGCCGACCGGGCCAGGGTATCGACCTGCGAGCCGGCGTCATTGATATAATATTCGCGGGTAACGTCGTAGCCGGCATAGTCGAGCAACGCGGCGAGCGCATCGCCATAGACCGCGCCGCGCGTGTGCCCCACATGCATCGGGCCGGTCGGGTTGGCCGACACGTACTCGACGTTGACCTTCTCTCCCTTCCCGATGTCGGAGCGGCCGAAACTGTCGCCCTGTTCGGCAATCGCGGTGAGCACATCGTGCCAAATCTTTGGCTGGAGACGGAAATTGATAAACCCCGGGCCGGCAACTTCGACGGTGACGACATCGTCGTCGGAGCCAAAATGGTCTGCAAGCGCCGCGGCGACCTCGCGCGGGTTCTTGCCCAGCGGCTTGGCGACGACCATGGCCGCATTGGTGGAAAGGTCCCCATGGGCAACGTCGCGCGGTGGCTCGACGACGACGCGGGCCAACAATTCCGCCTGATCGGCAAGCTCAGGAAAATTGGCTTTCAGCGCATCGGTGACGCGCCCCTCGAACAGGGCAAACACATCCATTGAAGGGACCTAACGTCTAACTGGGAAACAAGGCGTGCGGGTTAGCGGAAATCGGGTGTTTCGTCAAACAGGCGCGCGTATTCTTCGAGAGCGAACGGGTCGGTCATGCCGGCGATGAAATCGCACACGACGCGCGCCCGCGTTGCATCGCTACGCGCGGCACCAAACGCCAGCCCCCAGCGGCCCGGCATGTCGCCGGCTTCCATGTAGCGATCGAAAAGGCGCGCGACGACGGTCTCCCCGATCCGCACCGGCACCATCACCAGCGGGTGGCGATAGACCTTGTCGAACATGAATCTCTTGAGCTCTTTTTCAGCCGTTGCCGTCTCAGGCGAGAACCCGATCAAAGGATAGGATAGTGCCCGCACCGCGTCCGCATCGACCGGCGCTGCAGCCACGATCCGTTCGGCACTCTCCGCTATGACGTTTTCGATAGTGCGTGTGATCAGTCGCCGCTGCACCTCGTGGATTTGCCGTCCACGCTCGGCCTCGGGCCACATATCGAGCACTTCGCTGGCGATCGGGCCGACCAGCGGCAGCGCAATCAGGTCGCCTATTGCCAAGAGCCCTGCCCGCGCGGCGTCGTCGATGTCATGGGAATTGTACGCAATATCGTCGGCAATCGCCGCAACTTGCGCCTCAAGGCTGGCATAGGTTTCGGGCAGCAAATCCGCACTTGCCGGAATGTCAGCCAAAGCGACCGCCATATCCTGTCCATGGTGCGAGACGCCCTCCCCGGCGACAGGGCCGTTGTGCTTTAAAATGCCCTCGAGCGTTTCCCACGTCAGATTGAGACCATCGTGGTCGGCATAGCGGTTCTCGATCAGCGCCACCACACGCAGCGCCTGAACGTTATGGTCGAACCCGCCCCAGGGCATCATCTTGTCGGCCATCACCCGCTCGCCGGCATGGCCGAACGGTGTGTGGCCAAGATCATGGGCCAGCGCCACGGCCTCAGCCAGATCTTCATCGAGATGCAGCGCCCGCGCGATCGAGCGCGCGATCTGGCTCACCTCTAGCGTATGGGTCAACCGCGTGCGGTAATGGTGCCCTTCATGGTGCAGGAACACCTGAGTCTTGTGCTGCAGGCGACGGAAGGCTGTCGAATGGATGATCCGATCCCTGTCCCGCTGGAATTCGGACCGCGTAGGACTGGACGACGGCGTATAAACGCGGCCGCGCGAGTGGGCCGGATTGGCCGCATAAGCCGCCAAAGCCGGCCTTTGCATATCACTCATGTCGAATGGCCCCTTTTCATCGTCCTTTACCGATCTTATGTTGGTCGAAACGTTTGACCGCAAACCGATTGGCTGCGCAATGGTGGATACCCAACTAGCACCGAACCAGGTGGTTTTGACAGATCGCGCTGCGAAGCGCATCACCCGCATTCTCTCCATGGAGGAGCCGGGCACCGTTCTGCGAATCGCCGTGGCTGGCGGCGGGTGTTCGGGATTTCAGTACGAGTACAATCTCGTCAAGGAAACACCCGGCGAAGACGACATCGTGCTCACCAAGGGCGACGCTACTGTGCTCATCGATTCCATGAGCCTTGAGTTCATGGGCGGCGCCGAGATCGACTTTGTCGACGATCTCATCGGCCAGGCTTTCCAGATCAAGAATCCCAATGCCGTCGCGTCATGCGGGTGCGGCACCAGCTTTGCCGTTTGATCCCATCGACCCGGACCGCTAATCTGTCGGCCAAACTATAGGAATGGCCAATGAGAATCGCGACCTGGAACATCAACGGCATAAATGCCCGGCTTCCGGCTGTGCTGACCTGGCTCGACGAGGCCAAGCCCGATATCGTCGGGCTTCAGGAAATCAAATGCCTCGATGAGAATTTCCCGCGCGAGGAGTTCGAATCGCGTGGGTATAATCTTGAAACGCATGGCCAGAAAAGCTGGAACGGCGTTGCTCTTCTTTCGAAGATCCCATTCGACGAAGTTCATCGTGGGCTCGCCGGCGACGAAGAGGACCTTCAGTCGCGGCTGATCGAGGGCGTGTTTTCGACCGAGGACGGTGGCATCGTCCGCGTGTGCAACATCTATTTGCCCAACGGCAATCCGGTCGACACCGAAAAATTTCCGTACAAGCTCGGCTGGATGGACAGGCTTTATAATTTCGTCGAAGAGCGCCTGGCGCTCGAAGAGCCTTTCGTGCTGATGGGCGATTTCAATCTCATCCCGACAGGATACGACTGTCACGACCCTAAGGCGTGGTGGGGTGATGCGCTGTTTCGGCCCGAGAGCCTCGAAAAATGGCGCCGCATCATGAATTTGGGCATGACCGACGCCCTGCGCGCCACGACCGACGAGCAGGCCTTCACCTTTTGGGATTTCCAGGCCGGTGCATGGCGGCGCAATGCGGGCATCCGCATCGACCATTTGCTGCTTTCTCCCCAAGCCGCCGATCGGCTCAAAGCGGTTAAGGTTCACAAAGACACGCGCGGCTGGGACAAGCCATCAGATCACGTGCCTGTGGAAGGTGACTTCGCTCTGGTGGGTTTGTCGCAAAAGGCAGCGTGAGGCGGACGCGTCGACTACCCACCGACGTCATGCTGGGCAAAGACCCGGGATGACAGTGGGGGATTGGCCCCTCAATACTCGGCGAATTGCGCCCCGAGGGAATCCGCTGCACGCAGGGCCGCTTCGGCTTCGCTTTCACTGGCCAACGACATTGCGCCCTGTGCAAGTTCGCCGATCCAGCTCTCGTCGCCCGTGCCGAGCGCCCCGCGATAGGCGATGTTTAGCCACATCAGGCCCTCGACCGGCTGGGCCTCCATGCCCTCGCCGCGCACCAGCATATCGCCAAGCCGCGCCTGGGCGCCAGGATGACCTTTACGCGCGGCCAGCGAGAACCAGCGGGCGCTCTGGAGCGGATTGGGGCCGAGTTCGGACGGGTCGAGATACAGCATGCCCACGCGATACTGGGCGTCAGCATCGCCAAAATAGGACGCCGCGTGCATGATCAGCGTACGGCCACGCGCATTGTCCTCGACAATGCCGGCATCGGGCACGCCGTTGAGAAAATAGTCACCGATCTTGACGAAGGACTGCGCGACGATATCGGCATCGAGCGAACTCGGCGGCGCGTCGGCATTGTCGTTAGCGATCTGGGAGAAATACTGGAATGCCTTGGCTGGGTCCTTATCGACGCCGGAACCGGTCTCGTACATGATCCCGAGCTGCCAAAGCGCGATGGGCTGTCCTGCCGCGGCCGCTCCTTCGAGGGCGGATACGAGATTGTCGCTGTCGATCTGGGTGGGATTGGCGCCATCCAGCATCTGGGCGAGTTCCTGGGCGGCATCGAGCGCGCTCTGCGCCTGCGCCGGTGCGGCAAATCCCATTGGCAAAAAGGCCGCGGCCAAAGCCAGCGCGGCACTGCGAACTATAGGCATTATACACCTTCTCACCCGGTTCGCGAAACTGGGCACGCGCATTCGCGCGCCCTCCGCGCTACCGGAAAACACCACCGTATTGTCGATCTCGGCAGATGCATTGTCCGCCGCCAGCCTGTTGAACGTCTTTTTATGTCCGCGCAGTTCCCGCTCGGCGATTCTGATGCGCCGTTTTGCGGAGGTCGTCGCGTGCGCCGCCATTTGGAGCGGCAATCTTTCATTGAGTAAAAAATACCGGTCCATTGTGTCGGCATTAAAGCAGACAGAACGTGCGCCAAGCCGGTCGCGCAGACGCAGGACAAATCCTGCCTCCAACGTCCCCGCCATGATTGCGCCGGTCATCATCATCCCTGCTCCAATGCCCGGTATGAAGGATATCCTTCGTCCGGGACCGTATCGGCAGGCGCGGATCGTCTGACGGCTTTCGCCATCGTCGCATATCCATACCCACCCGCTGCCGACCGTTGTCAGGTCGGTTTAGGGTAAGAATGTGGCGCTGTCCGTTAGGGAAACGTGACTCTGGGGCAAGGGATAACGAGTCGAAAAAACTTGTAGCAAAATTGTCACAACCCCGGAGACGTGGCGCCCCCGGGGTCGTGGCTGATCAGATCAGGCCATCGAGTGCCGTCTGCAACTTCGCGCGGCGGTCCTTGGCGGCCAACAAGCGTTCGCGCTGCTCCTCGACCACCTCATCTGGCGCCTTGGCGAGAAACTGCTCATTGCCCAGCTTCTTTTCGATGCCGCCGATTTCGCCGTCGAGCTTCTTGATGTCCTTGGCGAGCCGCGCCTTTTCAGCACCGATATCGATCAGATCGGCCAAGGGCAGTGCCCAGGTTGCTTCGCCCACGACGAACTGCACGGAATTGTCAGGCACAGCCGCGCCGAACGCGATGTCGGACACGCGCGCCAGCCGCTCGATGGCTGGACGGTGAAGATCGGTCCGGCCCGAGGTGACGTCGTTACCACCAATGATCACCAGAGGCACCTTGGCGCCCGCCGGCACGTTCATCTCGGTGCGTACTGAGCGTATGGCAGAGATCACCTCGACCAGCCAGTTCAGTTCGGCATCCGCCACCGGATATGCCAGCCCAGAAAGATCAGGCCATTCGCTGAGCATCAGGAACCCTTGGCGCGACGGTCCTGTCTTGCCGGTCTCGGCCCAAAGCTCTTCAGTGACGAAAGGTATGAAGGGATGCAGGATCTTCAGAATCTGATCGAGCGCCCACGCCGCGGTCGCCCGCGTTTCGGCCTTGGCAGCTTCGTCCTCGCCCGAAAACAATGGCTTGGCCAGTTCCACGAACCAGTCGCAGAATGTGCCCCAGACGAAATCGTAAGCGTGGTTAGCCGCTTCGTTGAACTTGTAGTCCTCGATCGCCTTGGTGACATTGGCCGCGGCTTTCGCCGTCTGGCCTACGATCCACTGGTTGAGCGAATTTTCGACCGTGCGCGGGTCATAGCCTTCGACGCGCACGCATTCGTTCATCTCAAGAAAACGCGCGGCGTTCCAGAGCTTGGTGACGAAGTTGCGATAGCCCTCGACACGGCTCATGGCCAGCTTGATGTCGCGTCCCTGCGCAGCCATTGCGGCCAGCGTAAACCGCGTCGCGTCGGCGCCATAGCCTTCCACGAGGTTGAGCGGGTCGATGACATTGCCCTTGGACTTGCTCATCTTTTGCCCCTTCTCGTCGCGGACGAGAGCGTGGACATAGACGTTTTCAAAGGGTTCGGTGCCCATGAAATGGATACCGAACATCATCATCCGGGCGACCCAGAAGAAGATGATGTCAAAGCCCGTCACCAGATCGGCGGTGGGGTAATAGGTCTTGAGTTCGTCGGTCTCGTCAGGCCAGCCCAGCGTCGAGAAGGGCCAAAGCGCTGAGGAAAACCACGTGTCGAGCACGTCGGGATCGCGTTCGAGCACAGTGTCGGTGCCATAATGCGCCTTCGCCGCCGCGAGGGCCGCCTCTTCGCTCTCTTCGACAAAGATGGTACCATCCGGCCCATACCATGCCGGGATCTGGTGACCCCACCAAAGCTGGCGCGAAATGCACCAGGGCTGGATGTTGTCGAGCCATGCGAAATAGGTGTTTTCCCAGTTTTTCGGCACGAACTTGGTCCGCCCCTCGCGCACGGCGGCGAGCGCCGGCTGTGCCAGCACATGGGCGTTCACGAACCATTGGTCGGTCAGATAGGGCTCGACCGGCACGCCGCCGCGATCGCCATGGGGCACCGCATGGCGATGGGGCTCGATCTTTTCGAGATAGCCGCCCTCCTCCATCAGCGCGACGACGCGCTTGCGCGCCTCGAAGCGATCCATCGCATCGAGTTCGGCCCAGATCTGCTGCTGCGCGGCAGAGGCGTCGATGCCTCCGGCAAAATCATCATTGCCGGTCAGCCAGATCGAGCCGTCCGGGTGCATGATATTGATGACGCGCAGATTAGCGCGTGCACCGACTTCGAAGTCGTTGAAGTCATGGGCCGGCGTAATCTTGACCGCGCCCGACCCTGCTTCGGGATCGGCATAATCATCGGCAACGATCGGAATGTGGCGTCCGGTGATCGGCATGGCGACATTC
This sequence comes from Pelagibacterium luteolum, assembly GCF_900100665.1. Taxonomy (GTDB): domain Bacteria; phylum Pseudomonadota; class Alphaproteobacteria; order Rhizobiales; family Devosiaceae; genus Pelagibacterium; species Pelagibacterium luteolum. The sequence continues at coordinate 118,567 of NZ_FNCS01000005.1, forward strand.
TTGCCCACTAGCGCTTGATAGCGCTCGTCTTCCGGGTTCACGGCAACGCCGGTATCACCCAGCATCGTTTCAGGCCGGGTAGTCGCGACGACGATAAAAGTCGAAGCATCCTCTGGATCGAAGCTGACACCCTCGATTGGGTAGCGGAAATGCCAGAGATTGCCGTCGAGCTCGCGCTGTTCGACCTCGATATCGGAAATGGCCGTCTGAAGCTTGGGGTCCCAGTTGACCAGCCGCTTGTCACGGTAGATCAGCCCTTCCTTATGAAGCTGCACGAACACCTTGAGCACGGCGCGCGACAGCCCTTCGTCCATGGTGAACCGTTCGCGCGACCAGTCAGCCGAAGTCCCCAAGCGCTTGAGCTGGTTGAGAATTGTCCCGCCGCTTTCGGCTTTCCATTCCCAGACCTTTTCGATGAATTTTTCGCGGCCCATCTCGCGGCGCGAAGGCTGCTGGGTTTCCATGAGCTGGCGCTCTACAACCATCTGCGTGGCGATGCCGGCGTGGTCCATGCCCGGCTGCCAGAGCACGTTCTTGCCCTGCATACGGTTGAAGCGGACCAGCACGTCCTGAATCGTATTGTTGAGAGCGTGACCGATGTGCAGCGAGCCGGTCACGTTGGGCGGCGGGATGACTATGGTGTAGCTCTCGGCACCCGGCTTTGCGCCCGCGCCCGCCGCAAAGGCACCCGCCTCTTCCCATGCACTGTAAATCCGCCCCTCGACCGAAGCCGGCTCGTAGGTCTTTTCGATCATGTCTATCGATACCTCGACAACGACAACCCGCCTCACACGATGAGGCGGGCCGTAAAAAAGTTAGGGTATGTGTAAAGCCAAGCCGGGCGGCGAAGTCAACCGCCGCGCGAAACCCGCTCGATTTCCTGGGCTACGATGCGCTCGACCATGGACGGCAGATTTTCATCCAGCCAATCCTTGAGCATTGGCCGCAGCATCTCGCGAATCATCGCTTCGATGGTCAGGCCATTGGCGCCGAGCGCGAGGTCGGCGGTGAGCTTTGGTGTATTGAGCTTGGACATCGCGCTACGCACCGCAGCCGATGTGGCAGGCTCAAGCAACTCTTCGGCCAGATCGCGCGACAGATCGGGATCGGGCATGGGCGCGGCCTGAGCGAAACTGGGCCGTTCTTTCGGAACTTCACGGGCGGCGACTGGCGTGGGTGCTGGCTGCGGCGCGGCCATAACGGGCGTTGGCTCGTCCTCACGATCCTGCTCGAAGGCCGCATCGTCCGGCACAACGAGATCGGCCGGTGCATCGAGCAGAGCCGACAGGTCGTCTTCAGCCTCCTGGGTCACTTCGGCCTCCTCTTCTACGATCTGTTCGGGCGAAAGCGCCAGGGGCACGATTTCGTCCTCGTCTTCGTCGCTGAATGGATCGATCTCGGGCAGTGTACCCGTCGCCTCGGCCTGTGGCACCGGGCGCGGAGCGGCTGGAACAGCCTCAACCGGTCGCGGCGCTACGGCGCGCGGTGCTGGCATCTTCTGGGCGGCGGCCTCATCGTCATCGGCAATGATCTGCCGAATCGACGAAAGGATTTCATCCATTGTGGGTTCTTTGGATGCCGGCTGGTTCATCATTGCCCCGCTCTCAGTAGGCCTGGCGTGGCCCGGTACGCGTTCACTGCGCAAATCGGGGGCGCGCCCACGCGATTCGCTTTACGATACCTTAACTTAAGAGTTTGCGCGCCGAAAAGACCGCGATTCTCACGCAGACGCTTTCTCCACGAAAAAAGCTGCACACTTTAGCGGAGGTTGCCCCAGGCATCTGCCGGCGCGGGCGCCGTGTGGTTTACCACGATCTCGCCTTCGACGGTTCGTTGCTGCACCGGCAGGTTCAATGTCTGGGCGTTCAGCGCCCCAATCGCGGCGACGAGCGAATACGCGGCGATGGTCCGCTGCCCCTGCGCCGAAATCAGCGTTTCTTCCACACCCGCCACCGTCGCGCGCGCGTCGAGGACATCGAGGGTGGTCGACTGACCGACCTCGTTCTGGTCGATGACGGCCTGCAGGGCGATACGGCTTGCGGCCACGGCGGCCGTCGCGGCCTCGATCTGCGCAGTTGCCGCTTCAACCCCTGCCCAGCCCTGGCGTACGGCCTCGACGATCTGGTCGCGAGTTGCGAGCCCTTCGAGCTGGCTCTGGATCTGGCCGATATTGGCCTGCTCCACCGAAGGATCGCGGGCCGGGGTATAAATCGGAACAGACAGTCGCAGCGACACTGAAGCACCGGTCACAACGGTGTTGGCGGTGAACCCTTCCGCTCCGACATTGCCGGAGAGCGAAAGGTTCGGTCCGAAGCTTGCGATGGTTTCCTCGTAGCCATACTGCGCAGCGCGCAATTGCGCGGCAGATGCCAGCAGCGCCGGGTGAGATGACGTAGCGCGCGCGAGTGACGCGTCGAGCGACGACGGGATCAGCGCGCTGAAATTATAGCCGCCGCTCAAGGCGCCCGGCATGCGCCCCACAAAGCGCTGATAATTGGCTTCGGACTGGCGGAGATTGTTGACCGCAGCCTGGTAGGACGCCGAAGATTGCGCCAAGGAGGCCTCGGCCTGCGCCACGTCGAGCTGGGTGCCCTCGCCCAGTTCCAAGCGGTCGCGGGCCGATTGGACCTGCGCTCGCACAAAGCCGATGCTTTCGTTGCGGATATCGACGACGCGACGGTTTGTGACGACGTTCACATAGGCCGAAATCACCGACAGCAGCACGTTCTGCTCGGTGTTCTCCGCACCAAAAATGGCAGCTTCGTATTGCGCCTCGGCACCACGGATCGCAGCATCGCTGCTGTTGTTGTCGAACAGCGTCTGGCTGAGCCCCAACCCGATGCTGTCACTGGTCGACCAGCTGTCGGTGGCGCTGTTCCACGACGCGCCGAGCGAACCTTCCGCACCAATGGTGGGCAAGCGCGCGCCTTCGGCGGCGATTATGCCCTGACGCGCCGAGCGCACGGTCAGGAAGGAAGAGGCGATGTCGGGGTTGTTTTCATAAGCATAAGCGAGCGCAGATGTCAGGCTTTCGGCCTGCGCGCTGCCGATCAGCGCCGTGAAGCTTAGAAGGGCAACGGCGCCCAAACGCAATACTCGCGAAACAAACATAAAACCACCGCCTCTAGCGTCCGGCGCAAATTAGGACCGCGAGGGACAGCTTACAACGCCAATTGGAAAGATTATCCAAATTTTAATGACGGTTGATCGTCGCTCGTGCTGACTCGGCAACACTTGAGCGTGATCTAGTCGCTAACAACCGTACAGGCCGCACTCAGAAGACGAATTCTTCCTTTTGCGCGAACTGGCCCAGGACCGGCAGGCTGGCGTTAAAGCTCGCCGTGGAGGCCACGTCAGTCCCCGTCTTGACGAAAAGATGGACCACCGCCGCATTGCCTGTGCCCATTGCCGCGACCAGTCGTCCGCCATCGCGCAGCTGCTCGAACAGCGCCGGTGGCACGGCGTCGACAGCGCCCTCGAGGATCACGACGTCGAACGGCGCTTCGCGCGGCACGCCTGCTTCAATCGGGCCTGCAACGATCGCCGCATTGCCGATATCGAGATCGGCAAGAATATCATTGCCCTTGGCGGCCAGAACCTCGTCGCTCTCGAGCGCGACCACCGCATTGGCCAGGTTTGAAAGCACCGCCGCCGAATAGCCCGTCCCGCACCCGACATCGAGCACCACGTCCTGGCTGTTCACTTCCGCAAGCTGCACGAGCCGCGCGAAGCTGGCGGCGGACGCCAGCGTGCGGCGTGGCGAGAGGGAAATATTTTCATCGCTATAAGCAAAGGGCGCGTGATGATCGGGCACGAATTTTTCGCGTGGCACGCGGTTCATCGCATCGAGTATGCGCCAATTGGTGATGCCGCTGGTCCGCAACTGGTTGTCCACCATCGTCCGGCGCGCGCGCGCAAAATCGGCCATGCTCATCTGCCCTTTTTTCTTCTCGGCTCTCTCATGGGTCAATAGCGCCGGGCCGGTGCCGACGCAAGGGTCTAGCCCGCAAGGCGAGGCGCCGCGGCCACAAGAGTTTTCGTATAGGCATGCGCGGGCCTCTCCAGCACATCCGCTGTCGGCCCAGCCTCGACGATCTTGCCGCCCGCCATAACCAGCACCCGGTCGGTAATGGCCCGCACCACTCCGAGATCGTGCGAGATGAATAGGTAGGCATGCCCGAGCCTATCGCCGAGATCGGCTAAGAGGTCCAGGATTTGCGCGCGTACGGAAACGTCGATGGCCGATACCGCTTCGTCGAGAACGATCAGGGCCGGCTCGATGATCAACGCCCGCGCGATCGCGATCCGCTGCCGTTGCCCACCGGAAAATTCGTGGATATAGCGGTCCGCCATCCCCGGCTCGATGCCCACGGCTTTGAGAGCGCTGTCGACTCGCCCCTCAAGGGCAGCGCCCTTTGGCGCCCCAGAGCCGAGCAGATGCAATGGCTCGGCCACGAGCCTGCCCACCTTCTGGCGCGGATCGAACGAACCATAGGGGTCCTGAAACACCATCTGCATATCACGCAGTGTTGCAAACGCCGCGCGGCCCGCTGCGTGCACCGCTTGCCCTTTGAGCAACACATGACCCGCCGTCACGGTTTCCAGGCCCAGTATCGCCCGCGCCAGCGTTGATTTCCCGCTGCCGCTTTCGCCCACCAGCCCGACACTCTCGCCCGCCTTGATCGTAAAGCTCACGTGGTCGACGGCCCGCATCGTCTCGTGAGGCCCGAAAAGCGACGTTCGCGGCAAGGCGTAATCCTTGCACAGCCCCTCGACTTCCAACAGGGCGCCGCCTTGTTTCCCACGCTGCCGCACCGGCACATGCGTCGAAGCGGCAATCAGCTTTTTCGTATAGGCGTTCCGAGGCGCCTGCAGCACCTCGAGCACAGTGCCGCGCTCGACCACGACGCCCTTATCCATCACCGCGATCGAATCGGCCATCCCGGCCACCACCGCCAGATCGTGGGTGATCAGCATCAGCGCCATGCCCTCGTCGCGGACCAGCCCGCGTAGCAGGTCGAGAATCTGCGCCTGCGTGGTGACATCGAGCGCCGTTGTCGGCTCGTCGGCGATCAAGAGCTTGGGTCGGAGTACAACGGCCATGGCGATCCCAACCCTCTGGCGCTGGCCGCCCGACAATTCGTGCGGATAGCGGGTGTGGGCGATCCTGTCATGGGGCAGCCCGACCCGTTCGAGCATGGCTTTCGCCAGCGCCCGCGCCTCGCTGCGACCGACGCGGGTGTGGATCCTCGCAGTCTCGGCCACCTGATCGCCGATGGTCATTAGCGGATTGAGCGCCGTCATCGGCTCCTGAAAGATCATGCCAATCTCGTCGCCCCGCAATGCGACCATCTCGCGTTCGCTCGCGGCTATTATGTCCCGGCCGTCAAATGCAATCTGTCCCGCGACTCGCGCGCCAACGGGCAACAGCTTGAGCACCGACAGCGCGGTCATGGACTTGCCGGAACCTGATTCGCCGACCAGCCCCAGCACTTCGCCGGGTGCGATCTCTAGCGAAACGCCATTGAGTACCGGCGTATCGCCAATCGATAGCGTCACCCCTTCGACGGTCACAAGGCTCATGCAGGGCCCCGCTGCAGTCTCGGATCAAAAAGGTCCCGCAGCCCGTCCCCGAAGAGGTTCAGGCCAAGCACGGTCGAGACAATCGCCAGGCCCGGAACCAGCGCCACATGCGGCGCCAGCGCGATCATCGTCTGCGCCTCGGCCAGCATACGCCCCCAGCTGGGCACCGGCGGTTGCGCGCCCAGCCCGACATAGGCCAGCCCCGCTTCTGCGAGAATGGCCAGCGAGAACTGGATCGTCGCCTGCACCAGCAGCGTGTTGGACACATTGGGCAGGATATGTTCGAGAGAAATCCGCGCCCTGCCCTTGCCCGCCAGCCTTGCCGCCAGAATGAAATCGCGCGTCCAGAGCGACAGCGCCGCTCCACGCGTCAGTCGGGCAAACACCGGGATATTGAAAATCCCGATGGCGATGATTGCGTTGATCGCACCCGGCCCGAAAATCGCAGTGATCAGGATCGCGATGATTAGCGCCGGAAAGGCGAACACGAGGTCATTGCCGCGCATGATCAAATCGTCAAACCATGATCCCGCCCTGGAAGCTGCCGTCAGCCCCAGTGGAACGCCGATGACCATGCCGACTCCCACCGCTACCAGGGCGACGGCGATCGATGTCCGCGCCCCAACGAGAATCATCGAAAAGATGTCGCGGCCGAAATGGTCTGTCCCCAGCCAATGCGCGTCCCCCGGCGGCACGAGCCGGTTACCCACCGCAAGCGCCGTGACGTCGAACGGCGTCCAGACGAGCGAGACGAGTGCCATCACGACGAACGCCAGGGAGAGCACAGCCCCGATGATCAGGCTCGGTGCCACTCTCATGGCGCCCTCCGGCGCAATCGTGGATCGATCAACGCGTAGGCGATATCGACAAGGAAGGTGATGGTGATCACGGCGAACACCAAAATCATCACAACCGATCGCACGACGATCAGGTCACGTGCCGAAATGGCCTGAAACGCCAGCCGTCCCAGTCCCGGCAGGTAAAACACGTTCTCGATGATGATCGCGCCGGCCAAAAGGAACGAGAACTGCAGCCCCATAATCGTGACCACCGGGATCAGCGCGTTCCGCAGCGCATGCCGCCACAGCGCCTGCCCCCGCGTCAGCCCCTTGGCTCGCGCCGTGCGGACATAATCTTCATCAAGCGTGTCGATAAGACTCGACCGCATCACCCGCGCCAAAATCGAGGCCTGCGGCAGCGCCAGCGCGATGGCCGGCAGCGTCAGCGCCCTCACCGCAGCCCCTGGGTCCTGCCAACCCGGAAATCCCCCAGATGAAAACCATCGCAAATTGACCGCGAACGCCAGCACAAGCAGCATCGCGAACCAGAAATTGGGTAGCGCGATACCGATCTGGGTCAGCCCCATCGCGGAGAAGTCGATCAGCCCGTTCCGATTGGCCGCCGCGAGCACGCCCACGGGAATGGCAATCAGTGTCGAGAGCGTCAGCGCATAGAGCGCCAGCGGCAGCGACACCCACAGCCGCTCGACGATCAAATCGGCGACCGGCACGCGATAGGTATAGCTGATCCCGAAGTCACCCACGGCCATCCCGGCGAGCCAGCCGAGATATCGCGCCGGCAATGGCGCCGTCAGCCCAAGCTGCTCGCGCAGCGCGGCCAGCGCCTCGGGCGAGGTGTTGAGCCCGAGCATGAACCGGGCGGGATCGCCCGGCAGCACTTCCAGCACGAGAAAGATCACGAGGCTGGCGACCAGCAGCGAGGCCAGCAGCGATATCGTCCTGCACAGCAGGAAGCGCGTCATCGCTCTGCCCCGCCGCTACCTATCGCGCCCAATAGGCGCCGGTCAGGTCCGTCGCCTGCGTCGGCGCGTTCACCCACATGCCTTCGAGATCGACATTCTGAACGCCCGCCTTGGCCAACTGGAAGAGATAGACGTTCACGTAGTTCTCGGCGATGTCCCGCTGCAGATCGCCCAGCAATGCGTTGCGCGCATCGGGATCGAGCGTTTCGTTGAGTTCATCCCAGATCGCGAGGAAACTCGGCGCCGCATAGCCGAAATAATAGTCATCCCGTCCATAAATTTCGATATCGAGCGGTTCTGTGTGCGAGATCACCGTTAGGTCGAAATCGCCATTGCCGAAAACCTGTTCGAGCCATTGCGCCCACTCGACATTGACGATCTCGGTCTCGATCCCGACCGCGCGCAATTGCGCCGCGATGATCTCTCCGCCGCGTCGGGCATAGACCGGTGGCGGTAGCGCTAGTGACAAGGTGAGACCCTCGACGCCTGCCTCGGCCAACAGCTCACGCGACCGCTGCGGATCGTGCGCCGACAAATCCAGCAGATCGACATAGGCCGGATGGTGCGGCGCGAAATGCGTGCCGATCGGGGTCCCATAGCCAAACATCGCCCCGTCGATGATCTCCTGCCGGTCGATCGCATGGACAATCGCTTCGCGCACACGCACATCATCGAGTGGTTCGCGCCGATTGTTCATCGCAAGGATGGTTTCGCCCTCGGTTGTCCCCACGATCGCCTCGAAGCGCGGATCGGCATCGAGGATCGAAAGCGTTTCCGGGGCCGGATATACGGGAAAAGTATCGACGTCCTCGGCCATCATCGCCGCAAAAGCCGCCGTCGGGTCGGCAATGAACCTGAACGTCGCGCGCTCGAGCTGCACCGGCTCGCCCCAATAATCGGGATTGCGCTCGATCGTAACGCTGTCGCCCTGCCGCCAGTCGGCGAAACGAAATGGACCGGTCCCCACCGGGTCGGTCGTGTTGGTCTCGGCGCTTTCAGGCGCGACGATCACCGCGTCACCCCACGCCATATTGAACAGGAAATTGCCGTTGGGCTGGTCAAGCGTCACGACGACGGTCGTATCGTCCTCGGCGGTAACCTCCGCAATATCGGCGAACAGGAACTTTTGCGCATTGACCGAGTCGTCTGCCCGCGCCCGGTCGAGCGAGAATACAACGTCGTCCGCTGTCATCGCGCTACCGTCATGGAACGTCACGCCGTCATGCAGCATAAACCTGTAGGTCAGCCCGTCCTCCGCGACGTCCCAGCTTTCCGCCAGTGCCGGTAGGATATCTCCATTCGGACCGAAACGGGTCAGACCTTCAAACACATTGGCATAGACCACCTCGTCGATCGCGGCCGCAGCATTGGATGTCGGATCGAGATGCGGGGGCTCGAGCACCAATCCAACGACCACATCGGTGCGCTGTGCCAGCGCCGGTCCCGACAGCGCCAGAATCAGTGCCGTCGATATCGCCAGAGATGCCTTGGCCCCAAAGCTCATGGTTTTTCCTTCCCCATCCGAGCAACGCTCGATTCTGCGCTATCTTATACCAGATCGTTGTGGCACCACGATCAGGCGCAATCGGTCCAGCCGGAACGAAAGCATGAGAAATACCATTGTCCATGCAATTGCCATGATTATAAAGGCAACGATTGCGTAACTATATGGAGGTTGGAATGGTGGCCTACCGAGACAATTCGATCTTCGCCCGGTTCAAAACGCGCACGCCTCAGCCTGTTCTCGACGGGCCAGAGCCCGAATGGCGCGAGAACATGCGCGATATGGGCTTGATGCTTTCCGGCATTTATCAGGATTTACGTGGCGACGCTGGTGATTCCTATGGCCATTTCCGTCGCTGGCTCGTCGGCGGCATGCGCAAGTTCTTCGCGTCTCGCAGCGACTGACCTCATTTTTCCGGATCAATCCCGCCGCCTTGGCGTTCATCTCACTCGGGGGGACCAAACCGCAATGAGAGGGACATTATTGATGTTCATTTCCAAAAAATCCGCACTTGTCAGCTTCGCGCTCGTCGGCACCTTGGCGCTGGGCGCCTGTTCCAGCACGCCACCAACTCCGCCGAGCAATTCCATGCCGCCCCCGGTCGATTGCGGCGCAAGCGGGCTGTCCTCACGCACCGGCCAGCCTGTGACCGGTAGCACGGCGCAGGATGTGCGTGTTGGCGGAGAGGAAGTGCGTTCGCAGGGTAGCGTCCGCGTCATCGGCCCGGGCGACATGGTGACTCAGGATTTCCGTGAGGACCGGCTGAATCTCGAAGTCAGCGCCACGGGCTCATTGGTCCGCGCCTATTGTGGATAACCGCAATTTGGCGCTAGAGACTTCTGCAAGGGCGGCGATGCCGCCCTTTTTCGTGCGTCGTTTCTGCCACGCCCTAAAACACGGTTGGCTACAATCTGGCGGATTTGGTTGATTATTGCTCCGCCACCGCATAGACGGGCAAAGCCTGTGCGGAACGCCGAGGAGACCATGGACGTCGCGTTTGTCATTCCAGCCCACAACGAAGAAGCCCTTTTGGGTGATTGTCTGAAGTCGGTTCTCGAGGAGATCGACCGAAGTCACCTGTGCGGGCGTGCCGAAGTCGTCGTGGTCGACAATGCCTCGACCGATCGCACCAGCGAGGTCGCCAGCGCCTTTCAGGGCGTGACCGTCGTCCGCGAGGAGCGCAAGGGCCTAGGCTATGCGCGCAAGGCGGGATTCGATAACTCGACCGCCGAGTTCGTCGCCAATATCGACGCCGATACGCTCGTGCCCGAAGGCTGGCTCGATATCGCGCTTGGCGAGTTCCAGCGCGAGCAGGGCCTCGTCTGCGTCAGCGGCCCCTATATCTATCACGACCTGCCCTGGCACAGCCGTGCCATCACCGAGGGCTTTTATTACATCACCAAAGGCGTTTACGGCCTCAACCGCTACGTGCTCAAAGTGGGCTCGGTCGTTCAAGGCGGCAATTTCGTCTTCAAGCGCGAAGCCTGGGCCAAAGCCGGCGGCTACAACCCCTCGATCACCTTTTACGGCGAAGACACAGACATCGCCGTGCGCCTGAGCCGCGTCGGGGGGGTCAAATGGACCTTCAAGCTGCGTATGCTGACCTCGGGGCGCCGCCTGCAAAAGCAGGGCGTCGTGCGTACGGGCCTGACTTACACGCTGAATTTCTTCGCGGTCACATTCCGGGGCAAGCCCGCGACGTCCAAATACGAAGATTATCGGGACTAATCGCCGAGATCACGGACGACCGCGAACATAGGCCCGTATCCACCGTGCCACGAGCGGTTGTTACGTCCTAGTTCCGGGTGATACACCCCGACCCCGTTTCCGCCATCAAGGAACAGCGCGTCAGGGCACAAGAGATGGTCTCTGAATAGCGTAGCGAAATTGAAGAAATTGATTCCGCCATCGGTCGCTGCCAGCTTTACCTGACCATCCTCACAAACGCCGACCCCACTTCGCCGCGTTCTGTCGCTCGATCCTTCGATGAGCGCTGGATGAAATTCCCCATCGATCACTAGCATCGGTCCCGATTGTGTCGCGAAGAGCGCATCAGGCGCCATAGCAATATAATCCTCGGTCGTCACCACGCCCGCGCCGTCGTCATCGAGATAAAAAACCCCATTGGGCCGCTTATAGAAATTCGGGATTTGAGCCGGGCGCCCCTCGACCACAATCGTGTTGATCGCCCGCGCCTGCTCACCATCTTCTACGTATAGCCCAGTAGGTGAAAAGTCCTCGCCATACATGCCCGCGTTGAACGCGAACACCAACTCCCTACCCCGCGCCTCCTCAGCCTCCGCCAGAGCCGAAAACCGCCGATAGGGCATTCCGTCAGCGTCGTTCAGGAACAGCCGGAGGTCATCGGTCGCGGGATCGATCGTGCAGACGATAAAGCCATTGCCGTCATAGGCGTCCCGGCTACAGCCCTCGGCCTCCGCCGTTTGCGGCGCACCTAATGCCGAAAGGAACCCCAAAATAGCAACTGCTTTGATATCGACCATGCCCGCCTGCATCCTTTCCACATTGATGCCAATGGCCATGATGATTCAGGCGATTGATTGACGTCCAACGCTCAGCACCCGCAGAGAGCGCAAACGAAAAAACCGCTTCACATGGAAGCGCTTGGACGTCTTTACAGAAGAGGAAAGTGGCGGGAGTGACGGGACTCGAACCCGCGACCTCCGGCGTGACAGGCCGGCGCTCTAACCAACTGAGCTACACCCCCTTGTGACCCCGGAGCAGTGCGCCCCGGCAAGGTGGGCTTCGTTTAGCGGTCGGCTTGGGGCAAGTCAAGCGACAACGTCCGCGCTTTTCGAAGTTTTTTCGATTGGCACGCATTTAGGCGGAGTTTCCCACAGGCAAGCGCACTAAGTCCTTGATCTGATTAACTCTATCGATCCGCCTCTTCCCCCTGTCGTATGGTGCCCCTGGCTGCTATCATGGCCCCGACACACTGACGGGGAACGCCATGCGCCTCGATACCTTCGCCCTTGCTCTCGTCGTCGTCTTTGCCCTTCTGTGGCTCGTGACGGCGGTCTCCGGGCTGATCGTCGCCGTGCCTTTTGGCCTTTTGGGTCTCATCCCGATCGCGGTCCTCCTAGGCCTTCTGGCGGCCGTCATCCATCAAAGGCTCCACAACAAGGAAGACGACTATTATGACAAGCACGTCGACCAGTAGCCCATCGGCCGGGATGATCGTCACCACGGCCGAAACCCTGCCCGGCCATACGATCGGCGCCACCCTCGGCATCGTGCGCGGCAACACCATACGGGCCCGCCATGTGGGTGCCGACATCGTTGCCGGGCTGCGCAATCTGGTCGGCGGGGAAGTTCCCGAATACACCAAGCTCATGGCCGAAGCGCGAGAGCAGGCTTACGACCGCATGGTCGCTCACGCGCGCACGGTCGGTGCCGACGCCATCATCGCCATGCGCTTTTCCACCTCCGCCATCTCCCAGGGCGCGGCGGAAATCCTCGCCTACGGCACAGCCGTCAAGCTGGATTGACGGCGTGGTCGATTCTCTTGAGATAACCGGTACGCTATCGATACCCTTGACGGAGATCGAGCTTAGCTTTGTGCGCAGCTCCGGCCCGGGCGGCCAGAACGTCAATAAGGTCGCCAGTGCTGTGCAACTACGCTTCGACGCGCGGAACTCCCCCTCCCTGCCCGACCCCGTGCGCCAGCGCCTTATCGCCCTTGCCGGCGCTCGCGCCACCAAGGATGGCACTATCGTCATAACCGCCGACCGTCACCGCACCCAGCCCCTCAATCGAGAGGATGCCCTGTCGCGGCTTGCGGACCTCATCAAGGCCGCCACGCACGTCCCCCGCAAGCGCCGCCCCACGCGCCCCACACTCGCCTCCAAACGCCGCCGCATGGACAGCAAGACCCGCCGCGGCGCCGTAAAGGCGCTGCGGGGCAGCAAGCCGGGCCAAGACTGAATATGTCGAAGCGAGACGCGACCAACTGTGATCGCGCCTCACACGGACCTGCCCGGACATCACCTCCAGATCAGTCGGAATATGTGTAAGTTGCCACTTCGCACACATTGACGCCCGCACGGATCATTTCCGACCCATCCGAGAAGACAGCGCGGAAGTCGTATCGACAGTATCCCGATCCATCGTCGATATTGATCATGACCGATGATCCCGACGGCACGACGCTACTGCCCAATATATCCTCTTCCCATGTCGTTCTATCGACATTGGACGCATAGAAATACATAAGCGTAGTTGATGTGTTGTTGACGATCCGAACCTGACGATTATAGCTCTGCGCATTAGCTGCAGAGGCAAACAGGAGCGTCATCAGTAAAAGTATTAAAGAGACCAGTTTTACACGCATGATGCACCCCCTGTGCTGCGACAACTGATACCGTTAAGAAAGCATGAAGTTTATAGGGCCGCAAGTGGTGGCACTCAACAATCATGTGGCAGGGTTAAAGGCGCTAACTTTTTAAACGCCTTCAAGTTTGACCTGCAGCCGAAAACAGAGGTACTTGCCAGTGCCTGCAATATCGCAAAAGCCTGATGCGTCCTGCAATCGGAGAGAACGCTGAGTTTAACAGGAAAAATGGTGGGCGATGACAGGCTCGAACTGCCGACATCCTCGGTGTAAACGAGGCGCTCTACCAACTGAGCTAATCGCCCTCTCGGCGCCCGTGGGGCGCTGCGATGAGGTGGCCTGATTAGGCGGAAACCCGGGCGCCGTCAATACGAGACGACCATAAAAATGGCGCCGGTCGAAGCAGGCGCGGCGCGCGGGCTGATGGGACCTGCACTTCGGCTACCAGGCGCACGAGAAAGCCAGCCACTGGCCGCCCACTCTGCACAAAACAAAAAGACCCCGGACCATAGGTTCCGGGGCCAAACTCGCTAGTCCAAAGCCATTTGGCTTAGTTCAGCGCGTCCTTGAGGCCCTTGCCAGCCTTGAATTTGGGCTGGGTCGAAGCTGGAATGTCGATTTCAGCGCCAGTGGCCGGATTGCGGCCCTTGGTGGCCTTGCGCTGCGTGGCGGCAAACGTGCCGAAGCCCACCAGGCGCACTTCATCGCCGCCCTTGAGAGCTGCAGTGATGGCATCGAACACAGCGTCTACCGCTGCTGCTGCCTGGGCCTTGGAGAGATCGGCCTTCTCGGCGACAGCCGCGCTCAGATCGTTCTTGTTCATAGCGTTTCCTCACAATGATATGCCCGTCCATCGAGGGACGAGCGGAAGCGGGTTCACCCAATTACGATTCCGGGGCAAAAGCAAGGAGAACTCCAGCTTTTCCGGCGTTTTCGACCGCAAGCTGGGGATATTTCGGCCCCAATTGGTCAAAATGAACTAGCCGACCACATGGCGCGCACATTTCGAGGCCCCAAATGGGTCAGAAACACTGGTGTTTCGGGTCGTTTTCACAGCTGCGAATCAGCACTTGCAAAGAGGACGTGCAAGCAGAAACGGCGCCCCAGGGGGCGCCGTTCGAGAGGTTTGGATGTAAATCCTATCAGTGCGGCAAGGTGGTGCCGGTTTCCTCGCCATCCACCTTTTCAGGCACAGGCTTGGCGTCGGCTTCCTCGAAGTTCCATTCGATGGGCTCGAGCTTTTCCACCAGCGCATGTTCGAGCACTTCGCCCATGCGGCTGACCGGGATGATCTCGAGGCCCTGCTTGACGTTGTCGGGGATCTCCTTGAGATCCATGACGTTCTCTTCGGGGATCAGGACCGTCTTGATCCCGCCGCGAAGCGCCGCAAGCAGCTTTTCCTTCAATCCGCCGATCGGAAGCACCCTGCCCCGCAGCGTGATCTCGCCGGTCATGGCGACATCGTTGCGGACCGGAATGCCGGTCATCACCGAGACAATCGCCGTGGCCATGCCGATACCCGCAGACGGACCATCCTTGGGCGTCGCGCCTTCCGGCACGTGCACGTGGATGTCGCGCTTGTCGAACAGCGGCGGCTTGATGCCGTATTCGACGGCGCGGGCACGAACGTAGGTCGCAGCAGCCGAAATCGACTCCTTCATCACGTCCTTGAGATTACCCGTCACGGTCATCTTGCCCTTGCCGGGGCTCATGATGCCTTCGATGGTCAGAAGCTCGCCGCCAACCGATGTCCAGGCAAGACCGGTCACGACGCCGACCTGAGGCTCGCTGTCGGCTTCGCCATACCGATACCGCGGTGCGCCGAGATAATCTTCGACCACTTGCGGTGTAACGACGATCTTCTTCTTGTCGGTCAGGAGGATTTCCTTGACCGCCTTGCGCATCAGATTGGCGATTTCGCGCTTGAGATTACGCACGCCTGCTTCACGGGTGTAGCGCCGCGTCAAAAGCATCAGCGTTTCATCAGGCAGCTCGAACTCTTCGGCGCGCAGACCGTGCTCCTTGAGGGTCTCGGGAATGAGGTGGCGGCGGGAAATCTCCCACTTTTCCTCATCCGTGTAACCGGACAGGCGAATGATCTCCATGCGGTCGAGCAACGGACCGGGAATGTTGAGCGTATTCGCCGTCGTCACGAACATCACGTCCGACAGGTCGAAATCGACCTCGAGGTAATGATCGTTGAAGGTCGAGTTCTGCTCAGGGTCGAGCACTTCGAGCAGTGCGGAGGACGGATCGCCCCGGAAGTCCTGGCCCATCTTGTCGATCTCGTCGAGCAGGAACAGCGGGTTTGCTTTGCCTGCCTTTTTGAGCGACTGGATCACCTTGCCGGGCATGGACCCGATATAGGTGCGCCGGTGGCCGCGGATTTCCGCTTCGTCCCGAACGCCGCCGAGCGACATACGCACATACTCGCGTCCCGTGGCCTTGGCGATCGAGCGAGCCAGCGAGGTCTTGCCGACGCCCGGAGGGCCGACAAGGCACAGGATAGGGCCCTTGAGCTTACCGGTGCGGCTCTGCACGGCAAGATACTCGACGATGCGTTCCTTGACCTTCTCGAGGCCATAGTGATCGCTCTCGAGCACGTTCTCGGCAAAGGACAGATCGCGCTTGACCTTGGACTTCTTGCCCCAGGGCAGGTTCAGCATCCAGTCGAGATAATTGCGCACGACCGTGGCTTCAGCCGACATCGGGCTCATCTGCTTGAGCTTTTTCAGCTCAGCATCGGCCTTGGTCCGGGCTTCCTTGGACAGCTTGGTCTTGGCGACGCGCTCTTCGAGCTCCTGGAGCTCGTTAGTGCCGTCTTCGCCATCGCCCAATTCGCGCTGGATCGCCTTCATCTGCTCGTTGAGGTAGTACTCGCGCTGGGTCTTTTCCATCTGCCGCTTGACGCGGCTGCGGATGCGCTTTTCAACCTGCAACACCCCGATCTCGCCTTCCATCAGGCCGAGCACGCGTTCCAGGCGCTCGGTGACCGATGGGGTCGAGAGGATGTCCTGCTTGTCGGCGATCTTGACCGCCAGATGGCTGGCGATGGTATCGGCGAGCTTGGAATGGTCGTCGATCTGGGTAACGGCAGCCACCACTTCGGACGAAATCTTCTTGTTGAGTTTGACGTAGTTTTCGAACTCGGTCATCGCCGAACGCGCAAGCGCTTCAGCCTCGACGGCGTCATGCCCTTCGGTGGGCAGAGCCTCGGCCTGAGCCTCGAAATAATGCTCGGTCTGGACGTATTTATCGATTTTCGCGCGATGCAGGCCCTCGACCAGAACCTTCACCGTCCCGTCTGGCAGCTTCAGGAGCTGCAGGACGGAAGCAATGGTGCCGATCTCGTAGATCCCATCAGGCGCAGGATCGTCTTCCTGGGCGTTCTTTTGGGTGACGACCAGGATGTGCTTGTCTTCGCGCATCACTTCTTCAAGCGCGCGCACGGACTTTTCGCGGCCGACAAACAGCGGCACGATCATGGAGGGAAACACCACGATGTCGCGCAGGGGCAGGACGGGATAAACCTTTTCGCGGTCGAATTCGACGGCGGCGGTCGGTGTTTCGGACATAAACTATCCTTTCGTGGTTGCCGTGACGGGGAGGCGTCCGCGGCAACGCGGGTGGTCCTGTCGTCCAGTGTGCGCCCAGTCTCTTAGGGATTCGCTAACCAGAACGACTCTTCGCTCACTAAGATAGGGCAATATTGCTGCGCCACAAGCGCGCGACATTCACTTTCCGGGGTCAAGCCACAGATGGATGGCTATGCGCTTAACGCATGGCGGCGCCATTGCACATTCGTCAGCGTGTCGAGATGTTGGCGTGGTGAACGGGGCTCTAAAGCAAACTGTCGTAATTGGTTTCGCAAACGGCCAGCTGCGCGGCAAAACTCGCGCTATCCATCAGCGCCAGATCCATCGCCTCCCCGTCGAATACGCTCCAGATTTCGTCGACCTCTGCCTGGCGCATCCCATCCTCGAGAAGCATGGCATCGATATCTGCACCGAGATCGAACGACAAATTCTCGTAGCGGATCGCGTCGTCGGTCTCGGCCTCGTAGACGAAGGATTCCTCAAACAGCAGCGCACTGCACCAGATCGCCTGGATCAACGCCTTGTCGAGCCGCGACACCAGCTTGTTCTGCGGCTGGGCCACAGCCGTACCCGTCGTCACCAGCAGCGCGGCAACCGCCAGACTTGCGCTGAATTTGCCCCTGTTCATTGTCCGTCCCCCGACTGTCCCCCGGCGCATCGAGTGTAACAAGCGTTTGCGCAACCCGCAAAGAACTTAAGCACGGTTGGGCGTAGCCTTCGTCTGAACAAAAAAGCCCGGATCGAGCGATCCGGGCCTTTTCAAAACTATGCATCCAACACTCAGGCGCCGGACTTCATGTCTTCCTTGGCGCGCTCGGAATAGATGTAGAGCGGGCGGACGTCCTTGTTGTCGACGACTTCCTGGCTGATCACCACCTCTTCCACGCCCTCAAGCGAGGGTAGGTCGTACATGGTGTCGAGCAGGATCGCTTCGAGGATAGAACGCAAGCCACGCGCGCCGGTCTTGCGGGCAATCGCCTGGCGGGCAACGGCCTTGAGCGCGTCTTCGTGGAAGGTCAGCTCGACGTCTTCCATTTCGAACAAGCGTGCATACTGACGGATCAGCGCGTTCTTGGGCTCGGAGAGAATTTGCACGAGCGCGTCCTCATCGAGATCTTCAAGCGTTGCGATGACCGGGAGACGACCGATGAATTCCGGGATCAGACCGAACCGGACCATATCCTCGGGCTCGACTTCGGCGAGAATATCACCGACGCGACGGTCGTTGGGGTCCTTGACGCTGGCGGTAAAGCCGATCGAGGAGTTTTCGCCCCGCGCTGCGATGACCTTTTCGAGGCCTGCGAACGCACCACCGCAGATGAAGAGGATGTTGGTCGTGTCCACCTGCAGGAATTCCTGCTGCGGATGCTTGCGGCCACCTTGGGGCGGAACTGAAGCGACGGTCCCTTCCATGATCTTCAGCAGCGCCTGCTGCACACCCTCGCCCGAAACGTCACGGGTGATCGAGGGATTGTCGGACTTGCGCGAAATCTTGTCGACTTCGTCGATATAGACGATGCCGCGCTGCGCCTTGTCGACATTGTAGTCGGCAGCCTGCAGAAGCTTCAAAATGATGTTTTCGACGTCTTCGCCCACGTAACCGGCTTCGGTCAGCGTGGTGGCGTCGGCCATGGTGAAGGGCACGTCGAGAATACGGGCCAGCGTCTGAGCCAGCAATGTCTTGCCGCAACCGGTCGGGCCGATCAGCAGAATGTTGGATTTGGAAAGCTCAACATCCTGGTTCTTGGTCGCGTGGTGCAGGCGCTTGTAATGGTTGTGCACGGCAACAGAGAGCACGCGCTTGGCGCGGCGCTGGCCGATGACGTAATCGTCGAGCACTTTGCAGATGTCGGCCGGGCTCGGCACGCCATCAGCGGACTTGACCATCGAGGTTTTCGATTCCTCGCGGATGATGTCCATGCACAACTCCACGCATTCATCACAGATGAATACGGTGGGTCCGGCGATCAGCTTGCGGACTTCGTGTTGGGATTTCCCGCAGAACGAGCAATACAGCGTGTTCTTTGAGGTTTCTCCGCTCGAATTTTCCTTGGACATCTAGCAACTCCAGAAGCGCATAAAGCGCTTGGTTTTCATTCGCCGATTTGAACGCTACCTGACGACGCGTGAAAAAACTGTAATCCACATCGACCATAATGGCCCGAAGGCATGCGTGCAATCGGAACGGGCGCTTTGTCCAGCGCCCGTTTCAAGGGCGGTAAAGCGGGGACTATGCCCCCGCTTCAGGAACCGCCCGCTTGTCGTGGACGTGATCGATCAGCCCAAGTTCCTTGGCCTCTTCCGGAGACAGGAACTTGTCGCGCTCAAGCAGATCTTCCACCTGCTGATACTCAAGGCCGGAATGCTTCACATAGATTTCATTGAGGCGGCGCTTGAGGTTTTCGGCCTCACGGGCGTGAATCATGATGTCGGTCACCTGGCCCTGATAGCCGCCCGAAGGCTGGTGCACCATGACGCGCGCATTGGGAAGGCACCCACGCATATCCTTTTCGCCCGCCGTTAAAAGCAGCGAACCCATCGACGCAGCCTGGCCCATGCACAGGGTCTGCACCTTGGGGCGGATGAACTGCATGGTGTCGTAGATCGACAGCCCTGCCGTCACCACGCCGCCGGGCGAGTTGATATACATCGCGATTTCCTTCTTCGGATTTTCCGATTCCAGAAACAGTAACTGAGCCACGATGACCGAGGCCATGTTGTCTTCGACTACGCCGGTCACGAAAATGATGCGCTCGCGCAGAAGACGGGAATAGATGTCGAAGGCGCGTTCGCCGCGATTGGATTGCTCGACCACCATGGGTACGAGCGTATTCATATAAAGGTCTACGGGATCCCGCATTGTCTCACATTCTCCCTCGGGGAATTTCGAATCAGTATCACTGATTGCAGGCGATCGCTGCTTAAAGGACTGTAAAGGGTCACATAGGCTTGGAGGCGTTCGTGTTCAATAGCAAGCCCGAGCATGGCCCAAATATGGCGCATGCTTAACGCGGATCGCGGCCAGCGCGTGGCGTTACGAAAAGCTGATCGTCACGCCCTGCTTGCGGAAATAGCTCTGCATGAACTTGCGCCCCTGCCTGTTGGGCTGGGCCAGCTTGTCGTTCTCGAACACGGCTTCCTTCACGCCCTCGCGCGCCATGGCCGCCTTGAGGTTGGCAATATGCAGGTTGAGTTCTTCATTGTCTTTCTCAAGCGAGGCGTAGATGGCCTCTATGGCCTGCGAAACGGTCAGATCGCTCATCGATGTCTCCAATATGATTGCCTTTCCTCCTAACGATTTTCTGGGCACAGGCAAGGCCAGGGGATTGGCCAGCCCGTTTAGTCCGGCATAGACTTTTGTCTTGTCGGAACCACAGGCAGGCGGACGCCATGGCGGCCATTCTCCAAGTCAGACCCATTACCGATGTCCCCGAAGGGCGTCGCGCCAGCGCCAAACCGTCCGATCCGGCGTTCTATCAGAACCCCTACCCGTTCTACACTGAGCGCAATACCACAACTCCGGCCTTCTTCTGGGAAGAATACGGCCATTGGTGCTTCGCCGATTTCCAGTCGGTCAGCGCCCTGCTCCGCGACCGCCGCTTCGGGCGCGACATCTTGCACGTCGCGACCCGGGACGAGATCGGCCTGCCCGACCTCAAGCCTCACACCGCCGATTTCGACCTCACCGAAAAATACTCATTGCTCAATCTCGAACCGCCTGCCCACAGCCGTCTGCGTACGCTTGTTCATCGCGCCTTCGTCTCTCGCCAGGTGGAGCAATTGCGCCCGCGGATCGCGGACCTCGCAAATGAGCTGATCGATGGTTTTGAAAGTCAGGGCGAGGTCGAATTGATCACCGCTTTCGCTGCCCCCATACCGGCCATCGTGATCGCCGAAATGATCGGCCTACCCGCCGAGATGGCGCCGCAGCTGCTCGACTGGTCGAACCGCATGGTCAGGATGTACATGTACGCGGTCACCCACGAGACCGAGCTGGACGCCAACCGCGCCGCCGCCGAGTTCACCGAATACCTGCGCTCAGTTATCGGCGAACGGCGCAAAAGACCGCGCGAAGACCTTCTGAGCCACATGATCGCGGCCGAACAGGGCGGCGAGCGCCTGAGCGACGACGAGGTTCTTTCGACCGCCATCCTCCTGCTCAATGCGGGACATGAGGCGACCGTCCACACCACCGGTAACGCGGTCAAGGCAATCCTCGAAAGCGGCTTTGACCCACGCTCCCTCTTCACATCGCCCGAACAGACCGAGGCCACTGTCGAAGAAGCCATGCGGTTCGACGCACCGCTGCACATGTTCACACGTTACGCGCTGACGGACACCGAGATCGACGGGATTTCACTTCGCAAGGGCGATGTCATCGGCCTCATGCTTGGCGCCGCCAATCGCGACCCCAAGCGCTTTCTCAACCCCAACACCTACGATCCTTTCCGTACCGACTGCGCCCATGTCAGCTTCGGCGCGGGCCTTCACTTCTGCATCGGCGCGCCGCTGGCACGTCTCGAACTGCAGATCGCCCTTCAAACTCTCTTTGAACGGCTCCCCAAACTGCACCTGACCGCCAAGCCGCACTATCGTGACGCCTACCACTTCCACGGTCTCGATCGTCTGGATGTCGGCTGGTAGAGCAGCCGCAGCGCTCCCCCCTCCGTCATCCTGGGCTCCACCCATGACCCAGGATTCTCGGCACCCGCTTTCTGGCGCTGCGCCGCCTCAGATCTGCGCGACGACCAGATCCGCCAACACCTCTGGGATGAGCCTCGGCAAATCCTCAGCGATCATGCCGGGTTTCCCGAATGCATGCGCAGCTCTGCCGTGAATATAAGCGCCGGCGCATGCAGCATCGAAGGCCGGCATGCCCTGCGCCACAAGTCCGCCGATCACACCGGCTAAAACATCCCCCGCACCCGCTGTTGCCAGCAATGGTGAGCTCGTCGTGTTGATCACCGCCCGCCCTTCCGGATGCGCGATCACCGTATCCGAGCCCTTCAGCAATACGATCGCGCCCGATATCTCTGCCGCCGCCAGCGCCATGTCGGTCTTGGGACCATCGATGTCGCCGAACAACCGCTTGAACTCGCCCATATGCGGCGTCAAGACCACCGGGACCTCCCGTGCCTTGATGCCAGCGAACAATTCCTTGGGGTCGTCCGCAAAACTCGTCAGCGCATCAGCGTCCAGCACCAACGTCGCCGCGCTGCCCAGCGCCTTGGACACTGCATCGCGCGTCGCCGCGCCGATCCCCATTCCCGGTCCCATGACAAGGGCATTCTTGCGCGTGTCGCCGAGCAACTCGGCCAACCCATCGGGCCCGTGCGCTTCAGCCAGCATGATCGCCGTGACATGGGCCGCATGCACCAGCAGCGCGTCACGCGTGCCCGCCAGCGTCACCAGCCCTGCCCCGATCCGCGCCGCCGCCTGAGCCGCCAGCCGCGCCGCCCCGCTATGCAGTGCATCACCCGACACTACGAGACAGTGGCCGGCATCATATTTATGCCCGTCGACGCGACGCTCCGGCAGGCGCCAGAGATGAGGATCGTTTTCGTGCAGAGCCACGTCGATCTCGGCCAGCACCGAATCCGGTATGCCGATATCAGCCAACAGCACTTCGCCGCACAGCTTGGCACCCGGAAAAAGCAGGTGTCCGGGCTTGTGCCGGAAGAACGTCACCGTCAGTTCGGCCTCTATCGCGACGCCGCGAACCGCGCCTGTCTCGCCATCGACACCCGAGGGAATGTCGATCGCCACCACCTGCGCCGCTGTCGCGTTGACCGCATCGACCAGTTCGGCCAATTCGCCCGTCACATCGCGCGCCAGCCCCGCACCGAACATCGCATCGACGATGACGCCGAAATCCGCACACATAGCCGGGCTCGCCGTCTCGACATTGCCGGTCCACATGCGCGCCATCATCGCCGCATCGCCATCAAGATCGCTCTTGGCACATGTAATGCCGACCCGCACCGGCCAGCCGCGCTCGGACAGCAGCCGCGCGACGACAAACCCGTCACCACCATTGTTCCCCGGCCCGCACAAAACCAGCACCGGCTGCAGCGGAAAGCGCTGCGTCACCTCATAGGCGACTGCCTGCCCCGCATTTTCCATGAGCGTCATGGATGTCACGCCGGCATCGACCGCCAGCTTGTCGGCCTGGGCCATTTGGTGGGGGGTAAGCAGGTCCTGCACCATCAACTCCGGAACTCTTGTTTCGGCAGCACACCTCCCCACTGGCGCGCAAACCCAAACACAAAACAAATCAGGCCCCGCATGTGTTGCGGGGCCTGATTCAATTCGTTAGCTCTGTGTCGATAACGTGGCCGTGAACGACCGATCAGTGATCGTGATCGTTGTCGATATCAAAACCTTCTTCGCCTTCGCGAACCAGCTTGACCAGTTCGTCGCGGGAAATCTTCTTTTCCTTCACATCGGCCAGTTCGACGACGTAGTCGACGACCTTGTTTTCGAAGATCGGCGCGCGCAGGCCGGCAAGAGCGTTGGGGTTCTTGCGGTAGTAGTCATAGACCTGCTGTTCCTGGCCCGGGAAGCGACGAACTTCAGCGATCAGCGCCTGCTGGTGCTCCTCGTCGGTCACGTTGATCTCGTTGACATTGCCGATCTCGGCAACGACCAGCCCGAGGCGCACGCGGCGCTCAGCGATCTTGCGATAATCTTCCTGAGCCTTTTCCTCGGTCGTACCTTCGGCTTCGAAGGTCTTTCCGTGGTGTTCGACTTCGTGCTTCACGCGGTTCCAGATCGCATCGAACTCGGCGGTGACGAGCTTTTCGGGCACGTCGAACTTGTGGCCGTCATCGAGCGCATCGAGAACCAGACGCTTCATGCGCTGGGTCGAGAGGTCCTTGTTCTGGGCTTCGATCTGATCGCGGATCGCCTTCTTGAGCGCTGCGAGATCTTCAAGGCCGAGGGTCTTGGCGAATTCGTCATCGAGCTTCACGTCGGCCTTGGGGCCGTCGACATGGAGCATCTTGACCTCGAACTCGGCCTTTTTACCGGCCAGCTCGGCGTTCTGGTAATCTTCAGGGAAGGTGACGTTGATGGTCTTTTCGCCGCCCTTCTTGATGCCTACGAGCTGTTCTTCAAAGCCCGGAATGAACTGGCCCGAACCCACAACGATGTGTGTGTGATCAGCCGAACCGCCGTCAAAAGGCTCGCCGTCGATCTTGCCGACGAACGAGAGACCGACCTTGTCGCCGTCTTCGACGACGCCTTCGTCGCCCTTGTCTTCATAGCCGCGGTTCTGCTTGAAGAATTTTTCGACTTCCTCGTCGACCTGCTTGTCGGTCACTTCGACCACAGGCTTTTCGATCTTGATGGTCTTGAAATCCATCAGCTTGACGGGCGGCAGAACTTCATAGCTCACCGAAAACGTCAGATCGCCTTCGCCGTCGAGCACCTTGTTGATCAGGGTCTGGTCTTCGGACAGGTCGATCTCGGGCTGGGTCGCAGCCTTTTCCGAACGCTCTTCGAGGGTCTTTGAAACGGTATCGTTGATCGAATCCTGAAGCACTTCGCTCATCAGCGAACGGCCATAGACCTTCTTGAGATGCGCGGTCGGCACCTTGCCGGGGCGGAAGCCCTTGAGCTGGACCTTGCCCCGAACCTCGTCGAGCTTTTCGTCGAGCTTGGATGCGAGCGCCGTCGCCGGAATGGTCACATCGAGCTTGCGGCGCAGCCCTTCGTTCAGAGTTTCCGTCACGTTCATTTCTGTTCGATCCCGTCGTTCTTAAATGTCAAATTGGGAGCCGGCGCATTACAGATGGTGCGGGTGAGAGGAGTCGAACCTCCACGCCTTGCGGCGCTGGAACCTAAATCCAGTGCGTCTACCAGTTCCGCCACACCCGCGTATCTCGTACGCGCGGCGCCGAGTTGGCACGCGTCCTAGCCCAACTTGGGCCCACAGTCAAAGGCTCATTGTCTCCGCCGGGGCCTCGCCAGCCCTGCCCGTCCGGCTACAAACGCACGACATCATGGCGCATAAACAGGCATTCTGCACATATTTTAATCGACCGCTGCACAATCAACTTCAGGCGGCACCTACGCCCGGCCCTCTATCCCCTTGGACTGTATGGAATTCCGACGCTTTAGTTGCGCTTGGCACGGCCCCTGCATTTGATGGCGCAACCAGTCCCGAACACTGAGGAGACGTGGACATGAAAAAGATCGAGGCTATCGTCAAACCGTTCAAGCTCGACGAGGTCAAGGAAGCCCTTCAAGAGGTGGGTCTCCAGGGCATTACGGTTACAGAAGCCAAGGGGTTTGGCCGGCAGAAGGGCCATACCGAATTGTATCGCGGCGCAGAGTATGTCGTAGACTTCCTGCCCAAGGTAAAAGTCGAGGTGGTCGTTCCCGATCATCTCGCGGACAAGGCGATCGAAGCCATCCGCAATGCGGCCCAGACAGGACGTATCGGCGACGGCAAGATTTTTGTCTCGACGGTCGAACAGGCCATCCGAATCCGCACGGGCGAAAGCGGAGACGAAGCACTTTAGGGCTTCGCAGCAAGAGTCAGGCGTGCGACCCCTCTCCCTGGGTTCGCGTCGCTAAAACCCACAACACCAATTACTGGGGAACACTTATGAGTTCATCTAAAGACCTGATCAAACGGATCAAGGACGAAGGCATCAAATATGTCGACCTTCGCTTCACCGACCTGCGCGGCAAGCTGCAGCACGTCACCATGGACGTATCGGTCGTCGATGCGGAAATGTTCGAAGAAGGCGTTATGTTCGACGGCTCCTCGATTGCCGGCTGGAAGGCCATCAACGAGAGCGACATGGTCCTGATGCCGGACAATGATTCGGCTTATATCGACCCGTTCTTTTCGGCACCGACGCTGTGCGTGAACTGCGACATTCTCGAGCCGTCCACCTACCAGCCCTACAATCGCGACCCGCGCTCGATCGCCAAGAAGGCCGAAGCGTTCGTCAAGACCTCCGGCATCGGCGATTTCGTCGGCTTCGGTCCTGAACCCGAATTCTTCCTGTTCGACGACGTGAAGTACTCGACCTCGACCTACAACGTTGGCTTTTCGGTCGACTCGTCCGAACTCGGCTCCAATTCGGATTCCGATTACGAAGGCGGCAACACCGGTCACCACATCCCGCTCAAGAAGGGCTACTTCCCGGTTCCGCCCGTCGATAGCGCGCAGGATATCCGCGGTGAAATGCTCGAAGCGCTGGCTGCCATGGGCGTCACCGTTGAAAAGCACCACCACGAAGTGGCTTCGGCCCAGCACGAACTCGGCATCAAGTTCGCGCCGATGATCCAGTCGGCTGACCAGGTCCTGCTCTACAAGTACGGCGTGCAGCAGGTCGCCCAGTCCTATGGCAAGACCGCAACCTTCATGCCAAAGCCCGTATATGGCGACAACGGTTCGGGCATGCACTGCCACCAGTCGATCTGGAAGGACGGCAAGCCGCTCTTTGCCGGTGACGAATATGCCGGTCTCTCGATGGAGTGCCTTTATTACATCGGCGGCGTGATCAAGCATGCCAAGGCGATCAACGCTTTCACCAACCCAACCACCAACTCCTACAAGCGTCTGGTGCCTGGTTTCGAAGCCCCTGTGCTGCTGGCCTACTCGGCTCGCAACCGCTCAGCTTCGTGCCGCATCCCCTTCGGCCAGTCGCCGAAGTCCAAGCGCGTCGAAGTCCGCTTCCCCGATCCCCTTGCCAACCCATACCTCGCCTTTACGGCGCTGCTCATGGCTGGTCTCGACGGCATCAAGAACAAGATCCACCCGGGCGACCCGATGGACAAGGATCTCTACGAGCTGCCCAAGGAAGAGCTCAAGGACATCCCGACCGTTTCCGCCTCGCTGCGTGAAGCTCTGGAAAACCTCTCGGCAGACCGCGACTTCCTCAAGGCCGGCGGCGTGATGGACGACGACTTCATCGACAGCTACATCGACCTCAAGATGGAAGAAGTCATCCGCTTCGAGCACACCCCGCACCCCGTCGAATACGAAATGTACTATTCGGCATAGAGTGTCAGAAGCCTGTCATTGGCTTCTCGAATATCGAAAGGGCTCCTCCGGGAGCCCTTTTTTGTTGTCCGCCGAATTTCGCAATCACCACACCGTGAATTCTAGAATGGTGGCTAGACCACCTACTACAATTTGCCTAGCATGTTAGCTTCGCTACGTCGGTGACCATCCCGTTCGGGGCAGGCCTCAAACCTGACGTCCAGCGATCAATCAAGCTGATAAACAGCTGCTGGAGGACGACTAGACATGACTGACTTCACTCTGAACGGGACGACGGTATCCGTCGACGTCCCCGAGGATACCCCTTTGCTTTGGGTGATTCGGGATGAGCTGGGCATGCACGGCACCAAATTCGGGTGTGGCGTTGCCGCCTGTGGTGCGTGCACAGTGCATCTCGATGGACAAATGACGCGCTCCTGCGTCACGACGCTCGGCAGCGTTGCCGGCCGTGAAGTCACCACCATCGAAGGCTTGGGCGACGAGCACCCGCTGCAACAGGCCTGGATCGAACATCAGGTTCCCCAGTGCGGTTACTGCCAGTCCGGCCAGATCATGTCTGCCGCAGCGCTGCTCGCCCAGAACCCGAGCCCGACGCGCGAAGAGATCAAGACTCACATGAACGGCAATATCTGCCGCTGCGGCACCTATCCGCGCATTGTCGCGGCTATAGAATCCGTGAGCGAGGAAGCCTGATCATGAACACTCGCTTCACCTCCAAAACCACAAGCGCGATTGCCCTCAATCGTCGCAGCTTTCTCATCGGCACCGGCTCGCTGACCGTCGGCGTCGCATTCGGCAGTCTGGGCGCTGCGTCGGCCTTTGCCCAGGATGCGGCCTTTACGGAATCGTCCGAGGGCTTTCAGCCCAGCGTTTTCGTCAGCATCGAATTTGGCGGCGCCGTCCGCATTTTCTACAACAAGGCCGAGATGGGTCAGGGCGTTCTGACCGGCCTGCCCATGATCATTGCCGAGGAAATGGACGCCGATTGGGCCAATGTGGTCATCGAGCGCGCCCCCGGCGTCGGGCCTTATGGCAATCAGGGCACTGTCGGCTCCACCTCGACATCGCGCCAGTTCACCGAGTTCCGTCTGATCGGAGCCCAGGTTCGCCGTGTTCTGATGATGAACGCCGCTGAAATGCTGGATGTGCCGCTCGAGGAATTGACGACCGAACCCCATGCCGTCGTGCATGCAGCTTCGGGCCAACGCCTCAACTATGGCGAGATCGCCGCTGGCGGAAAGGTGCCCGATCCCCTGCCCGAGATGACCGAGGCCGACCTCAAGTCGCCGCAGGATTTCCGGATCATCGGGTCCCAGGACATCAAGCGCTACGATATCCCCTCCAAGGTTAACGGAACTGCGGTCTTCGGCATCGACGTCGACGTGCCCGACATGCTCTATGGTGCCGTGCTGCGCGCTCCGGTCGCTGGCGAGGAACCCGTCGATATCGACGATGCTGCGGCTCTCGATGTCGCCGGCGTCGTGGCTGTCGTCCCGATGCTCAATGGCGTCGGCGTCGTCGCGGAAAGCCTCTACGCTGCCAAGGCCGGCGTTGCAGCGCTGGACGTCTCGTGGACCGACACGGCCTTCGCACGCGGCTTTAACAGCGATGCCGCGCTCGACGATGGCCTCGTAACCATTGATGACGACAACGCCGAATGGGTCGTGCAGGGCGAAGCCGGCGATTTCGACGCGGCCGAGCGCGTCGAGAAGCTGACATTCCGCACCAACATGGTCGCCCATGCCTGCATGGAGCCCATGAACGCCACCGTAATTGCCAATGACGACGGCTCGTTCGAGGTCTGGGCGGGCGTCCAGAACCCGAACATCGCCCTGGCCGCCGTGCGCGGCGCAGCGGGACGGGAAGATGCCGAGGTCGCGCTCAACGTCACGCTGCTCGGCGGTGGCTTTGGCCGTCGCAACGAGGCCGACTATGTGCGCGATGCCACTACCCTTGCGCTCGGCGTACCCGGCCGGCCCGTCAAGGTGGTCTGGACGCGCGAAGAAGACATCCATAACGATCCGTTCCGTCCGCTCAGCGTGCAGCAGGTTCAGGCGGCCCTTGATGCCGATAACAACATCATCGGCTGGCGTCACCGCGTTTTGACCCCGGCCTATGGGGCGGGCGATGCCACCACCACATTGGCGGCCGCGGAATTCGAAGGCTTCGATTTCCTCACCGCTGGCGGGGGATCGCATCCCTATACCGAACTGCGGCAGACCGAGTACATGCACATGCCGACCGGCATCAAGGTCGGTGCCTGGCGCGGCATTTCCGACAGCTACATGAAGTACGCGATCGAATCGATGATCGACCATGTCGCAACACTGCGCGACGAAGACCCCGTTGCGTTCCGGCTCTCGATGCTCAGCGAAAACACCCGTGCGGCCGATATCATCCGCACCGTCGCCGACATGGCAGGCTGGGATTCCTTTGAAGCCCAGGAGGGTCGTGCCCTCGGCATCGGCTATTCGGACGCGCTCGGCTCGCACACCGCCTGCGTTGCCGACGTCTCGGTCGATCGCGAAACCGGCGTGCTGACCATCCACAAGATCTGGGCGGCCATCGATCCGGGCACGGTCGTCATGCCCGATCAGGTCGCGGCGCAGATCGAAGGCTCGATCATCTTCTCGCTTTCGCCCACGCTCAAGGAGATGGTGCGGTTCGCCGATGGCGTGCCGCAGGCCAACAATTTCTACGACTACCAGGTCATGCGCCAAAACGACGTGCCCGAGATCGAAGTTCGTGTCGTCTCGACTGATGCAGCTCCCGGCGGTGTCGGCGAAGCGGGCATTTCCCCGCTCGTGCCGGCCGTCACCAACGCCATGAGCCGCGCGCTGGGCGGCGTGCATTTCGGCTACCTGCCGCTGCTGCCTGAAAAAGTGCTCGAAGCCATCGAGGCCTGAGTTAAGATGGGGAGGGTCCGCCCTCCCCATTATCCCGTCCATCGCGATCTCGATATCGTGAGGGCGCAGGGCCAACACTGCCCCACAAAAACCCTTCTTGCTCAGCACATCCCCTGCTCTATTGTTTTGACCATCGTGCGGGGCGCTCGACTTATGAAATCATCGACATCGACTGGCGTTCTCGTGCTCTGCGCCGTGGCAGGCATCGCGTTCTCCGCGCCTCTCGTCGCGCAGGATGTGCCCGAACAGCTCACCGCGCTTCTCGACGAAGCCGACGATCTCGAAACACTGCGCACCGTCACGATTGCGCTCGATGGCGAAACCCTCATCGACCGCGGCTTTGACGGCTACACCTCGTCCGATCCCACCAACATCAAATCCGCCTCCAAGGTCATCGTCACCACGATGATCGGCATCGCCATCGACAAAGGATTGCTCGAGGGCGCCGACCAGCCGATCTCCGACATTTTGAGCGACCAGTTCCCCGCCGATCCCGACCCTCGCATCGAGGACATCACGCTCAGCCATTTGATGTCCATGCAGGCCGGCCTCGAGGCCACGTCCGGGGCCAATTACGGCCGCTGGGTCACCAGTTCCAACTGGGTTCGCTCGGCGCTCGATCAATCCTTCGCGACCGATCCCGGCGGCGCGATGATCTATTCCACTGGCTCGACGCATCTGCTCTCGGCCATCCTCACCGAAGTGGGGGGCGACACCTCGCGCCAGCTGGCCCGCGACTGGTTCGATCCGATCGACGACTTCGCCATCACCGGCTGGGAGCGCGATCCGCAGGGCATCTATCTTGGCGGCAACGAGTTCGCCATGACGCCCCTCTCGCTCCTCGCCTTCGGCGAAATGATCCGCAATGGCGGCGTCACTGCCGATGGCGAGCGCATCGTATCGGACGACTGGATCGAGCAATCCTGGGTTCAGCGCACCACATCGCGCTTTGGCGGCCATGGCTACGGCTATGGCTGGTTCCTCACCAATTTCGCCGACCATGACGTCCGCTACGCCTGGGGCTATGGCGGACAAATGCTCTACATCGTCCCCGAGCTCGACCTGACGGTCGTCATGACCTCCGATCCCAACAGCCCGTCAGGCGGCAATGGCTACCGCGACCGACTGCACGAATTGATGACAGAGATCATCGAAACCATCGACGCCGACGCCTGATCGGTCACCCACCATCCCACGCCCTCCGACGCCTCTTTAGGAAAAAGAAAGCCAAGTGTGGCAACACAAATGGAGGGAAGCGTTCGCGTGCCGAATATGCGCCGGGCTTCTCTCGCGTGGCAGAAGCCGCGTTGCCAGCTTGTATGAGAAAGTCGGCTCCGTGTTTACGCAGCAGCAGTTGAGCGCAATCCTCTATTCCCTGCCCGATCCGGCCTTCATTCTCACGCGCAGCGGGCGGTATGCCGCCGTATTTGGCGGCAAGGACGTCAGGCACTACCATGACGGCAGCGGACTGGTAGGGCGCACCATGTCCGAGATGCTGAAAGACGAAAAAGCACGCTGGTTCGCCGGCGAGATCGAAAAAGCGCTCCAAAGCGGCGTGCTCCACATCGTTGAATATGAGCTGCGCGGCAGCGACGTCAAAGGCGCCGGCGATGGCCCCAGCCATTCCATCTGGTTCGAAGGCCGCGTAAAAGCGCTCGATTTTCAGGTGGATGGCGAAGATGCGGTGGTCTGGATCGCCAGCAACATCACCGACAGGAACGAGGTTCAGCAAAAGCTGCGCCAATTGAGCGAAACCGACGCTCTGACCGGCCTATACATCCGTCGCAAGCTGCTCGAAACCCTGGATGACCGCCTGGCGATCTTTGAACGCGAACAGACCCAAACCTCGGTTCTGATCTTCGACCTCGACCATTTCAAAAGCCTCAATGACGCGCTGGGGCATCACGCCGGCGACGCCGCACTCGTCGAAATCGCGCGCCTCTGCCGCCAGCATCTGCGCCAGAGCGATGTGATCGCGCGGTTCGGCGGCGATGAGTTCGTCGTGGTCATGCCCGGCACCCATCGCGCCGAAGCGCTTGAAATTGCCGAGCGCCTGCGCGAAAACGTCCCCATCAGCCTCGAAGAAACCGTCCGCTACGCATCCACGATCAGCGGCGGTATCAGCGAATTCGGTTCCCCCGATCGCAGCTCCAACGAGATCCTCGCCCGCGCCGATGCCGGCATGTACCAATCCAAACGCGCGGGCCGCAATCGCGTCTCGGCGCTGTAGGAGAAAGAGCGGTCGCGTCCGCCCCTGCCCGTCCATAACCCAACTTTGCAATGTTAAAAATCTTTGACTTTACGTTTGCAGTGTTTTACACCTTGTAAAACTTGGATAACATTGGAGTCCCCGATGAGCATGCGTGAAAAGGTGGCGTGGATTTCCACGCTGACGGCTCTGGTCATTTTCGGATATTATTTCTGGAGTGTCTTATCGGACTTCGGCCAGCGGCAGCTCGACGGCGACGTGCTGTTCTGGCGCTTTATATGGTGCCTCGGCATTGCAGTGGCCATCATGCTGCCGGCGTCCCTGCTTGCGGCCTGGATCGGCAAGCAGCAATTTGATCCCCCACCCGACGAGATGGAACAAGCCATCGAGCGGCGTTCCTACCGCGCGGGGTTCGGCGTTCTCGAAGTCTCTCTCATCGCGATCATCCTCCTGAGTGGCTGGATTGCTGAGATGGCCCGCGCCGATTATCCGGTCGACGCTGCCGGCGCCACGAGCGTCATAATGGTCAACCTTCTGCTGTTCGCAATGGCTCTCGCCGGCGTCCTGCGCGAAATCCAAATTATCGTCGCATACCGGCGCTACGCGTGATGGTTGCCCCGCCACCCATCACCAACACGATCCGTCGGCTGCGGTTCGATCACGGCGAGATGACCCAGCAGCAACTGGCCGATCGGATCGGCGTAACCCGCCAGACGGTGGCAGCGATCGAGCAGAACAAATACTCGCCGTCCCTTGAGGCCGCTTTCCGCATTGCGGAGGTGTTCGGTGTCGAGATCGGGCAAGTCTTCCAGTGGACGAAATCCGGCTCCTGAGCCGCCAAGGAGGTTTCCATGCAAGCATGGTTCGCGCGCCGATATGGCGGCGTTGACGTTTTGCGGCTGGAAGAGCTCGCAACACCCACGCCGCGCGCCGGTCAACTGCTGATCCGCGTTCACGCCACCACGGTCAATTCCGCTGATGTGCGCGTTCGGGCCTGCAATTTTCCCAGGGGCACCAAAACCATCGGCCGCCTGGTTCTGGGGTGGAACGGCCCCCGCCAACCCATGCTTGGCACCGAACTGGCTGGTGTCGTCGAAGCGGTAGGGCCCGGTGTCAACCGGTTCCGCTCAGGCGATAAAGTCTTCGCGTTCCCTGGCGGCAAGATGGGATCGCATGCCCAGTTTGTCGTTATGTCAGAAAACGGGCCGGTCGCGCATATCCCCGAGGGACTGGACTTTGCTTCCGCCGCGTCCCTCAGCTTCGGCGGCACCACGGCCCTCCATTTTCTCCGCGCCGCCCGGCTTCGGCCAGACGACTCCCTGCTCGTGCTCGGCGGATCGGGCGCAGTGGGACTGGCCATGGTCCAGCTTGGCCGCCATCAAGGTGCAAAGGTCACCGCAACCACCAGCACGCTTAACTGCGAGCTCGTGGCCGATCATGGCGCAAACAGCGTCATCGATTACACGACGCCGCCTGTGTCCGGGCGCTATGACATCATTGCCGACACCGTCGGCGCGATGAATTTCACCACGGCCCAGGATGTCCTCAAGCCCCATGGTCGCTATCTGGCAATTGCCGGCGGCCTCGCCGAAATGGTCGGCGCACTGCGCCCTGGGCCGCACAACACGAAAATGATTGCCGGCCCGGCCACCGAGAGCCTCCAAGACATCACCGAACTCGCCCGCCTGTTCGGCGCCGGCCATTTCCGCTCCCATATCGACCACGTCTATTCATGGCCCGACCTGCCAGCCGCCCACGCCCATGCCGACACCGGCCGCAAACGCGGCAGCGTCGTGGTGACTCTCAGGGAATAGCGGAAATCTCCGAAGCCGTGCCCATGCCGGCATTTACCAATCAAAACACGCTGGCCGCAATCGCGTCTCGGCGCTGTAGGGGAGAGGGATGCCGCTCGATTTTCGGTCGTTTGCGTAACCACCAATGAATGTAACCGGCGGCTTCCGGCGCTGTTGCGGTCGTATTGCCCCCTTCCCGACCACTGCAAAGCGGTAATTGAGCAGGTCTCAAGTCTGTGCGAACCACCCCCCGGACGCAGTGAGAGATTTCAAATTATTCTG
Source organism: Pelagibacterium luteolum (assembly GCF_900100665.1). GTDB lineage: Bacteria > Pseudomonadota > Alphaproteobacteria > Rhizobiales > Devosiaceae > Pelagibacterium > Pelagibacterium luteolum. The sequence goes on from NZ_FNCS01000005.1 coordinate 152,574, forward strand.
ACAACGCCATGGATTGTCCGTTATCATGCAATCATCTCAAAAGCTCATTCGTACTTAGCTGGTAGACTCGCCGTTGTTCATCGCCGATGCAATCAGCGCCATCGTAGGGCTTTCAATGATGCAAGGTATCATCGACAGCCCGTTCAGCGACCACTGGAACGCCCTGAGTTACCGGCGTTTCTAAACAACGTCGTCCGCCTCCATCACAAGTCCCTGCAAGACGATCCGGCGCGCGCCTGACCTGAAACCTGCGATATACTTACTTTGAAAGGGCGCAATTCCGCGCTTGCTATCCGCGCCCACGATAGGTGGGGACGCCGGTTTCTGGAAGCCAGACATGTTCGGGTGGTCGGCCGGTCTGCCAGAAAACATCGATCGGGATACCGCCACGCGGATACCAATACCCTCCGATCCGCAGCCACCTCGGTTCCAAAAGGGCGGTCAATCGACGTCCGATCGAGACCGTGCAGTCTTCATGAAAGGCGCCGTGGTTGCGGAAAGAGGTGAGGTAGAGTTTCAGCGATTTGGACTCGACCAGCCAGTCGCCAGGCACGTAGTCGATGACGAGATGGGCGAAGTCGGGTTGCCCGGTAACGGGGCAAAGGGACGTGAACTCGGGGGCCGTAAATCTCGCGACATAGTCGGTGTCCGCCTGCGGATTTGGCACCCGCTCCAGCACGGCCTGTTCCGGGCTTTCGGCCGCTCGGACATCGCGACCGAGTTGGGTAACATCGAGAGGGTTCGCGTTCATGTGCGGGCTCCTTCACATGCCTTTGCGGTTCGCGCGGGGCCCCGGCGCCGCGCCGGTGCGAGACCGGCGATCAACATGCCGCTGGGCGCCATCAGCCCCTGCATCACCAGTGCACCGGTGCCGTAAATCGACCGAACATGGTCCATCATCCAACTTGAGAGGGAAAAGTTTAGCGTAAGCGCGGCACCTAGGGCAAAGCCCCCGATACGCCGCTTCGTATCAAGACGTTGTGACATCAATTTCTCCTGTTGCCGGCAAAACAGACCTGCACGTGGCTTGGTTATGCGCGCGCCATCGCGAGAGCAAGGCCTTGCGTGTTCATTGGCTTTTGCCCTTTTTATTGAGAACACCGATCATCGTCTGCGGCTGGTCTCCCGGGCTGGCTCGATCTCGGATCATAACCCGCGTCAGGCTAACGGAGCTCGCCGCTCAATTTCCCCTTTGCGTTCCATCCATCCTCAAAAACGAGGTCAGCAAGCGGGATCCGTTTCCGCCACCCCCTCTGCTCGAGCTCAGGCGAAGCAAAAAAGTTTTCGACTCGGCCCACGCAGAGATAGGCGACCAGCCGAATTGGTTCGGGGATCCCCAGCACCGCCTTGACGTCGGACTCCTTGAGGATGCTGACCCAGCCAACTCCCAGGCCTTCGGCCCTTGCGGCAAGCCAGAGGTTCTGGACGGCGCAGACCGTGCTGAACAGATCCATATCGGGCATGTGCGTGGCGCCCAGCACCACCGGGCCGCCGCGCGTGCGGTCGCAGGTAACGCAGATATTGACCGGCGCGCTGGTGATGCCTTCGAGCTTGAGAGCCCGATACGCGTCCTGACGATCCTTGGGGAACATCGACGCCGCCTCGTCATTGGCGCGAGCGAAAATCTCGGCAACCTGCCGCTTCCTTTCAGCATCGCGGATCACCAGAAAATTCCATGGCTGCATGAAGCCAACGGACGGCGCGTGGTGCGCGGCGTCCAGCATTCGCAACAACACATCGTCGCCGATGGCGTCGGGCAGGAACTGGCCACGCACATCACGCCGGCTATAAATGGCGCGATAGACCGCTTCGCGCTCCGCGTCCGTAAATGGTCCGCTCATCGTAAGGCGCGGTTGAAATTCAGGCTGATCGATAGCGTCTGGCATGGCGTTGCCCCTGTTAGAAAAGACACAGGAGCTGGGGTCCAGCCAGCTTCAAGAGGTCATCTGGCCGGTCTTCTGACTTGGGATCATCCCCGGCGGGCGCCTTCCCGGCTTGCGCCAGTGGCATATGCCCAACAGGTCCCCCGCACAGCGCTGGGCACGTCGCGGATTTCAACCGCGTTCCCGATTCTCCTGCAGAAGCAGGCACCAGATTTGGCGCCTATAGCGCGCAAGGTGCGCTGTGGCAAGACGGCGGTGACGGGTTGACATTGGGATGTCGATGCCGTTTCCTCACGACGTCCGAGGGGTGTCCGGGTCCGAAAGGATCTGGTCTGAGATGGCTGAGAGGCCGAACCCTTTGAACCTGATCCGGGTAATGCCGGCGAAGGGACGGGATCGTCATCCGCCACCAGAGCTGCGCCCGGGTTTCCGTTTTCACGAGAAAACATGGAGACCCATCGTGAACAAGACAATCAACGCCAAGGCGCTGGACGCCAATGGCATATCCACCACTCCGCTTTCAGCATCGCGCAAGGTTTATGCGAGCAGTCCGCGCGCTACCGATATCCACGTGCCGTTTCGTGAGATCGCTATCGATGATCCCAACGCTCCGGCGTTCCGGGTTTACGACACGTCCGGCCCCTATACCGATCCGGCCATTGCCATAGACCTCAAGCGCGGCCTGCCGCGCCTGCGCGAAAGCTGGGTTGCCGAGCGCGGCGATGCAGAACCCTATGCGGGTCGCGCCATCAAGCCCGAAGACGACGGCAATGTATCCCCGGAACGGGCCGTCGCGCATTTCCCCCTCGCCCATCAGCCGCTCCGCAGCCTCGCCGGGCGGCCGGTCACGCAATTGGACTATGCACGCGCCGGGGTCATCACCAAGGAGATGATCTTCGTCGCCGAGCGGGAGAATCTGGGGCGCCAGCTTATGCTGGAGGGTGCCGCGGCGCGCCTGGCCGATGGAGAAAGCTTCGGCGCGGCCATCCCGCCCTTCATCACCCCGGAATTCGTGCGCGACGAGATCGCCCGCGGCCGGGCGATCATTCCGGCCAATATCAACCACCCCGAAATCGAGCCGATGGTGATCGGGCGCAATTTCCTGGTCAAGATCAACGCCAATATCGGCAATTCCGCCGTTTCATCCTCGGTCGAGGAAGAAGTCGAAAAACTGGTCTGGGCGATCCGCTGGGGCGCCGACACCGTCATGGATCTCTCGACCGGCCGCAACATCCATGCCACCCGCGAATGGATCATCCGCAATTCGCCCGTCCCGATCGGCACGGTGCCGATCTACCAGGCGCTCGAAAAGGTCAACGGCAACCCCGCCAAGCTTGACTGGGACGTGTTCTCCGACACGCTGATCGAACAGTGCGAGCAGGGTGTCGACTACTTCACGATCCATGCCGGCGTGCGCCTCGCCCATGTGCCGCTGACCGCCAAACGCGTCACCGGTATTGTCTCGCGCGGCGGTTCCATCATGGCCGGCTGGTGCCTTGCCCACCACAGGGAAAGCTTCCTCTACGAACGCTTCGGCGACATTTGCGACATCATGGCCAAATACGACGTGTCGTTTTCACTCGGCGACGGCCTGCGCCCCGGCTCGATTGCCGATGCCAATGACGCAGCTCAGTTCGCCGAGCTCGAAACGCTGGGCGAGCTGACCAGGATCGCTTGGGACAAGGGTTGCCAGGTGATGATCGAAGGGCCCGGGCACGTCCCGATGCACAAGATCAAGGAGAACATGGATAAGCAGCTGCGTGAATGCGGCGAGGCTCCATTCTATACGCTGGGGCCCCTAACCACTGACATCGCTCCGGGCTATGACCACATCACCTCGGCCATTGGCGCTGGCATGATCGGCTGGTTCGGTACGGCCATGCTCTGCTACGTGACGCCCAAGGAACACCTGGGCCTGCCCAATCGCGACGACGTCAAGATCGGCGTCATCACCTACAAGATCGCGGCGCATGCGGCCGATCTGGCCAAGGGGCATCCAGCAGCGCAATTGCGTGACGATGCGCTGTCCAAAGCCCGGTTCGAGTTTCGCTGGGAGGACCAGTTCAACCTCTCGCTCGACCCCGATACGGCGCGCAGCTTCCATGACGAGACGCTGCCCAAGGATGCGCACAAGACCGCCCATTTCTGTTCGATGTGCGGGCCCAAATTCTGCTCGATGAAGATCACGCAGGATATCCGCGACATGGCCGCCCGCGAAGACGGCATGGCAGAGAAGTCGCGCGAATTCCTCGACCAGGGGGCCAAGGTCTATGTTCCGCTCGACCAGTAGCACGCCGCTGCGCGCAACTGTGATCGGGGCGGGGGTGGCGGGTCTGACAACCGCTCTCGCACTGGCCGAGCGCGGTGTTGCCGTGGAGGTGGTCGACCGCAATGTCGGGCTCGGCCCCGGGAGCTGTTCCTGGCACGCAGGGGGCATGCTCGCGCCGTGGTGCGAAATGGCCACGAGTGAGCCTATCGTCGGTCGCCTCGGCGCAACGTCCCTCGCCTGGTGGCGTGAGCGCTTCCCGGGCGTGGTGGCCAAGGGCACGCTGGTGGTCGCGCCCGCGCGCGATCTCGCCGAACTCGACCGCTTTGCCCGGCGTACCCAGCACTATGAATGGCTGGATGAGGCGGACTTGGCGTCGCTGGAGCCCGATCTGGCCGGTCGTTTCCGCAAGGGCCTTTTCTTCCCCGACGAAGGGCATCTCGATCCGCGCCGCGCGTTGGCGGCGCTTGTGGAGCGGCTGACAGCCCTTGGCGCGGCGATCCGGTTTGACACCGAGCTCGAGCCCGAGGCCGCGCGGGGCGATCTTGTCTTTGACTGCCGCGGGCTCAGCGGTCGCACCGACATGCCCGCCCTGCGCGGTGTTCGCGGGGAAATGGCATTGATCCGCGCACATAGTTTCTCGTTGACCCGACCGGTGCGCCTGCTGCATCCGCGCCTGCCGGTCTATCTGGTCCCGCGTGGCGACGGCGTGTTCATGCTGGGGGCGACCATGCTCGAAAGCGAATCGAAGGGGCCGGTCAGCGTGCGCTCCATGCTCGATTTACTGGGCGCCGCTTTTGCCGTCCATCCGGCGCTGGGCGAAGCGGAAATTATCGAATTCGGTGCCGATCTGCGCCCTGCCCTCCCCGACAATCTTCCCTCTGTGGAGCGAGCCGGACGCATCATCCGCGTCAACGGCCTCTTCCGCCACGGATTTCTGCTTGCCCCGGCTATAGCACAGATCGCCGCCGGTGCTGCGCTTGATCCCCATCTCGATACGGAGCTTGCTCATGCGAATTCTGCTTAACGGCGCCGAGCGGCAGCTCGCGGCGAGCCGCCTCGACGAGGCGCTCGACGCGCTGGGCTACAAAGGCGCCATCATTGCCACTGCCGTCAACGGACGGTTCGTGCCCTCGGCTCGCCGGGCGAACACGCACCTCGCCGAGGGCGACAGTCTCGAAGTGCTCGCCCCCATGCAGGGAGGCTGAGACATGGACTTTTATGGCATTGAGCTGTCCTCTCGCCTCCTCCTGGGCACGGCCCGTTATCCCTCGCCCAAAATCCTCGAGGCGGCGGTGCGTGCTTCACGGGCCGAAATCGTCACTGTGTCGCTCAGGCGCGAAGGCGGGGAGCAACGGGCCGGCCAGGCGTTCTGGTCCTTCATCAGCGAACTGGGTATCCGCGTCCTGCCCAATACGGCAGGTTGCCATTCGGTCAAGGAGGCAGTGACCACGGCCCATATGGCGCGCGAACTGTTCGGCACGACCTGGATCAAGCTCGAAGTGATCGGAGAGGCCGATACACTGCAACCCGATGTGTTCGGTCTGGTAGAAGCTGCACGCATCCTCACCGAGGACGGGTTCGACGTCTTTCCTTATACGACCGAAGACCTGGTCGTAGCCGAACGGCTGCTCGAGGCGGGTTGCCGGATATTGATGCCCTGGGGCGCCCCGATCGGATCGGCGCGTGGGCTCAACAACATCTTCGGGTTGCGCGCCATGCGGGCCCACTTCCCCGATGTGCCCCTGGTTATCGATGCCGGCCTCGGCCTGCCCTCGCACGCGGCAGCAGCAATGGAATTGGGCTATGACGCTGTGCTGCTCAATACCGCCATCGCCGAGGCGGGCGACCCGGTCCGAATGGCTGAGGCCTTTGCCCTCGCCGTGGACGCGGGCCGGCTAGCCCACGCCGCCTCCCCTATGGAGCCGCGCGACATGGCGGCGCCCTCGACCCCGGTCGTGGGCAAGGCGATCCTCGCATGACCCTTGATCGCTTCTATCCCGTGGTGCCCGATGCGGATTGGGTCGAGCGTCTGCTGACCTGGGGGGCAAAATTGATCCAGCTCCGCATCAAGGATTGCCCCGAGCCCGCGCTGCAGGCCCAAATTGAGCGCTCCAAAGCCGCCTGCGCGGCAGCAGGTGCACAATTGGTGGTCAATGACCATTGGCAATTGGCGCTCGATACCGGATGCGATTTCGTGCATCTGGGCCAGGAGGACCTGGCTGGGGCCGACATCGGCGCGCTGCGCCGCGCCGGGATACGCTTCGGCGTCAGCACACATGACCATGCCGAACTGGACCGGGCTCTGGTCGAAGCGCCCCATTATGTAGCTCTGGGGCCCATTTATCCCACCCAGCTCAAAAAGATGCCTTGGGCGCCCCAGGGACTGGAGCGAATCGCAGAGTGGAAGCGCCGCGTGGGTGCCCGGCCGCTGGTGGCCATCGGCGGGCTGACCGTGGCGCGGGCCGAACTCTGCGTGGCCGCCGGCGCCGATTGCGTCGCAGTTGTGGGCGACATCGTGCGTCATCCCGAACCCTCCCTCCAGGCGCGTGCCTGGCTCACGGCAACGAGGCCCTGACATGACCGATCGCTATATCCGCCAGACGACGCTGGCCGAAATCGGAGCCGCCGGACAAGCAAGGCTCGCCGCCGCCAAGGTGCTTGTCGTGGGCGCCGGCGGCCTCGGTTCGTCGGTCCTGCAGATCCTGGCGGGCGCCGGCATCGGCGAGATTGTCATCGTCGACCACGATCATGTCGAGGTCACCAATCTGCATCGGCAGCCGCTCTACGGCATGGACGACATCGGAGCTCCAAAGGCGAAGGCGGCGCGAAGGGCCCTGCTCCGTGCCAATCCCGGCATCGTCGTCACGGCCAGATCGGAGCGCCTGACGCCGAGCAATGCCGTCGCCTTGGTCCACGAGGCGAGCATCGTCATCGACGCCGCCGACAATTTTTCCGTGACCTATACCCTGTCCGACCGATGCCGGGCCCTGGACAAGCCATTGGTCAGCGCGTCGGTACTCGGCCTGTCCGGCTATGTCGGCGCTTATTGCGGCGGCGCGCCGAGTTATCGCGCGGTCTTTCCCGATGCACCGGAGATGGCCGGCAGTTGTGCCAGCGTCGGCGTGCTGGGTTCTGCCGTAGCGACCCTGGGTAGTCTCCAGGCCCATATGGCGCTTCACCTGCTGCTCGATCTCAAGCCCCGCGTGCTGGGCCGTGTGATCAGCTTTGACGGACACAGGATGCAGTTCGGTGGGTTCCGTTTTACCGATTGCCCAGAGCCTGAGCACGCAGCGCCGTTCATCGGACTGACGGACCTCGCCCCAAATGACATTGTCATCGACTTGCGCGGCGTCGTCGAAGCCCCTACCCCGCCGCGTACCGACGCGCTCCGCCTGACGCCGGCGGATGTCGACCAATTGGCGTCGGCGCAAAGCGATGCACGCATCGTGCTCTGCTGCCGTAGCGGGCAGCGGGCCCTGCGGGCTGCAGGACGGTTGCAGCTCCTGGGTCGGCACAATCTGGCGCTGGTAGCGATCGGAGACGTGACGTGACGCCCGTTGCGCTTACAGTCGCCGGCTCGGATTCGGGTGGCGGCGCGGGTATCCAGGCGGATCTCAGGACGTTTGCGGCGTTTGGAGTCTTCGGAACCAGCGCGATTACGGCGGTGACGGCGCAAAACAGCATGCGCGTCGACGCTGTCCATGTAATACCGCCCGACGTCGTGGCGGCCCAGATCGACGCGGTGTTCGCCGATCTGGCCGTGAACTCGGTCAAGATTGGCATGCTCGGCAGTGTCGATGTCATCGCCGCGGTCGCCGAACGCCTGACACTGCACGAAGCCAGCGGGATCGTCCTCGACCCGGTTCTCGCCGCAACGAGCGGCGCGCGCTTGTTGCCGGAGCGGGCTCTTGACGCGCTGATCACACAGCTGTTGCCCAAAGCCCATTTGCTTACGCCCAACCTACCCGAGGCAGCCGCCTTGACCTGTTCGTCGGTGGCCGAGGACGAGGCCGCGGTGATCGTCCAGGCCAGGAAACTGCTCGCGATGGGACCGCAGGCGGTTCTGATTAAGGGCGGCCATGATGTGGGAAGGCAAAGTACCGACGTGCTTGTTGACGCTGATGGCGTCACCCGCTTCGACGCAGAGCGTCTGGATGTCGGTGACATTCACGGCGGGGGCTGTGTTCTGTCCTCGGCAATCGCTGCGGGCCTGGCTCAGGGCCTGCCGCTCGCGGCCTCAATTGCCCAAGCCAAGCACCTCGTATCCCGCACCCTCGCAGTGGCATCGCGCCAAACATTGGGCTCGGGTGCCCTGTTGCTGCATCCGATCAGCTGATCGTTGTGAACCCTTTGCCACGATGTCACAGCCTCCAGGCGCCCATTCACAAATCACTGCCGTTGGCGTAGAGGGAAGCTAGAGCAATCTCCGGTCGCAGCCTTACCCGGTCAAAACAAGGGATCCACATCTATGAAGACTATCGTCATCTGCTCCGGCGGATTGGACTCGGTTTCGCTCGCGCACAAGGTAGCGGCCGAGCAAACTCTCACGGGCCTCGTTTCGTTCGACTACGGACAGCGGCACAGCAAGGAACTCGGCTTTGCCGCGGCCTGCGCACAACGGCTTGGCGTCCCCCACCAGATCATCGATATCCGTGACATTGGACGCCAACTCAGCGGTTCCGCACTCACCGACGATGTTGCCGTTCCCGATGGACATTATGCCGAAGAGTCGATGAGGATCACGGTAGTGCCCAATCGCAACGCCATCATGCTGACGATAGCCTTCGGCGTCGCAGCTGCACGACATGACGAGGCCGTCGGTGTTGCTGTCCATGGCGGCGACCATTTCATCTATCCCGATTGCCGGCCCGACTTTATCGACGCTTTCCAGGCGATGCAGAACCACGCGCTCGACGGCTATGCCGATGTCCGCCTCTACGCTCCGTTCGTCAACATATCCAAAGCCGATATCGTGACCGAGGGCGCTCGGCACCTAACCCCCTTCGATCAAACCTGGTCGTGCTATAAGGGGGGTGACGTGCACTGCGGGCGATGCGGCACCTGTGTCGAGCGGCGGGAAGCGTTCGACCTGGCGCGGCTTCAGGACCCCACTGAATATGCCGATTCGGATTTCTGGCGCGCCGCCGTGCAGGCAAGACACGCATGACCTATCGCATCACCAAGGAATTCCATTTCTCCGCGTCCCACCAGCTCGTGTCGCTTCCGTCCGACCACCAGTGCGCCCGCCTGCATGGCCACAACTACATCGTCGAGGTCGAATTGAAGGCTGATGAGCTCAATGAGCATGGCTTCGTGCGGGACTATCAGGATTTGTCGGTGCTCAAGCACTATATCGACACCGCCTTCGACCACCGCCATCTCAACGACGTGCTAGGGCACGGCAGGGTTACCGCCGAGTGCCTGGCCAAGCACTTCTTTGATTGGTGCAAGACGCGCCTCCCCGAGGTTTCGGCTGTACGCGTCAGCGAAACGGCCAAGACATGGGCGGAATACCGTCCATGAAGCATGTGAACGCCCCAACCATCCGCGTCAGCGAGATTTTCGGCCCGACCATTCAGGGCGAGGGCCTGCTCATTGGCCTGCCGACCGTATTCGTGCGGACAGGAGGGTGCGACTATCGATGCTCGTGGTGCGACAGCTTGCACGCCGTCGAAAATCGCTTTCGCGGCGACTGGGAGGCGATGACGGCGGAGCAGATTTGGGAACGTGTCCGCGCCCTGTCCGGCGGTAATCCATTGACGGTGTCGCTTTCGGGCGGCAACCCGGCTATCCAACCGCTAGGCGAACTGATCGCACTCGGCCATCAGGACGGCTATCGTTTTGCCCTTGAAACTCAAGGCTCGGTGGCGCGGGAGTGGTTCTCGACGCTGGATAGTCTTGTCTTGAGCCCCAAGCCGCCATCGAGCCAGATGAGCACCGACTGGGCAGCATTTGATGCATGTCTGGAGGCCGCGCAAAGCGGGCCGACGACCGTGCTCAAGCTCGTAGTCTTTGATGATGCTGACTATGCCTACGCCAAGGATGCCGCGGCGCGTTATCTGAACCTGCCAATCTACCTTCAGCCCGGCAACCACACGCCACCCTCTCCCGATGCTGACGATGTAATTGTCGACGTCCCGGGGGTGATGAAGCGCACGGAATGGCTCGTCGACAAAGTCATCCAGGACCGCTGGTTCAGCGCGCGGGTCCTGCCTCAGCTTCATGTCCTGTTGTGGGGCAATGCCCGCGGCGTCTAGGGATTTTGCCCAACAAGTCTGTCTAAGCATGAGAGCCTTCAACGTATCGGCAAAGCCGGTTTCGAGTCGCCTGACCATGCGTCACATGCCGGCATTGCGCGATGCTGGTCAGCAGATCGCGATGCTCCCACTTTGGACCACGTCACGGCAGCTCTGTTCGGCCAATCCGGCATCGACATTGATCTTGGTCGGAATGGCAACTTTCAAGAAGTCGAAAAGAGAGGGCGTACGGCCAGAACGGGGGCGCTTTGCGGTCTAAGTCGGGTTGCTCCTTGAATGGCCGCGTTCCCCACTTCGCTACCCAGAAGCGGTCAATCCGTTTTCCACCCCCAAACCCGACGCCCCTACCCCGCCATCACCCTAAAAAATCCCTCGGCATCGTCCACTTCAATAAGCCGCCCCTTATCGATCAGCAGGAACCGGTTTGCCACGTCGCGCACGAACGCCCTGTCGTGCGAGACGAGGACGCAGCTGGCCTCGTGGGCTTTGATCTCGTCGGCCAAAGCCTCCTGCCCTGCGATATCGACATGGTTGGTCGGTTCGTCGAGCAGATAGAAATTGGGCTCGATAAGGCGCAGAGCCAACAGCCCCAGTCGGGCCCGCTGGCCCGGCGATAGCCGGCCGATCGGGATCGCGTGCATGTCGATACCGACACCCGCGCCGGCCAAGAGCGCTCGCGTCCGCTGATCGTCAGGTCCGAGTGCGCTTATATAAGCGAAGGGCGATTCATCGGACGGCACGAAGTCGAGCGCCTGATCCATGTACCCGGTCACAAGGCTCGGCGTCGCCTTGATCCCGCCAACTGCCTCTCCGGCCAGCAAGACGCGTCGCAGCATTTCGATCAGCGTCGTCTTGCCGGTGCCATTGCGGCCCAGCAGCACGATCCGATCCCCCTGAAACAGGTGCAGCTTGGGGATCGAAAAGAGTTTCCGCCCATCCGGCGTTGCCACCGTAAGGTCCTCGAAGGCAACCAGCACCTTGGCGTGCGTGCCGCGATTGGCCAGCCGGATATCGCCGCTCCTTTCCTTATGCAGCGACTTGACCTGCGCCTCGATCTTTTCGGCCCGTTCGCGCAGCTGTTTTTGCTTTTTCTGTAAAAGGTCGCTGCCCGAATTGATGCCGATATTTTTGAGCTTTGCCGATTGCTGACGCAGTTGAGACGCTTCTTTCAGCTCGCGCTCACGTTTGACTGCATCGCTTTCATCTTCCAGCGCCAGCGCGTCGCGGGCTCGCGAATAGGGCAGCGCGAAATAGCGCGACTGATCCGGCCGCAGAAAAAGCGTGCGGTTGGTCACCGCGTCGAGAAATCCCCGGTCGTGGCTCGAAATGAGCACAGGAACCTCACCGATCCCCGCAAACCAGTTCTCGAGCAACAGGATTTTTTCGAGATCGAGGTGATTGGTCGGCTCGTCCAGCACCAGCACGTCGGGATCGGCCACCCAGGCCCGCGCCAAAAGCATCAGCCGCTGCCAGCCGCCGCTCAATTGCCTTACGGGCAAGAGCCGGATGTCGTCGGGCGTCGATAGCGAATCGAGCACCACGTCCACCCGCCAGCTTTCGCTGGCCAGCATCTCGGCATTGAGCCCGCTCGCCACGGCATCGAACATCGATGCACCCGTCAGCGTCTTGGGCACGTCCTGGGGCACATAGCCGACCCGAGCGCCGCGCGACAGCGTCAGCGAACCGGTGCTGAGTTCGTTCTCACCCGTGATGCATTTGAGCAGCGTCGTCTTGCCCGCACCATTGGCAGCGACGACACCCACGCGGTCGCCCGGACCGATGGAGAGCGTCAGATTGGAAAAGAGGGACGTCTTTGCGGTGTAGCCCGCATCCTTGAGAGCGATCGTCGTCATGGTGAAATCTCGAAATCGTCGGCCGCCTATAGCGGCTCCATGTCGTTGGTCGCGTTCGGCACAAAATTCTTGGGCCACGCGACAGCGATCAGGGCAGATCCCTACCGATTTCAAGCATAAAGCATGCGGTGTCGATCAGCCCTGCAACCTCAATTGCAGGGCAAGGACAGGTCCGCGCGAATATTGATACCTCAAACTCAAGAACTGAGCGGTGCTCATCGTACACATTCTCCGATCTCGAGCCATATATGCATGGTTACGCGGGGTCGAATCAAGCTCAGTTTGCGATCTTTGGCGCATACTTCTGAGCCAGCATAAGCGCCGCTTCACGATCGATATTGGCGTATTCCAGGACCCGTTTCGTGAGGAATCCGTGGCTGTCCATCTGCACCCCATGGGCCTCGATTATCGCCCGCGCATGAGCGGGTTGTAGCAGCTCGCGATAGTCCCGCGCCTCGGTTTTCCGGCCCCGTGTTTTCTGCGTTTCCGCCAGCAAACCAACTGCTGTGGTGATCGCTTTCTCATCGGCAGGGATGCGCATATGGGCAGCCAAACGCTTGAATTCCTTAGCCGAATCCTTGTGCAGATCCTCGAACCGGATCACGTTTACCGCAGGCTGGCGCTTGGCCGTCCAGCTCGCAACGTTCTGGCTCCAAGACCCCTGCGGCTCGGACACGAACTCGGGTCGCGACCGCACACGGCGGTCCACGGTCATCATCGCCTCGATGATCTTGAGCGGTTGCGCACCGGTCGATTCCACTAGCGCTGCCGCCACATCCAGTGGGTTGCGCACGATATAGGTCCCGCCGGCCGAAACTTTGGTATTGAAGGTCGGATGCCCATAGAACGTCCCACGCACCGCATGGGTCTTAACTACCGGAAATCCCTTGGGATTTCGCGCCAGCATCTCGTGCACCATGGGTCGCGCCGCGGCCACTTCTTCCTCGGCCAGCGCCTTGTGATCCTTGCCCGTCACTTCGGCATAAAGCCGTCCTGCGGAGTCCAGCGGGATGATATTATCGATATTGCGCATATCGATCCGCTTTGGCGGATTGGGCTGGCTGAGCGCGATCATCAAGAAGATCCCCGACCGCACCCAATTGCTGCCCGATCGCGGATAGGACGCGACGAAGTACAGCGGACGAATGGGCTTTGATTGCAGCTCGGACAACGCGAACACTCCCTGAAACAGAGCGTCCTAGTTAGCCCTGCGCGGTGGCCCGCGCAACACCTCTGCCAGTTCAGGCAATGAAAAACACCAGCGAAAGCAGGGGCAGAACAAACATTCGGGGAACCGATAGGTGGGCAAGCCGGTACGCAGAACTCTTCAACCCGGCCTGTACCCACCTGATGGGTTCGTGAGAATTTTGGGCCCGACGATACGCAGCGGACCGGTAGTCTCTCTCACGCATACGGCAACTCCAAACACATGAACCGTATGGGGAAATTTCTACAGCATCGGATTTAAGAAAGTGCTGACGATTGGCAAACCGGGGGTAAATCGACCCCATAAAAAGCGCCCCCGGTCTGTGCCATACTGGGAATACGTTCCATAACCTTCGCACCCAAAAGTGTTGAAAAGCCGCGGGTTATATGGTGTCTCGGCGCGTTGGCGCGCCCTATTATGGAAGGGCGAAACATTCTGATTCGATTTGCGCCCGCACAAAGGCTCCATGACAGACAATAACGATCTTTTCGGCGACACCCCTCCCCCTGCAGCAGCGCAGCCCGCCAAGTCGGCTCTAGCGCCAGCACCCGCGCGCGAGCCCGTGCAGCCGACGAGTTCCTATTCCGCAGCAGACATCGAAGTGCTTGAAGGCCTGGAGCCTGTTCGCCGCCGGCCGGGCATGTATATCGGCGGCACCGACGTCAATGCGCTCCATCACCTGTTCGCCGAAGTCATCGACAACTCGATGGACGAAGCCATCGGTGGTCACGCCACCCGGATCGAAGTGCATCTGGGCAGCGACGGATACATCACCGTCATCGATAATGGCCGCGGCATTCCTGTCGACAGCCACCCCAAGCAGCCGCATCTCTCTGCGCTTGAAGTGATCATGTCGACGCTGCACGCTGGCGGAAAGTTCGACTCCAAAGCCTATGAAACATCGGGTGGCTTGCATGGCGTCGGCGTGTCGGTCGTTAACGCGCTTTCGGACGATCTGATCGTCGAAGTGGCGCGTGAGCAGACCCTTTATCGCCAGAGCTATTCGCGCGGCAAGTCCGTCTCGGCGCTGGAAAATCTCGGTCGCGTCAACAATCGCCGTGGCACGACGATCAAGTTTCATCCCGATCCGGAGATTTTCGGCGCAAGCGCGAAATTCTCGCCCGACCGCATCTTCCGCATGACGCGGGCTAAGGCCTATCTTTTTGGCGGCGTTGAAATCCGCTGGTCGTGTGATGAGGAACTCGCCACCGAGAGCGTGCCGTCCAAGGCAGTCTTCCATTTCCCCGGCGGGCTCAAAGACTTCATCGAACGCCGTATCGAGGGCAAGACACGGATCATCGACGACGTGTTTGCCGGAAAGATCGGCCGGGCCGGCGCACATGGTTCTGTAGAATGGGCTATTTCCTGGTTCATCGGTGACAGCTTTACCTCTTCATACTGCAATACGGTCACGACACCGGATGGCGGCACGCACGAGGCCGGCCTGCGCACGGCGTTGCTGCGCGGTCTCAAGAACTACGCCGACATGATCGGCAACAAGCGCGCTTCCGTCATCACGTCCGAAGACGTGCTCGGTCACTGCGGTGCCATGATGTCGGTCTTCATTCGTGAACCGGAATTCGTCGGGCAGACCAAGGACAAGCTGGCATCAGGCGAAGCGACACGCATCGTCGACAACGCCATCCGCGATGCCTTCGACCATTGGCTCACCGCAGCGCCCAATCAGGCCAATAAACTACTCGACTGGACCATCGACCGCGCCGAGGACCGCTTGCGGCGACGCAAGGAAAAGGAAATCGACCGGAAGTCGGCGACCCGCAAGCTGCGCCTGCCGGGCAAGCTTGCAGATTGCAGCCAGTCCGCTGCCCAGGGCGCCGAGATTTTCATCGTCGAAGGCGACAGCGCCGGAGGCAGTGCCAAGCAGGCTCGCGATCGCGCTAGCCAGGCCGTCCTGCCACTGCGCGGCAAGATATTGAACGTCGCCGGTGCCAGCCGCGACAAGCTTGCTGCCAATCAGCAGATTTCCGATTTGTTGCAGGCTCTGGGCGTATCGATGCGTGACCGGTATCGCGAAGATGATCTGCGCTACGACAAGATCATCATCATGACCGACGCTGACGTCGATGGCGCGCATATCGCGTCGCTGCTGATGACGTTCTTTTACCAGGAACTGCCCAAACTCATCGAAGGCGGGCATCTCTATCTCGCCTTACCCCCGCTCTATCGGCTCTCGCAAGGCGCAAAAACTGCTTACGCCATGGACGACGCCGACCGGGCGCGTTTGATGGAACAGGAATTCGCTGGGCGGGGCAAAGTCGAGGTCACACGCTTCAAGGGGTTGGGCGAAATGCCCCATGCTCACTTGAAAGAAACCACCATGAACCCCAAATCCAGGACATTGCTGCAAGTTCGGATTGTCGCTGACCGAACCGAGACGACAGACATCGTCGACAGGCTGATGGGCAATAAACCCGAAGCCCGCTTCGAGTTCATCTCTGAAAAAGCCGCATTCGTGACCGATCTCGACGTTTAAGCTCTTTGCGAGATCGCACGTTAATCTTTCCGGCGAAATCAAGATTGACTTGAAACCCTAGTGCTTTATGGTCCCGCACGTCAGAGGCCATCCGTACTGCGGAACAAAAATTCGCGGACCGGTTTGAACACTTGTTTGCGACAGCGTACCGAAACTTCATTGGCGACACGACATTTCAGGGCCTATTGAACACTTCACGTTCAACTGCATCCATCGCCCTGATCCAAGATGATGGACATCCAATTTGACTATAGAATTTTCCGAGCTCGGCTTGGGCGACAAAGTTAACGAGGCGGTCTCCGCCGCGGGCTATACCACGCCGACCGAGATTCAAGCTCAGGCCATACCTTACGTCCTTGAGAAAAAGGACCTCATCGGCATTGCCCAGACAGGCACAGGCAAGACCGCTTCATTCGTCCTGCCGATGTTGAGCCTGCTTGAAAAGGGCCGTGCCCGCGCGCGCATGCCACGTACGCTTATTCTCGAACCGACGCGCGAACTCGCTGCGCAGGTGCACGAGAATTTCGAAAAATACGGCAAGAACCACCGACTGACCGTCGCTCTGTTGATCGGCGGCGTATCGTTTGAAGACCAGAACAAGAAGCTCGACCGCGGCGCCGATGTACTTATCGCAACGCCGGGCCGACTGCTCGATCATTTCGAGCGTGGACGCCTGCTATTGACCGGGGTCGATATTCTGGTGATCGATGAAGCCGACCGCATGCTGGATATGGGGTTCATTCCCGATATCGAGCGCATCTGTAGTCTCCTGCCGGCGCGTCGTCAGACTCTGTTCTTCTCGGCTACAATGCCGCCTGAAATTCAGAAGCTGACGCAGCGTTTCCTGCGCGACCCCGTCAAGGTCGAAGTTGCCCGCCAGAATTCAACGGCCGACACTATCGCCCAGAAGCTTCTTAAAGTTGGCCGCACGCCTGCCGAAAAGCGCGCGGCACTGCGCGATGCTATTCGTGGTGCAAGCGAACTGCGCAACGCTATTGTCTTTTGCAATCGCAAGCGCGATGTCGCGACGGTCGCCCGTTCGCTCGAGCGCCATGGATTTTCCGCAGGCGCGCTGCATGGCGACATGGACCAGAAGAGCCGCACGGATACGCTCGACCGTTTCCGCAGTGGCGATCTGCCCATTCTCGTCGCCTCGGACGTCGCTGCGCGTGGGCTGGATATTCCGGCGGTCAGTCACGTTTACAATTTCGACGTCCCGACCCACGCTGAGGACTATGTGCACCGCATCGGTCGTACCGGACGTGCTGGTCGTTCCGGCGTTTCGATCACACTGGTGTCACCTGGCGAAGACAAGTATGTCGACGCGATCACCAAGCTGATCCAGCGCGATATCGAATGGATGTCTTCAGGCACACCGAGCAAAGCAGAACCCGATGCTGGTGCAGAAGAAGCGCCGCGCAAGTCGCGCGGAAGATCGCGTCGCAAGGACGATCGTAGCGAACGAAAAGGCGGCGAGCGCAGCAATGCAGGCGAAAACGAGCGCAAGTCCAACGAACGCGCCGAACCGCGCGCCGAGAAACGTGAAGCCCAGAAGCCCGATACCCAGCCGCGTAATACGCCGGCGCAGGCACCGCGCCGGGCTAACAACGATGATGGCCCCTCCAGCTTCAAGTCTGAAGGCCATATACCGGCCTTTCTGCTTCGTGCCCCGGTCAAGCAAGCCTGAGCATAGCAATTAGCGCGAACGGTATTGGTGGCTCGGCGTCGATCTCCGAGCCGCAATACATCCCCCAAATTAAGTCTTGCCGATCGACCACCTGAAATTGTGCTGGACAGCGATTGGCTGACCCAATAGCAAATTCCGGCCTTTTAAGTCGGAATCACTGATAAAGGTCTAGTGCGTTTCGTGTGGAAACTGGTCTTTGATGACGTGACCATTGATCCGCTTATGTTGCAGAGCGAGTTTAATCCGGGCTTAAGGCCTTAACGGCTAGAATTGCTCAGGACAGGTGGTGGTTGGCGCAGCGTGACGAACCTGGATTTCGATAGAGCATCAGGATTTGCCAATGCGGCGCTTGCCATGCTCAAGCGCTCGCAAATTCCCCCGTTCCCCGTTTACTACGAACTCTTCTACACCTATGCGACCGGCGCCAATTCTGAGCTCAATAGCCAGATCAACGCGATACTGACGCGGTCGGGAAACATTTCACTCGAAGAAGCGACAGGGCTTTGCGAGCGGTTTCTCAAGATTTCCGACATGGAAGATCGTCTGCGCGCCATGTCCGAAATAATGTCGCGCAAGATCACCGACGTGAACCAGGCGATCGACTACGCGATGGCGACCGCCAACTCCTATTCCGGATCGTTGCAACAGGCATCTGGAGATCTCGAAGCGGGAATAGATGAAGACGCACTCAAGATGCTGTCGTCACGCCTGCTAAAAGAAACCCGCCGCATGCAGGACATGAACCGGCGGCTCGAAGCGGAACTCGAAAACTCCAAGGACGACATCTCGGTTCTGCAGCGCGACCTCGATGAGGTACGTAAAGAGTCGATGCTCGATCCGCTGACAAAAATTCCCAACCGGAAATGTTTCGACGAACAGATCATACTAGACCTTCAGCGCGCCCGTCGCGATGACACGACTCTAGCCCTGCTGGTCTTCGATATCGATCACTTCAAGGCGTTCAACGACACCTATGGCCATTTGACCGGCGATCAGGTGCTCCGCCTCGTTGCGCAGGTGCTCAAGGCCAATCTGCGCGGCCGCGACATGCCCGCGCGCTTTGGTGGCGAGGAGTTCATCGCCATCCTGCCCGAAACCGAACTGCGCGGAGCGCTCACGGTTGCGGAAAACATTCGGAAGTCGGTGCAGTCCAAAGAACTGCTCAAGCGCTCGACCAATGAAAAGCTCGGACGCATCACACTATCGATCGGGGTAGCCGAACTCCGCGCCGAGGATACCGTCGCGAGCCTCATCGAACGCGCCGACCAATGCCTTTATGCTGCCAAGCGCGGCGGACGAAACATGGTCGTTTCGGAAACCGATCTACCGCCGAACGAAGAGGCTGGCGTGGCGTAGCCAAAACCTTTTGGCAGACGACCCGTCAGACTGTCGCGTCGGCACGTGCTCTTGCAAGATCAGCGAGATCGGCCGGCTTGAGCTGAACGCTCTCCCCGCAGCCGCAGGCGCCCTCCTGATTGGGATTGTTGAAGGTGAAGCCCGAGGACATCTTGGTTTCCTCGTAATCCATCACCGTGCCCAACAGAAACAGCGTCGCCTTGGGTTCGACCCACACATCGACGCCCTTTTCACGAATGTGATCGTCGCCTTGGACGGGCTCGGTCACGTAATCGAGTGTGTAGGCCATGCCCGCACAGCCGGCGTTCCGCACGCCGACACGTACGCCAATGACAGGCCTGTCGCTGTCTTCAATGATTTCGATGATGCGCTCGGCGGCGGCATCGGTCAGTTGCATGATCGCGAAAGCCATTCCTACCACCAGTTCAGCGCAACTTGCGCTTCTTCGCTCATCCGATCCGGACCCCAAGGAGGATCGAACACCATTTTGACGTCGACGTCCTGAACACCCTCGACGGACCGAGCGGCATTTTCCACCCACCCGGGCATTTCACCGGCCACCGGACAACCGGGTGCCGTCAAGGTCATGTCGATCTTGAGATTGCGGTCGTCGTCGAGATCGACCTTGTAGATCAGCCCGAGTTCATAGATGTCGACCGGAATTTCCGGATCATAGACGGTCTTGAACGCAGCGATGAGATCGCTGGTGATGCGCTCGACTTCCTCGGGCGGCAAATTGGTGTTGCCCCCGACAAGGGTTTTGTTTTCGGCCTGTTCAGCTGCGGTATCAGTCATGACTGTCCAATTTCAAAAGAAGGACTGCGCTTTTTCGATCGCTTCGACGAGCACGTCCACATCGTCCTTGCCATTATATAGGGCAAAGGACGCCCGACATGTAGAGGTAGCGCCAAATCTCTTGAGCAGTGGCATCGCGCAGTGTGTGCCAGCCCGCACTGCGACGCCGTACCGATCGAGGATCGTCGAGACATCGTGGGCGTGAGCACTTTCCAAAGTGAACGCGAAAATTCCGCCCTTGTCGGGCGCGTCACCGATCAAACGCAGCGCGTTGATGCGCTTGAGGCGCTCAAGGGCATAAGCAGCGATTTCCCGCTCATGCGCCTCGATGGCATCTCGCCCCAGCGACTCGACATAGTCGATCGCGGCGCCAAGGCCGATGGCCTGAACGATCGGCGGCGTGCCGGCCTCGAAGCGGTGCGGCGGTTCGTTGTAGGTGACCGTCTCCTCGCTAACCTCTTCGATCATTTCGCCGCCGCCCATATAGGGCTGCATCTGCGCGAGGATATCGTACTTGCCGTAGAGCACGCCGATGCCGGTGGGGCCGTAGAGCTTGTGGCCGGTAAAGACGTAAAAATCCGCTCCGATATCGCGGACGTCCACCTTTGTATGCACGGCCGCCTGACTGCCATCAATCAAGACGGGAATGCCTCGCGCATGAGCAATTTCGACAATCGCCTTGGCTGGGTTGATGGTCCCCAACACGTTCGACATATGCGTGATGGCGACCATCTTCGTTCGGTCGCTCAGTGCGGCGGAAAAAGCGTCGAGGTCGAAACTGCCATCGGCGTTCACATCGACCCACTTGATCACCGCGCCCTTGCGTTCACGATGGAAGTGCCAGGGGACGATATTGGAGTGGTGCTCGGCGAGTGAGATGACGATCTCGTCGCCCTCGCCGATCAGCGGACCGGCAAAGGCCGAAGCGACGAGATTGATGGCTTCGGTCGTTGAACGGGTAAAGATGATCTCCTCTACCCGTTCAGCGTTCAGGAACGCCCGGACTTTCTCGCGTGCACCCTCGAATGCCTCGGTCGCGCGGTTGGCAAGCGTATGCAGGCCACGATGCACATTGGCGTATTCATGCCGAAAAGCATGATCCATGCGATCGAGAACCTGCACAGGCTTTTGCGCAGATGCTCCGGAGTCGAGATAGACGAGGCGACGGCCATGAATTTTCTCATCGAGGATGGGAAAATCGGCGCGGACTACCGCGAGATCGAATGCCATCAGGCGTCCTTTTTCAGCCAGCGTTCGACGATGCCCGATAGCGCTTCGGACACGTATTCGTCTTCAACGGCATCGGTGATTTCAGCGAGGAAAGCGCGAATGAGAATGGTTTCCGCTTCCTGCCGCGAGATACCACGGCTCATCAGATAGAAGAGGTGCGTATCGTCGAGATCGCCGCAGGTGGCACCGTGACCGCAGACCACGTCGTCGGCAAAGATTTCGAGCTCGGGCTTAGTGAGGATTTCGGCTTCGTCCGAAAGCATCAGGCCCTGAGTCATCATCTTGGCGTCGGTCTTCTGCGCGTCCATAGCAACGTTGATCTTGCCCTGGAACACAGCCCGGCCACGACCGCGCGCGATCTGCTTATAGAGCTCGGCAGAGGTCGTATTGGGCACGCCATGAGTGACGTCGAGCGTGATGTCACGGTGCTCATCGGTATCGACGACGTTGAGGCCAAAGAAGTCGCCATGCGCGCCCTCGCCCACGAAATCGGCGAAGATATTGACCCGCGCGAGATGCGCGCCGGCATTGATTACCACCGACTTGAGCTTGACCTCGGCGGCAATGCGGTATTCGACCGTGGCGAAATTGACGGCCTGGCGAGCCGAAAGATCGACCAGGATATGCGTGACTTCCGCACCATCACCCACAGATACATAGCTGCCAGCGTTGCCGATATGGGCGGCATCGCTGCCCGAAATGGTCTCGATGATGGTTGCCGACGCCCCTGACGCGACATGGATCTTGGCGCCGGACTGCACGTGAGCCCCCTCGCCTTCCATGCGCCGATCAATATGGATGACGGGATCGACAGATCCAGCCAATTCGACATTGAGAGACTCGCCGACCAGCGCAGCATTGAGGCGCACGATAACGTCGTCACGCGTTGTAAGAACCGACCCTGCTGCCTTGCCAATGATAACGCCTGCAGGCGCTGTCGTAGCACTCTGTACGACGCCATTGGCTATGACGATCCTATAGGCGCCGGGAATGTCGATCGCCGGGGCGCTGGCCTCGTTTGCTGGAGCAGCAAGAGGGGGCACGGCGCTCAGGAGCGTCTTGAGATCGGTGTAGTGATATGTTTCCACACGGCGCGTTGGAAGCCCGACAACCCGAAGGCGTTCGGCAGCATCCTTGGCTCCGGCGCTTTCAAGCTGGGCGACGAGGCTTTCCTCGGCGGCGCTCAGCCGAACTGGAGTTTGAACATGCATTGACGACACCCCTTAGGCAGCGTTGGTTTCGTCGAAATCGGCATAGCCCTTGGCTTCGAGCTCGAGCGCTAGCGACTTGTCTCCGGTTTCGACCACGCGGCCAGCAGAGAACACATGCACGAGATCGGGAACGATGTAGTTGAGCAGGCGCTGATAGTGGGTGATGACGAGCATCGAGCGATCAGCCGAACGTAGCTTGTTGACGCCTTCGGACACGACTTTCAGCGCATCAATATCGAGGCCGGAGTCGGTTTCATCGAGAATGCAAAGCTGCGGCTGAAGCAGTGCCATCTGCAAAATTTCAGCGCGCTTCTTTTCGCCGCCGGAGAAGCCGACGTTGAGCGGGCGCTTGAGCATGTCCTGCTTGATTTCGAGCAGACCGGCCGCATCCTTGACCGCCTTCATGAATTCCGGGGTCGTCAGTTCCGCCTCGCCGCGCGCCTTGCGCTGGCCGTTGATCGCGGCCTTGAGGAACGTCATCGTGGAGACGCCGGGAATTTCGATCGGATACTGGAAGGCCAGGAATACGCCTGCAGCGGCACGTTCGTCAGGCTCCATGGCGAGCAGGTCTTCGCCGTTGAAGAGGATTTCGCCTTCAGTGACCTCGTAATCGTCCTTACCGGCAAGCACGTAGGACAGTGTCGATTTGCCTGAGCCGTTCCGGCCCATGATGGCATGCACTTCGCCGCGATTGAGGGTCAGGTTGACGCCCTTGAGGATTTCGTTGTCCTCAACACGCACATGCAAATTCTTGATCTCAAGCAACGGGGTGCTCATGACTTGTCTCCGATATTTTCGCCGTCGAGATACTCGAGGCTCGTTTCTTGTCTTCCGATGTAGCGAAGCCGACGCTGGTGGCTGCCCTGCACTGGCCGGCTCATGACCTGGAACTTCCCACTGTCGGGATACTCGCAAACGTCGATGTCCGCCTTGGATGAAATCACCAGATATTTCAGCGTTTCCGTCCCGGTATTGATCAGTTGATGCGCGTATTCAGGGCCACCCACCGGTGCCCCAAGCACATCGCCCGCCTTGACCTTGTAGGTCTTGCCGCCAAAGCGGTAGTCGCCACCGCCCGCCAGGATCACCAGCATTTCGTCTTCGGCATGATGAACGTGATACGGGCAGGCTGTCTTGCCGGGCGCGACCTCCGTATATGCGCAGCCAAGCCGGGTCAGCTTGAGAATGTCGCCGACATAAGCGTCATGGGACTCAAACCAACCCTGATCGGCGTTGCGCTCAAGCTCCGCTTCCGACAGTCGCAACACTGGATTGTATTCGCTCCCCATTACCCCACGCTGCCTTCGAGCGAGATATTGATCAGCTTCTGCGTCTCGACCATGAACTCCATGGGCAGGTGCTGGAGCACATCGCGCACGAAGCCATTGACGATCAGGGCCACGGCTTCTTCTTCCGAAAGACCACGCTGCAGGCAGTAGAACATCTGGTCGTCGGAGATTTTCGAGGTGGTGGCTTCATGCTCGAACACCGCCGAGGAGTTGCGGCTTTCTATATAGGGCACTGTGTGCGCCCCACAGCGATCACCGATCAGAAGGCTGTCGCACTGGGTGAAGTTACGCGCGCCGGTTGCGCGGCGATGAGCCGACACCTGACCGCGATAAGTGTTATCCGAGCGGCCCGCTGCAATACCCTTGGAGATGATTCGGCTAGACGTGTTCTTGCCCAGATGGATCATCTTGGTGCCGCTATCGACCTGCTGCTTGCCGTTAGAAATGGCGATCGAATAGAACTCGCCGCGCGAACCGTCGCCGCGCAGGATGCAGCTTGGATATTTCCACGTGATCGCCGAACCCGTTTCGACCTGGGTCCAGGAAATCTTGGAGTTCTTGCCACGGCAATCGCCACGCTTGGTGACGAAGTTGTAGATGCCGCCCTTGCCGTCCTTGTCGCCGGGATACCAGTTCTGGACCGTGGAGTATTTGATCTCCGCGTCGTCGAGCGCAACGAGTTCCACCACAGCGGCGTGCAGCTGGTGCTCGTCGCGCATCGGGGCTGTGCAGCCTTCGAGATAGCTCACATAAGAGCCTTCCTCGGCGATGATCAGCGTGCGCTCGAACTGGCCGGTATTGCGCTCGTTTATGCGGAAGTAGGTCGACAGTTCCATCGGGCAACGCACGCCCTTTGGAATGTAGACAAACGATCCGTCCGTGAAGACGGCAGAATTGAGTGTAGCGTAGAAGTTGTCGCTCACCGGCACGACCGTGCCCAGATACTTCTTGATGAGGTCTGGGTGCTCGCGGATGGCTTCCGAGATCGAGCAGAAAATGATGCCGACCTTGGCGAGTTCTTCGCGGAACGTGGTGACGACCGATACCGAGTCGAACACCGCGTCCACGGCGACATTGCTACCGAACGGCGTGCCCGAAGGCGAACCATCTTCCTGCACGCCAGCCAGAATCTTCTGTTCGGACAGCGGGATGCCCAGCTTTTCGTATGTGCGCAGCAGTTCGGGATCGACTTCGTCGAGCGACTTCGGACCGGTCGTGCTCTTGGGCGCTGAATAGTAATACTGATCCTGAAAATCGATAGCCGGATAGGACACACGCGCCCAAGTGGGCTCTTCGAGCGTCAACCAGCGCCGAAAGGCCTCCAGGCGCCATTCCAGCATCCATTCGGGCTCGTTCTTCTTGGCGGAAATGAACCGGACCGTGTCTTCGTTGAGGCCCTTGGGCGACTTGTCGGATTCAATGACCGTCTCAAAGCCGTATTTGTATTTGTCGACATCGAGCGCGAGCACCTTATCGACGGTTTCGCGGTCGATGTTTTCCTTGAGCGTCGGGATGTCGGCGTAGTCAGACATTGTGGTCTCCAAATTCCGGCTCGCTCCTAAAGAGCGCTCCAATTCAATTATGCTGCCGCGCCCTTGCGGCGATGGCGGCTAAGCACGGTTTCATAGGCCTCAAAAAAGGTCTCGATATCGCTGACGGTCGACGACCAGCCGAGGCTGATCCGAAGGCCGCATTCACTCAATTCGGGCGGCACGCCCATGGCGTCGAGAACGTGCGAACGCCCGACCTTGCCCGAAGAACACGCTGAACCGGACGACACCGCGATGCCGGCCAAATCGAGGCTCATCATGGCCACGGTGTTCTTGATGCCCGGCACCGCGAAATTGACTACAGTTCCTATACGTTCAGCGCCGCGCGAAAAGATCACAGCATCGGGCGCAAGGCTTAAAAGCTGCTGCTCGAACGATGTGGCCAGCGCGCGTGTCGCATCGAGATCGAGCGTCTTGCCAATGTCTGCGCACGCATTGCCAAAACCCGCGACCAGTGCCGCCGATTCTGTCCCGCCACGCCTGCCCTGTTCCTGGCCACCACCGGGGATAATTCGAACGGTATCGGCATGCCCTTTCACCAGAAGCGCGCCAATGCCGGCCGGTCCACCGATCTTGTGGGCCGACACGGCCATCATATCGGTAGCCGAGGCGGCAAAATCCAGATCAAGCTTCCCGAATGCCTGGACAGCGTCGATAACAAGTATATGCGGCGTCGGACCAACCATCGCTTCTATGCGACCGCGCGGTTGAACCAATCCGGTCTCGTTATTGACCCAGGAGATCGCCACCAAGAGCTTTTCACCGGCCTGATTGGCCATATCGATCTGGCGCGCCAATGCATCGAGATCGACAGTTCCCGCCTCATCGACGCCGAGAATGCGGATCGAGACGCCCGAAATCTCAGCAGCCTTTAACGCCGCAGCATGGTCGGTCGCACAAACCAGAACGCGATCGATCCCGAAGACTTTCACCCCGCCCACTATAGCCTGGGTAATGGCTTCGGTTGCCGACCCCGTAAAGACAATCTGCTTGGCTTCGGCCCCAGCCAGCGCTGCAACCTGTTCGCGAGCGCTGTCGATCACGGCGCGCAAAGCACGGCCTTGGCCATGCACCGACGATGGATTGCCCACGTGATCAAGCGCAGCCAACATCGCCTCGCGCGCACGCGGCAAAAGAGGCGCCGAAGCGTTATGATCGAGATAGATGGCCATCGATAAGTCAACTCGCACTGGCGTGGCCCAACAGACGGGTTACGCCGCAGCAAACAATCCTTGAAATTGTACGTGCACCTTAAGTAAAAGGAGCGCTCACATGAGCCGGGCAATCCGGACAAAACCCGTTTGGAATAATTCTAAACTGGTATTGCGGTCAGTTTTATGGGCACCCGGACCATTCGTCAAGCCGGGGTCCGCTCTTGCATGCCACCCATGCGCCGGTGGCTTAAGCGTAAAGGTTACAGTAGATGCCTGAAGTGATTTTCAACGGTCCCGAGGGGCGGATCGAGGGACGGTATCAGCCCGGCAAGGAGCCGAACGCTCCGGTGGCGATCATCCTGCACCCGCACCCCCAGTTCGGCGGCACGATGAACAATCAGATCGTCTACAATCTGTTCTACATGTTCGTGCAGCGCGGGTTTGCCGTTCTGCGCTTCAATTCGCGCGGCGTGGGCCGTTCGCAGGGCGTGTTCGATCATGGTGTAGGCGAATTGTCGGACGCCGCTGCAGCGCTCGATTGGTTGCAGGCCCTCAACCGCGAAAGCCGCGGATGCTGGATCGCCGGCTTCTCATTTGGCGCCTGGATCGGCATGCAGCTTTTGATGCGCCGTCCGGAAGTCGAGGGGTTCATTTCGGTGTCGCCCCCGGAAAACCTTTATGATTTCTCGTTCCTCGCCCCCTGCCCGTCCTCTGGCCTGATCATTCACGGTGACCGCGATCGCGTGGCACCGCCAGAATCGGTCCAGAAGCTTGTGGACAAGCTCAAGACCCAGAAGGGCATCACGATCGAACAGCAGATCGTGGAGGGTGCGAACCACTTCTACGAGGGCAAGGTCGACACGCTCATTGATTCGTGCGGCGAGTATCTCGACCGTCGCCGGGCCGAGATCGCCGCCGGCGGCGGACGTTGACCCTCGCGATCGTTATGGAGGCCGCCACCGGCGGTCTCCAGCGAAGCTCATCCTGGGCGTGAGGGCGCCCGATTGACGGGATGATTTCGAGCCAAACCGGCCCGGCTCTGCCGGGCAGTCTCATCGCTCTGGAATCAAGACCAATGACTCAGTTCAAATCAGAATTTCTCCATACGCTCTCCGAGCGTGGTTTCATCCACCAGATTTCCGACGCTGACGCGCTCGACAAGAAGTTCTCCTCCGAGATCGTCACGGGCTATATCGGCTTCGACCCTACTGCCCCGTCATTGCACGTTGGCAGCATGATCCAGATCATGCTTCTGCACTGGCTGCAAAAGACCGGCCATCGTCCCATCGCCTTGATGGGCGGCGGAACGGGCATGATCGGCGACCCCTCGTTCAAGGATGAGGCGCGCAAGCTGCTGACGGTCGACGGCATCGCCGACAACATCGCGGGTATCAAGAAGGTCTTTAGCAATTTCCTAGAGTTCGGCGATGGCCCTCACGACGCCATCATGGTCGACAACGGCGACTGGCTGCTGGAGCTTGGCTATATCGAGTTCCTGCGCGATGTGGGCCGGCATTTTTCGGTCAATCGCATGCTGAGCTTTGACTCGGTCAAGCTTCGCCTCGATCGCGAGCAGTCGCTGTCCTTCCTCGAATTCAACTACATGATCCTGCAGGCCTACGACTTCGTTGAGCTCAACAAGCGCTTTGGCTGTACGCTGCAGATGGGCGGATCGGATCAGTGGGGCAATATCGTAAACGGGCTCGATCTCGGGCACCGCATGCTCGACACGCAGTTTTACGCGCTGACATCGCCACTGCTCACGACCTCATCGGGCCAGAAGATGGGCAAGTCTGCCAATGGCGCCATCTGGCTCAACGCAGACATGCTGTCGGTCTATGATTTCTGGCAGTACTGGCGGAATACCGAAGACGCGGATGTGGAACGGTTCCTGAAGCTATTTACCACGCTGCCGATGGATGAAATCGCGCGGATCGTCTCGGGTGTAGCGACCGACATCAATGAAGCCAAGAAAGTGTTGGCGACGGAAGTGACGGCGCTTGTCCATGGTCGCGCGGCGGCGGAAGAGGCAGCGGCAACCGCCGTGGCCGTTTTCGAGGCCGGTCAGCTCGATCTCTCATTGCCCACCATCCAGATCGGATGGTCCGCGCTGCGTGGCGGACTGGGCATTCTCGCCGCCACGGTTACTGCGGGCCTAGCGACGTCGAACGGCGAAGCGCGCCGCCATATCCAGGGTGGTGCACTCAAGGTCAACGACCAGACCGTCACCGATGAAAAGATGAGCCTGGGTGAGGCGACCGTGCTTGCGGAAGGCGTAATCAAGCTCTCGATCGGCAAGAAGCGACACGTTCTGCTCAAGCCGGTCTGACGTCGAGCCATCGTATTGGAAAGCCGGGTCACTTACCCGGCTTTTTTATCGGGCTGCTGCCTGATCGCCGGCGCGGTATTCAAACAGCGTCCGGAATACGCCCGGGGCCAGGATGGAAACCGGGTTGATCAACAGCTCCGGCTGGTCCAGCGCACCACGAACAGCAAACGTCACACCGAGCAGTCCCTCTCCTTCCCGTCCGCCAAAGATCGGGCCGAGAACCGGAATTTGTTGGAAGAAATTATTCAGGCCGAAGAGCGGCACGTAAGTGCCGGCAAGATCGTAGCGTCCGGAATCGGTCAGGACATTGCCGCGGATCGTGCCGCCAACCATATCTCCGTAGATCGCCGCATCGAGCACCTCGACGCGGTCGGAATATCGGATGAACTGCGCGCGCCCCTGCTCGAACTCCATCGCCGAGACACCTGCCAATGCCGCGCGCGATTGGTCGTGCTCTCCGATGATCGCGTCGAGATTGTCTTCGTCGACGATCGCAAAATTGCGAACTTCAAACGCGCCGGCATCGGCTTGCGCAGCATTGTCGTAGCGTAGCACCATGCTGCCCTCACCCCCGACAAGACGCGGGTAAACCCCGACAAACCGCAACATGGCGCCCAGATCATTGGTGGCATATGAGATCACGCGCCCCGACGCCAGCGGATTGGTCGTCGCCGACGCCGATCGGTTGCCCAGGAATTGCGTCGTGAGATTGACGCGGCGCAATTGCTCGCCGCGCACCTGCAGGTCGAGATCGAGATTGAACGCGGCCTCGCCATAGTAGCCCAGGGCCCGGTCAAGATTGACGTCGACGGTAAATATCTGGTCCTGCAAATCTTCGCTGGCGCCCACACTCGCATCGCCGTCGAGATTGAAGAACCGCTTCAGCACGGGCTTGAGATCGAGTTGCTCGCCATCGATCGTAAAGGCGTAGCCACCATCGAACGGCGTCATGAGCACGCGAGCACTGTCTCCAGCGCTGATGCGGAACGTCGAAAAATCTGCCGACTGAAGTTCCCCGGCCGGTGAAAGCGTGATGTCTCCTGCGAGTTGAACGGTTCCAAAGCCCAGATCGACGTCGGAGATGGCGATCTCATTGGCACCAATGCCCACGACTGCCGTCAGCGTGCCAGCCGTGCCACGGGCCTTGGTTATACCGATATCGCTGATCGTGAGTGCAGTGTCGGTCAGATCGGCACTGACTTCGAAGCGGCCGTCGGTCAGTGGTTTCCCGACTACCCGAACGCGACCGCTCATGAACTCCGACAGATCAATACCCAGTTCAGCCGCAGCGGCCACCTCGAAGGTCGAACCCACGAGGATGTCCGGGGCACCGCCGTTCGTCTTTATCGCCTGGACGTCGACTTCCATGTCGCCGACCATACCGCTGCCCAAAATGCGGAAACTGTCCTGGGACGCCGTAAAATCGATGCTGGCGTCGGAAAAGCTGTAGCCAGCGATCGGCTCAGAACTGGCGAGATCGACGATACTGCCATTCAGCGTGTAGTCGGCGTCGATCATCTCCCCGGCCTCGTCGAGATTGATGGTGGCGATAACCGTCGCGTCGACCTGCCCGTCAACAGTGCGCCCCAGCTGCTGCACGTCAACGCCCATTTCGACGCCCTGGAGTATGGTGACCTCATCGCTGGTGGCCATGGCCATCATCGCAGCTGCAGACCCTTGAACGTCACCGGACACCTCAAAGATCTGCGCTTCGGCGGCCGTGTTCTGGTTGATGTACGCCGCATTGGCGACAGAGATGTCGCCATGACCTGGCAAACGGGCGCGTTCCATCGCGACGGTCAATTGATTGTCGCGCATGGTCAGCCGTGTTTCGCCCTCAACTTCGAACTCCGGCATACCGTCGAAGGCGTTGAGCTCGACATCGCGACCGACGAGATCGATGGACATCGCACCCTCGTGGACCGGGCCACCCTCGCCATTGTTTTCCATGCTGCCAACCGGAAAATTGAACCGCATGTCGGCTGTCTGGATATGGCCGTCGCGAACAAATTCGGTAAACCAATCGCGTCCCTCAGGCGCAAAAAGGTACGGCCACAGGCGCTTCACGTCATCAGCCGATGCACCACGGCCGCTCATGACCACGTCGAGCCCGACACCCTCGCGCACCATGTCGATGCGGCCCTGTACAACGATGCTGGTGCCATCCTTCGCGCCGACCAGTCGGTCGATCCCGACAGCGCCATAGAGCGGCGCCGACCAACCCTCGAAGCTGAACTCGTCGAACGGTTCTTTCGGCACGCCCAGATCGTCCGGGTGGAGCCAGACATCTCGTGCCCGGATCGACATGCCCAGCGTCGGCCCGAATTGCTCATCGAACCCCATGACGATGTCACCGCCGAGCAATGCGCGGCTGCTTCCCACCGAGATAGCTGTTTCTTCGAGGCTGAAGAGGGCCCTTTCCGGAGTCCAGTTGACATTGATCGGCTCGGCCGAAATCGGGAACATATCTTTGTCCAGCCGCAGGCGGGTTCCATTGAGGTCGATCGCAAAGCGGCCCGACTGAACGACGCCACTCTCGCCATCGAACATAACGCCCAGTGTCAGGCCGCCAGTGCCACGCAACGCCGCCAGTCCCGTCGCGTCATCGAGAAATGGCACGATGGTGGAGAAATCGATGTTGTGGACCTCGCCGTCGATACGGGTCTGACCCTCGTCGACCTGACGCACAACGCTTCCGTCCATGGTCTCGTCTGCAATACGGGCCGAGAACAGAGCGCTTACCCTGCCATCCTGCCGCCCTGAGCGCACTTCGAGATCGACCTCGTCGAGCGATTTGTAGAGGCCGTAAACCGTGTCGAGCACGCCGACCGTGCCGTCGCGGATTTCAAAGCGCAAAATCTGCCCGTCCATCGCCTGATCCGCCAGCCCCGCCAGCGCCTCATCGAGCGCCTCGAGATTGAGCTTGAGCCAGTCATTGTCCGAGCGCAGCCCGATCTCGTCGGCTCCGCGCGTCGCACCCAGCGAAATTCCCTCATCGCCGATCCGCACGCTGGGAGCGGTCGCCTCGCCCTCCATCACGCGCACCACCGTTTCGCCGGTACCTTCCTCCTCGATGAATTCGAAACGCGAAATCCGTGGACCAAGCAGGTTCTGGAGCATCTGGATTTGGGGGCGGATCATGATGACGCGTGCGTCCGGGCGCCCCATGGCGGCACCGATAGGCGACACAGCGATCTCGAGCGCTTCCATCCTGATAACCGCGTCCGACGAGCGCTCGGTCAGCGTCACGCCAGCCAGATGAAACCCCACGCTCACCGGACCGGTGAGTGAGAGGCCGAAATCGGACCAGTCGATTGAAAAGTCGTCCTCGACAATCCCGGCAACCATCGACTTGGCGCGATCGGAGAGAAAATTCAGAGAAATGGGTCCGAAAAGCAGCCTGACGTAAAACAGCGAAAGCACGACGATCAGGCCAAGCCCAACCCACGCCAGCACCTTGAGTGCGAGGCGACTTTTCTGACCCAGCAGGATTGGCTTGGGACGTGTTGCTTCAGTCACTGTCTCAGGCAGGTCCCATATAATCGCTTCAAGTTCGTGATCCCGAGAATCGGCTATAAGCCGGACTTCTCTCGCCGACCATATCGGCTTCAATGAGGCACAAATACCCAACGCGCCGTTAACCTTACCCGATTTGCACGATAAAAGGCCCGAAAATGGCAGCTCTCACCGTCGGATCACCGGCCCCGGACTTCACGCTTCAAGACAGCTCAGGCGCTGATTTCACCCTGTCGGCGCAGCGCGGAAAGAGCGTCCTGATCTACTTTTACCCGCAGGCAGATACCCCGGCGTGCAACGATCAGAACCTCTCGTTCAGTGACAATATCGATTGGTTTGCGGCGCGCGACATCGTTCTTGTCGGCATCAGCCCCGACAGTGTCGCGGCATTGGCAAAGTTCAAGTCAAACCACTCACTCCGCCCTACCCTGCTTTCCGATTCCGAGCATCGCGCTATCGGCCCTTTCGGTGTCTGGGGCGAAAAGCGCAATTATGGACGGACGTACATGGGTCTGATCCGTACGACCGTGCTTATCGGCGTCGATGGTACGGTCCAACAGATCTGGCCCAACATACGGGCAAAGGGCCATGTCGAACGCGTGATGAAGGCGCTCGGTTAGCCCACCGTTAACCACAATCGTTCACAGTCCCGCCTATCGCGTGGACTTAAGACTTTTGCGTCGGGGGACGGTGTGGTGCAAGTGAACGGTACGACCATTTCCTTGGGACGAGGCGTGACCGCGAAACCCAGATCGTCCGGGCGCGCCGGCATCAGCGTCCTGTTCGGTGCCGTCGGACTGTTGCTCGCGTCCAATGTGGTGACCGGGCTTGCCCTCTTCTACGCGCCCGAGATCAACGCCCTCCTTCGCGACGACAACAGCGTCATCCTCACTGCCTATGAACAGCGCATCACCCAATTGCGGCTTGAGGTCGATCGCCTGCACTCGCGCCAATATGCGCAAATGGGAGACATGAACCTGCAAATGCACGATCTCGTGCAGCAGCAGGAAGTCTTGTTCGAGCAGCACGAATATGTCCGCGCGCTCACCGAGATGGCGCGGGAATTAGGGATATCGTCAGGCTCCGCGGTCTCGGACACGGCGGCAACTATCAGCCCGCCCGCGATAGCACCGACTGACGACACGGCCGCACTGGCGCAGAGCCTTGTCGCCATGCAGGAAGAAACGCGCCAGGCACTGGTGTCACTTTCAGACGCAGCGCATCTTTCGACAAATGAAATCCTCACCGGCCTGCAGCCCATCGGCATCGAGACCGATATGGGTTCACCCGCGGTCGGTGGCCCCTTCATCCCCGCCGATATCGGCGGCAGTTCGATCATCGATGAAGCAAATGCCGTCGCCGCCGCGCTGGCCCGATACCAGACGGCGCGCCAGGTGCTGCTCACGGCGCCGATACAGACCCCAATCGCGGGCGCCCACACCGTGACCTCCAATTTCGGCAATCGAACCGACCCGTTCCTGAAACGCGCAGCCTTTCACGCTGGCATGGATTTTCGCGCGGTTACAGGCACGCCAGTACGCGCAGCAGCAAATGGCATCGTCACCGTGGCCGGCACCAATGGCGGATATGGTAAAATGGTCGAAATCGACCACGGCAACGGGCTGGCAACACGCTACGCCCACCTCAACCAGATCCTTGTCGCGACCGGACAGACCATCGAAGGTGGTGCCAGTGTTGGGCTATCGGGCTCGACGGGCCGCTCAACCGGCCCGCATCTCCATTTCGAGGTGCGGCGGGGTGGATCGGCGGTTGATCCGGCGCATTTCATGGCCGCCGGACGAAATCTGGCGCGCTATCTCTGATCAGGACTCGGCTTCGGTATCCATGCCGACGCGCTGGGCAAGCGAGGCTTCCATGAATGGGTCGAGGGCGCCGTCGAGCACGTCTGAGGGCGCCGTACTTTCGACCTGTGTCCGCAAATCCTTGACCAACTGATAGGGTTGCAGCACGTACGATCGAATCTGGTGCCCCCATCCTATGTCGGTCTTTGACGCAGCCTCCGCGTTGGCCACTTCCTCGCGTTTTTGCAGCTCGAGTTCGTAGAGCCGTGCGCGCAACATGTCCCAGGCTTGAGCCTTGTTCTTGTGCTGCGAGCGCTCGTTCTGGCACTGCACCACGATGCCGGTTGCAATATGGGTGATCCGAACCGCGGAATCGGTGGTGTTGACGTGCTGGCCACCAGCGCCCGAAGCCCGATAGGTATCGATACGCACGTCGGATTCATTGACGTCGATATCGATCGTATCGTCGATCACCGGATAGACCCACACGCTCGAAAAGCTCGTGTGACGGCGTGCCTGGCTGTCATAGGGCGAGATGCGGACCAGCCTGTGGACGCCGCTCTCGGTCTTGAGCCAGCCATAGGCGTTATGGCCCTTGATGAGAACCGTCGCGCCCTTGATGCCGGCTTCTTCGCCAGCACTGTATTCGATGGTCTCGACCTTAAAGCCCCGCCGCTCTGCCCAGCGCGTATACATGCGAAACAGCATCTGCGCCCAGTCTTGGCTCTCGGTGCCACCGGCACCGGAGTGGACTTCGAGATAGCAGTCATTGCTGTCCGCCTCGCCCGAGAGCAAGGTTTCCACGCGCATACGGGCTGCGGTCACCTTGAGCGCTTCGAGGGCTGCGACAGCTTCGGCCACGACCTCCGCATCGCCTTCGGCTTCGCCAAGTTCGATCAGTTCGAGATTGTCGGACAGGCCTGTTTCAATCGCGTGGACGCTCGAAATCGCGGCCTCCAGCGCCTGGCGTTCGCGCATCACGTTTTGTGCTTCTTCAGGATCGTTCCAGAGGTCGCCGGATTCGGAACGGGCGTTCAGTGCGTCGAGACGTCTTTGGGCTGTATCCCAGTCAAAGATGCCTCCTCAGCAGGCTTAGGGCCTGCTTGATTTCGTCGACAATCTTGAGAACGTCTGCGCGCATGGTCTCTTCCGCTTATTCAATTCGGACCGTGACTTAACGGGATTGCCCGAGACAATCAACCGTCCGGACCATCAGAAGAGACCGCCCGAGGCGAAGGCCGGCTGATCGGTCGCGCCGGTCTGGATATTGTCAAAGGCTTGGGAATTGAGCCCGATGACCGAACTCATCCGGTTCGGGCCAGTGCCCGGCTTAAATGATTCCTGGATACCGGAGCCGCCAGCGACGATCTCGACGCCTGTTCGCGGGTCGATCCAGTTGCGGTTCATACCTTCGGGCACTGGAAATTGGGATGCCGGCACGCCTTCGAGCGCCGCGGAGACAAAATTGGCAAAGATCGGGGCAGCGAGTTCACCGCCTGTCGAGGCGCTCCCCATCGAACGCGGCGTGTCGTAGCCGACATAAACGCCGACTGCGAGTTCGGGCGTGTAGCCCACGAACCAGGCGTCCTTGTAGTCGTTGGTAGTACCGGTCTTGCCTGCCACCGGACGACCGATGCTACGCACGGCGGTGCCTGTGCCGCGCTGAACGACGCCCTCCATCATTGAGGTGATCTGGTAGGCCGTCATCGGATCGAGCACCTGCTGACGGGTGTCGACGATCGTCGGCACGCCCTGCCCGTGCCACTCTGCCTGATCGCAGGTTTCGCACACACGCTCATCGTGGCGGTAGATCGTTTCACCGTAGCGATCCTGTATCCGGTCGATCAGCGTCGGTGTGATCTTGCGCCCGCCATTGGCAATGGTCGCATACGCCGCCGTCATGCGCAGCACAGTGGTTTCTCCTGCGCCGAGCGCCATAGCCAGCACATGGGGCATGTCATCGTAAACACCGAATTGACGCGCATATTCTTCGATCATGGGCATGCCGAGATCTTGCGCCAACCGCACCGTCATGACATTGCGCGAGAGCTCGATGCCGCGCCGAAGCGTTTGCGGGCCGTAAAACTGCCTTGCGTAGTTTTCCGGCTGCCACAGCGACCCGTCCGCATTCACCACCTCAAGCGGCGCGTCCAGCACCACCGATGCCGGAGTGTAGCCATTGTCCAGCGCAGCTGCATAAACAAGCGGCTTGAACGACGAGCCGGGTTGGCGCATCGCCTGGGTGGCGCGATTGAACTCACTTTCAGAGAAGGAGAAGCCCCCCACAAGCCCCAGAACGCGCCCCGTGCGCGGATCCATCGCTACAATACCGCCTTCGATCTCGGGAACCTGGCGCAGGGTGTAGACACCCTCTTCCCCCGCCACGGGTTCGACATAAACCACGTCGCCAACGGACAGCAATTGCCCGATCGGTTCGCGGACCCAGGTGACGGCAGTGCCTGGCAGACTTCCAGTCAGGCGCGCATCGCTCATTCTGCCGTCGACGTCGATCGTCGGTCGCAAGCCAATCGTTGCGGTGTTACCTTCCGCTTCAAGCACCACCGCAAGTGTCCATTCGGGCACATCGCTCAAGGGTTGGATCGCGGCCAGCGCAGCACCCCAATCGTCGCCAATCTCGATGGTAGTCTGGGCACCGCGAAAGCCGCGGCGCTGATCGAAATTGATCAACCCGTCCATAAGAGCGCGGCGCGCGTGAAGCTGCATTTCGGGATCGAGCGAGGTACGCACCGAAAGGCCGCCACCGTAGAGCTGGTCGAAACCATAAAGGGACGAAATCTGGCGCCGCACTTCCTCGGTGAAGAACTCGGCCGAATAGACCTGAGACCCGGCGGGACGCGGTATGACGTTGAGGTTTTCGGCCTTGTATTGAGCGGCGTCCTCGGCTGTCAGATAACGGTTCTCGACCATGCGATCGAGCACCCAGTTACGGCGCTCGATGGCTGCCTGCGGCTGACGAAACGGATGATAGTTGGTCGGGCCCTTGGGCAAGGCGGCAAGGTATGCGGCCTCGGCGTAGGTCAGTTCGTATAGCGCCTTATCGAAGTAATTTAGCGCCGCAGCCGATACGCCATACGACCCCATGCCGAGATATATCTCGTTCAGGTACAGCTCGAGGATTTCGTCCTTGCTAAAGGTGTTTTCGATCCGGAGCGCCAGGATCGCTTCGCGGATCTTGCGGTCCCAGGTCTGCTCGGAGGTTAAAAGGAAGTTCTTCGCCACCTGCTGGGTGATCGTCGAAGCGCCCACTAGACTGCCACTGGCGCCATCGACGACCTGCAGCACGTTGTCGCGCGCCGCCCGGAATACGCCGGGGACATCGATGCCGAAGTGGGAATAGAAATTGGCGTCTTCGGCTGAGAGAAATGCTTCGATCACTTCGGGCGGAATCGTGCCGATGGGCTGGAAGAGCCGGCGCTCCGTGGCGAACTCAGCGAGCAAGGTGCCATCGGTGGCGTGCACGCGCGTGGTAACCGGCGGCTGGTAGTTTTCGAGCACGCGATAGTCGGGGAGATCGTCGCTGAGCGACCACACGTAAATCCCGACCCCACCCAGGGCGATCAGGCCACTAAACACGCCAAAGCCGAACAGCCAGCTCAATAGTCTGAACATATAAATCCCACGCTGCGGCAACGCCCACACATAGAGGGCATCGTGTCTGCCGAATCCCGAAAATAGCAGAATAGGGCTCGCTTGTGACGGCAAACCCGACCTCCGGCTTCAAAACGCCGTGTACCTATGGTTGGTTCACCTTTTCCAGCGCTTCAGCCACCCGTCTTTCGTCGAACGGCTTGGCCAGCACCGCAGCGCCGGGCACGAGGTCTTCCCGGGCAACGTTGTGACCGGTCGCGAGAATGATTTTGATCTGTGGATGATCGCGATGAACGGTCCAGGCCAACTCCTGCCCGGACATGCCCGAAAGGCCGATATCGGTGATCAGTACATCGATCTTTTGCGACCGCAGGATTTCCAGCGCCGTTTCCGCGCTGGCGCTCTCGATGACGGTATAACCACAGTCACGCACCATATCGGCTGTCGTGATCCGGATCAGTGGATCATCCTCTACAAGAAGCGCGCTCGGCGTGTTCGTTTCTACCGCCGCCGATTGTTGTTCTGGAGCGGCGCGTTTGCCCTCTCGGTCGGCGAGGACCTGGCGCACGCGGCGCGCAAGCGCTGCCCGCGTATAGGGCTTGGACAGCAACTCTACGCCGGCATCGAGCCGTCCGCCGTGTACGATAGCGTTTTCCGTGTAGCCCGATGTGAATAGGACAGCGAGATTAGGGATCGCCTGTTGCGCGCGGCGCGCAAGCTCGGGGCTCTTGAGCTGCCCCGGCATCACCACGTCGGTAAACAGCAGGTCGATGGGCACGCCACTCTCAACGATTGCCAATGCGCTCGCCGCGTCCGGAGCCTTGAGGACCTTGTAGCCAAGATCGGTCATCATTTCGACGACCGTTGCCCGCACCGCGGAATCGTCCTCCACCACCAGCACGGTTTCCGTGCCACCGGCGACCGGGCCGTTTTCGACGGGTCGCATGACTTCCTCGGCAGCATGGGTGCGCGGGAGGTAGAGCTTGACCGTCGTGCCTTCGCCCTGCTCGCTGTAGAGCTTGATATGGCCACCCGATTGCTTGATCAGCCCATAAACCATGGACAGCCCCAGCCCGGAGCCCTGCCCTTCGGTCTTGGTAGTGAAGAAGGGCTCGAAAACCTTGTCGATGATTTCGGGAGCGATACCGGAGCCGGTGTCGGTGACAGCGATGACCACATATTGCCCGGCCGTCACTTCGTCGTGATCGGCAGCATAATTTGCATCGAGATAGGCATTGCCAACCTCCAGCGTAAGCTTGCCCGCGCCATCCATTGCGTCACGCGCGTTGATGGCCAGGTTGAGCAATGCGTTCTCGATCTGGCTCGGATCCACCATGGTGTTCCAGAGCCCGCCTGAAATGACCGTTTCGACCTCGATCTCTTCGCCAAGCACCCGGCGCAGCATGTCGCCCATCGAATTGATCATGCGACCAACGCTGATCACGCGCGGCTCGAGCGGCTGGCGGCGGCCAAATGCAAGCAGCTGACCCGAGAGCTTGGCGCCGCGTTCGACACCCGCCATGGCGTTGATCAGCCGGGACTGCGCCCGCTCGTTGTCGCCGAACTCTTTCTGCAAAAGCTGGATATTGCCGGAGATGACCTGCAGAAGATTGTTGAAATCATGCGCGACACCGCCAGTCAGCTTGCCCAGCGATTCCATCTTCTGGGACTGCCGCAAGGCGAATTCGGCCTTCTCGCGCTGTTCGATTGCTTCGGAGACCCGCGCTTCTAGACCCTCATTGAGCTGTCGGAGCTTTTCGGAAATCTCGACTTCTTCGGTCACGTCGTGACCCTGGACGAAGATACCGGTGGGTTTGCCATCCTGCCCGATGATCGGCTGATAGATGAAATCGAGATAGCGTTCCTTGAGTTCACCGTCCTCGTTTTGCGCCAGTTGGATGGGCACGCGACGCCCCAGGTACAGCTCGCCGGACTCGTAGACCCTGTCGAGCAAATCGATAAAACCTTGACCGACGACTTCGGGAAGTGCGTCTGCAACCGATTGGCCAGTGACTTCCCGCCCGCCGATGATCTGTTCATAGGCAGCGTTCGCCATAACGAAAATATGGTCGGGGCCCCACAGAACGGCCATGAAGCCCGGCGCCTGTTCAAACAGCAGCTTTAGTCGTTCAACTTCACGGCCCAATTGTTCATTGACCGCTTGCACTGCCTCCGCGCGTCGGAACACCGCGGTTTCTACCGAATCGGCGCCTGCTGACGCCATGCTTCCAGCCATTGTGCGCAGCCGGTGCAGTTCGGTGACGTCCGTCGTGTGCTGCAGCACATACGCACACTCGCCATCGGCTCCGGAAAATGGTGTGTGCGTCGCGCTCCAATAGAGCTGCTCGGTTTGGCCATTGCGCTCGATATCGTACCGAATCAGCGGCAGATGATCCGCGCTGTTGGTGCTGATCGCCC
The DNA here is from genome assembly GCF_900100665.1 of Pelagibacterium luteolum. Classification (GTDB taxonomy): domain Bacteria; phylum Pseudomonadota; class Alphaproteobacteria; order Rhizobiales; family Devosiaceae; genus Pelagibacterium; species Pelagibacterium luteolum. The sequence goes on from NZ_FNCS01000005.1 coordinate 192,483, forward strand.
GCTCGAGCGAGGTGCGCAGTTGCTGGTGGCTCGAGGACGACGGGTCGCTGGGAAACGCATCGAACATGGACCGCCCGACAATTTCCTCCAAGCTTCGACTCGTGACATCGAGATAGGCTTGATTAGCGGAGACGATGACGAGGTCGGCATCCAGAACCACATAGGGGTTGGGCGACTGCTCGAATATGGCCTGGAAATCGATAGGGGAATTCAACGCGACGAGACCTCTGCTTCAGGGCGTTGTTAGCGTCAAAAAATGATTTGCGCAAACCTGTGTAAAGTGTCACCGCCCATCGATATACACGGCGATGCCACGCGCCAGTGCCGCAGCAACACGGTCGAGCCAGGCATCGGTAGTCAAATTTTCCGTGTCGTCGGAATTTGACAGAAAACCCAGCTCAATCAAGACCGACGGCACATCAGGCGAATTGAGCACAAAAAAATCCGCCTGCCTGAGCGGAAACCGGCGCAGCTGCACGGAAGGCTCGAGCTGTTCGATCAGCGCCTGACCCGCGACATAAGAAAGCCTGCGTGTCTCGCGGCTCATGAGGTCCACAAGCGCGTCTACCGTCCCCTCGTCTTCGGGCGGGTCAAAGCCTGCGATCAGATCGGCCATGTTCTCATTCTCAGCCAGAACGCGATCGAGTTCGCTCGTGGCCAGATCGCCCCGCGTGTAGATGCTGGCGCCGCGTACATCGGGCTGATCGAATGAATCCGCGTGCAGCGAGACGAACAGATCGGCGCGGTTCTGGCGCGCGAGTGCAACACGCTCGGAAAGCGTCAGGAAGGCATCGGCGTCGCGCGTCAAAGCCACTTCGAATCGACCCGTTTCGACCAAGAGGCTCTGGAGCTTCAACGCGAAGGCGAGGACGATATTTTTTTCTTCCAGCCCGTTGCTGGCCCGCGCGCCGCCATCCACACCGCCATGGCCCGGATCGATGACAATGAGGGGACGAACTTCAGCGACGGCCGTCGCTGTCTCGCCGGGCGCCGTGGCCTGACCGTCGAGCACTGTTTCCGCGACCGCCTCCTCTGCGTCGGCCGGTGCTGCGCCCCGCACATTCGCGGCGAAATTTTCCGCGGTATCGGGCACGAGGTCGACCACAAGGCGTGCGGGCTGGTCCTCAAAGGCCTCGAGTACGTAAGACTGCTGAACCTGGGCCGGCGTCTCGAGGTTCAGCACCACTCGCACCCGCTGACCGTCCTGCCCGTCCACGCTATAGCCTGAAACCAGCCCGGTGCCCGCAGGTTCGGTCACTTCGTCCGCTTGCCCCACCTGAGCGCGCAATTCGATGACCACGGCCATGGGATCGGCCTGGGTATAGACCGCGAACTCCGGCGGTGTGGTCAGATCGAGGACCAGCCGGGCGCGATCTTCAGTTGCAGTGACCCGCGAGTCTAGCAGGGCTGGCGGACCGCTCTCCGCAGTCGCTGGCTCGGCCTCCGGGGTCACGGCCTCATCTTGCGCAAACGCCCCGCCCATCGCGCACAGCACGACAATGGCGATGGACAATAAGATGGGCATGCGTCTAGCCAACACGGTCATCGATCACTCCAGTTGATGCGCACCTTATGCGATTCTTGGGCGAAAATAGGCAAGCCCTCGGGTTGAAGATGGGTTGGTGCCGCGCCACATTCTGGTGGCGCGGATTGCTCAGGACATTGGCTATTGCCTATTTGGGGCAACCCTCGTAAGGACATAGGTGCGGTACTTCATTAAGAGTCTGCGGCGATGCCTGGCCCCCGGCAAGAATGTCGGCAACCGAGCCACGGCAGATGACGCGCGACGCGTACCCACTGAAGAATATTCGGGTCTCCTTGCGGGGTGGCCCGAACGGATGAGCCGAAACCGGCGCATCCTCAAAGGATGAGGTCGAATGGGTCTTTCTCTGGCAACCGGCAGTTTGGATTTTCCGGCGCGCCGCGGCCCGATGTCTTTTGACCTGACGCCCTTCAGTCTTTTCGCATCATACGCCTTTGGCGTTTCCCCAATACTGTCATTCGCCTCGCATGGCGCCAGCCGATCGCTTAACGCGCGATCCGCAACCGGCGCGCGAGTGCGCGGAGTTATATTGTATGGCCACGAAGAGAATGCTGGTGGATGCCACCCACCCGGAAGAAACACGGATCGTTGTCACTAACGGCAACAAGCTCGAGGAATTCGATTTTGAATCCGCCGAACGGCGGCAACTCAGAGGCAACATCTATCTCGCCAAGGTAACGCGGGTAGAACCGTCACTGCAGGCTGCGTTCGTCGAATATGGCGGCAACCGCCACGGCTTCCTCGCTTTTTCCGAAATCCATCCCGACTATTACCAGATCCCGGTCGCCGACCGTGAAGCCCTGATGCGCGCCGAAGAGGAAGCGCAGCGGGAGGATGAAGAAGAAGACGTTATCGAAGCCGCTGAGGCGGAAGAAGACGACGTTGAGGACAACGGCGAATCCGGCGACGTGCCGCGCGAGACCAAGAAGGTCGAGCAGATCGGTGAGGGCGACGCGCTCGAAGATTTGCAGGAGCGCCCGCGCCGCAACCAGCGCCGCTATAAGATCCAGGAAGTGATCAAGCGCCGTCAGGTGCTGCTCATCCAGGTCGTCAAGGAAGAGCGTGGAAACAAAGGCGCAGCCCTAACGACATACCTCTCGCTCGCCGGTCGTTATTCGGTACTGATGCCTAACACCGCACGCGGTGGCGGCATTTCCCGCAAGATCACCAGTGCTGCAGACCGCAAGCGCCTCAAGGAAATCGCCACCGATCTCGAAGTGCCGCAGGGCATGGGCGTGATCCTGCGTACCGCGGGCGCATCGCGCACCAAGGCCGAGGTCAAGCGCGACTTCGAATATCTGATGCGCTTGTGGGAAAACGTCCGCACGCTGACGCTCGAATCTTCTGCGCCCTGCCTCGTCTATGAGGAAGGCAGCCTGATCAAGCGCACAATTCGCGACCTCTATAACAAGGACATCACCGAAGTCCTTGTGGCCGGGGAAGCGGGCTATCGCGAAGCCAAAGATTTCATGCGGATGATCATGCCGAGCCATTCCAAGAATGTGCAAAGCTATAAGGACGATGCACCGATTTTCTCGCGTTTCAATATAGAAGCGCAACTCGATTCCATGTTCCACCCGCAGGTCACCCTGCCCTCCGGCGGCTACATCGTGATCAACCCGACCGAAGCGCTGGTTTCGATCGACGTGAACTCGGGACGCGCCACCAAGGAACACAATATCGAGGACACGGCGCTCCAGACCAATCTGGAAGCGGCCGAGGAAATTTCGCGCCAGCTCCGCCTGCGCGATCTCGCCGGCCTGATCGTCATCGATTTCATCGACATGGAAGAGCGGCGCAACAACCGCGCTGTCGAAAAGAAGCTCAAGGACTGCCTCAAGAACGACCGTGCGCGCATCCAGGTTGGGCACATCAGCCATTTCGGCCTGATGGAAATGAGCCGCCAGCGCATTCGGTTTGGCGTTCTGGAAAGCTCGACCCACACCTGCCCCACTTGTGCCGGCACGGGTCTCGTGCGGTCGGTCTCCTCGCTTGCATTGATGATCATGCGCTCGATCGAAGACCACATCCTGCGCAAGCCCGGTCAGTCGATCAACGTCAATATGCCGACCGAAGTCGCGCTCTACATCCTCAACTCCAAGCGCGACTCTTTGACAGCGCTGGAAGCGAAGTACGGGCTGTCGATCACCATTTCCGCTCAGAGCGGTTTGGTGGGCAATCAGTTCAATATCGAGCGTGGTGAAACCCGCGTGCCTGTCGCTGCGCCGGCGGTACAGCATATCCGCGCCGACGCCGCCTCGATGGACGATTACGACGAAACCGCCGAGGATGAAGAGGCTGACGAAGAGGTCGTCGAGGCTGCAGAAGCTACGGACACCGAAGACCATCGTGAGAGCACGGGCGATGGCCAGGGCAGTCGCAACAAGCGTCGCCGTCGTCGTCGCCGCAATGGAACCGGAAACGGCCATGCCGCGCCGGCAGTTGTCGCAGCGGAAGATGCCACGCCGGATGCCGAGTCGGGCGATACTGAAGACGAAGTCCATGTCGAAGCCGGGTCGGAAGACGATGACGATCAGCCGCGCAAGCGCCGTCGCCGCGGTCGTCGTGGTGGCCGCCGCAACAAGCGTCAGGGTGACGGAGTGGAAATGGGTGGCGAAGATGAAAGCCAGCCAACATCGGAAAGCACTGGCGATGCCGAGGCGATGAACGCCGTCGAGGATCGCGTGCCGGTTGAGGCGGTTGAAGAAACCGTCGCAGACGAGCCTGCCGAAAAGCCCAAGAAGCGCCGTACGCGCAAGCCGGCCAAGGCCAAGGACGCTGAAGCAGAGTCCGTCGTCGAACCCGTCGCTGACGCTGCCGACGCCGCACCTGTCGAAGCGACCGAGGAAGCGCCCGCCAAAAAGAAGCGGGCTCCACGCAAGAAGCCAGCTAAGGTCGAGCCTGAGGCTGCCGCTCCAGTAGAAGCGCCCGTCAGCGCACCGGATGCTGCACCGGCGCCGGTTGCCGAAGAGGCATCCCCTGCCCCCCGGCGCGCCAAGAAGTCGGTTTCCTCTGACGAGATCGTGGTTTCGTCATCATCCGAAGAAGGTGATGACAAGCCCAAGAAGGCCGGTTGGTGGCAGCGCCGCTTCGGGCTAGGCTAGGCCCCTCGGGCTCTTACCAGATACAAAAAGGGCGGCTCTCAGGCCGCCCTTTTTCGTCAGCGCTGTAGGAAACCGGCCATTCGGTCCAGGGCCATTTCGATGGTTTCGAGCTTTCCCGCGTAGGAAAACCGAACATATTTGTGGCCATCGATACGGTCGAAATCCTGCCCAGGCGTCGCCGCCACGCCTGCGGTCTCCAGCATCCGCATGCAAAAATCCATAGTGTCGTTCGTGAACGGAGACGCATCGACATAGGCATAAAACGCGCCGTCGGACGGCTCGGCGAGTTTAAACCCCAGCCCCTTGAGCCCATCGGCCAGGACTTGCCGGTTCCGCGCATAGCTTTCACGCCGCTCGTCATAGACCGCGCGCGCATCGAGCGCTGCCAGCGCCGCGCATTGCGAAACGCTCGATGCGGAAATGAAAAGGCTCTGCGCCATCATCTCCGCCCGCCGGATCAGATCCTCCCGCATCACCAGCCAGCCGATACGCCACCCTGTCATGCAGTAATATTTGGAGAACGAGTTGATCACCACATGGTCGTGGCTGAACTCGAGCGCGCTCGTGTCACGCCCGGTATAATTCAGGTTGTGATAGATCTCATCAGAGATAAAGCGAACGCCTAGCCGATCGCAACACGCGATGATCGCGGCGAGTTCATCCCTATCGAGCACAGCACCCGTCGGGTTGGCCGGGCTGGCGACCAGAAGCCCCTCGAAAGGTGAGCGCTCATATGCAGCCGCGATATCGGCAGCCGTCAACTTCCAGCCATTGGCCGGCGAAACCGGGATTTCGACGCTCGGCAGATTAAGCGAAGATAGAATATTGAGATAGGCTGGGTACCCTGGACGCGTCACCGCGATCCTTTGCCCCGGCGCGAAGCCCGCCAAGAATGTGAGAATGAACCCCGACGACGATCCCATCGTCACCATGATCCGCTCGGGCGAAACCTCGACGCCATGATGATCGCGGTAATAGCCTGACAATCGATCGCGCAGCGCCGGCATCCCCTTTGCCGACGTGTATCCCATCGGTCGTTCCAGGCACTGCCTCACCGCCTCGATCACCTGCGGCGCCGGCTTGCCGCCTGGCTCGCCGATTTCAAGGTGACAGACACTCCCGCCCTGCGCCTCGATCGCCTGCGCGCGCCCGAGAATTTCCATGGCGTAAAAAGGCTGGATAGGGCTGGCGATCATCTGAAGGTCCGCTATGTTAAGTGAAAGCAAATTCCGTACTTCCATACTTTCTACGATATGGCAAGTTTGAAGCACTAGTTTGCCTATCTTGCCACATGCATGGCATTTCATGCTACATTTCTATATGTTAATAGTATCATATTCTTACTCGCCATCGCAAATTCTCCTCATCGTCCACGCCCGATATCCAGCCGATGCGCTGGTCGGCTAGGCTCGCTTACGCTAAACGGACGCAAAGAGATTCGGAGAGTGACATGCAAAAGGCGATCAATCTGGGCCTCACGGTGGCCGTCGTGGCGCTCGCGGCGGGCCTCGCCTATTCAGTCGCCACGCGTCCCACCCCCGGCCCCAACGCCGAAGACATTCGTGCAATGGTCGCCGATGCCGTCGCAAGCACTCAGCCCGATGACTCAGCAGCCGCACCCGAGCCCGTCGCGTTAGATACCGCCACAATCGGACCGGTCATCGAAGAGTATCTCCTGGCCAATCCGCGCATTCTCGAGACGATGTCCACGGCCCTCCAAACCGAAATGCAGCTTGCTGAAACCGAGCGCTCCCGCGCCGCCCTCGAATCATTTCAGGACGACATTTATAACGATCCCGCCAATATCGTCCTGGGCAATCCCGACGGCGACGTCACGCTCGTTGAAATGTTCGACTACAATTGCGGCTATTGCCGCCAGGTCGTTGCCGACGTCATGGCCCTTGTCGAGGAAGACCCCGACCTGCGCGTGATCCTCAAGGAATTCCCGATTCTCTCGCGAGGGTCGGTGGACGCCGCACGTATCGGCATCCTGGTCAACGAATCCGACGTCGACTATCAAGCATTTCACACAGCTCTGTTCTCCGCGCGTGGCACCATCGATACCCAGGCTGCCCTCACCGCAGCCGCCGATCTCGGCCTCAATCCGCTGACGCTCGAACTCGACATGAACAACGGCTCCGTCACCGAGGCGCTCCAGCGCACCTATGCCATCGCGCAGGGGCTCGGGGTGTCCGGCACGCCGACCTTCATCATCGGCAATGAAGTCCTTCCCGGCGCCGTATCCAAAGACGAGCTCACCCGCCGGATCGCCAATATGCGCGAATGTGGCTCCACAGTCTGCGGTCCAGAGGAAGGCTGATGGTCGCTCCAGACGATCTCGACCCCGCCACCAGACGCCGCCTTTCGCGCGCGGCCCGGTGCTTTTCGGCCGACGGGCGATTGCAACGCTGGCCTTCGAAGCGCTCCGACCAGGAACTGGCCCTCTGGGTCATCTGGTCACAAATGCCGGGCGACGGGCAATTGAGCGAACTCGACGTCAACGCCATGCTGCGCACCTGGCACGACTTCGAGGACTATGTGCTGCTCCGGCGCGAACTGTGCGAACTCGACCTGCTGCGCCGCACGCCCGATGGCGCCATCTATCGCCGTGTCAGTCACGATCTGCCCCAGGATGCGGAAACGCTACTGCATCTGATTGCTGCCCAAACCGCCTGATTGCGGCCATCTTCTTTTGCCTTTTCAGTGCATTTCCTATAACGCGAGCTTGCGCCCGCCCCGTAGGCCGTGGAAAACCAAGACATTATGGCAAAACGCATTCTGATCCTGAACGGACCCAACCTCAATCTCCTTGGCACCAGGGAGAAGAGCATTTACGGCGGCGAAACACTGGCCGATATCGAGGCTTTGTGCCGCACGCGGTGCGAAGCGCTCGATCTGGCTTGCGATTTCCGCCAGTCCAATCATGAGGGCGAACTGGTCGACTGGATTCAGTCAGCGCGAAAGACAGCGGATGGCATTGTTATAAACCCTGCCGCCTATTCGCACACCTCGGTCGCGATTCACGACGCCCTGCGCGCCGCGGAAAAGCCAGTAATCGAGGTTCATCTGTCAAATATTCACCAGCGCGAACCCTTCCGTCATCATTCCTACGTATCTAGCGTGGCGACCGGCGTCATTTGCGGGCTGGGGCCCAAAGGCTATACAATGGCTCTCGAAGCCATCGCAGACATCCTGAATTGAGAAAAGGCCCGGCACGACCGGGTTTTGTGGAGACACTATAACAATGGCAAAGATCTCGCAGGTCGATCAGGACCTCATTCGCACCATCGCCGAACTGGTCAACGACGCCAATCTCGCCGAAATCGAACTCGAGCAGGATGATTTTCGCATCCGCGTCACCCGCACTTTCGCCAAGGAAGTCGTGCAGGTCGCAGCGCCGTCCTATGCGCCCCAGGCTCATGCCGCTCCGGCAGCACATGCGGCTCCCGCAGCGTCTAGCGCCGCAACACCGGCAGCTGCATCGCCCGAAGATCTGGCCTCCAACCCCAACACCCTGACCTCCCCCATGGTCGGGACGGCCTATCTGGCACCTGAGCCCGGCGCAAAGCCCTTCATGGAAGTCGGCACCAAGGTCACCGAGGGCCAGACCGTGCTCATCATCGAGGCGATGAAGACCATGAACCAGATCCCGGCCCACAAGTCCGGCACTATCACGCGCGTACTGGTCGATGATGCGTCGCCGGTCGAATATGGCGAACCCCTCGTCGTCATCGAATAAGGCCGAGCCATGTTTTCCAAGGTCCTCATAGCCAATCGCGGCGAGATCGCCCTGCGCATCCTGCGCGCCTGTAAAGAGCTCGGTATCCAGACCGTGGCTATCCATTCACAGGCCGACGCAAATGCCATGCATGTGCGGTTGGCCGATGAAAGCGTCTGCGTCGGCCCGAATGCCGCCAAGGACAGTTATCTCAACATCCCGTCGATTCTCGCTGCCTGCGAAATCACCGGCGCCGAGGCCGTCCATCCGGGCTATGGCTTTCTCTCGGAAAACGCCCGCTTCGCGCGCATCCTCTCCGAACACAAGATCGCGTTCATTGGCCCGTCGTCGCACCATATCGAAATCATGGGCGACAAGATCCAGGCCAAGAAAACCGCGCTCGAACTCGGCATTCCTTGCGTTCCCGGTTCGGCCGGCGCAGTGAACACCGAGGCAGAGGCCAAGCAGTCGGCAGGCGAAATCGGATACCCTGTGCTCATCAAGGCTGCATCGGGCGGCGGCGGCAAGGGCATGAAGGTCGCGCATAGTGAAGCCGAGCTTAGCATCGCGTTCTCAACCGCGCGCCGCGAAGCCAAGGCCAATTTCGGCGACGATTCGGTCTATCTCGAAAAATATCTCGGCAAGCCGCGCCACATCGAAGTGCAGGTTATCGGCGATGGTCGCGGCAACGCAGTCCATCTCGGCACCCGCGACTGCTCGCTACAGCGCCGCCACCAGAAAGTCTGGGAGGAAGCCGCAGCGCCGACCGTTCCGATGTCCGAACAGCAGGAAATCGGCGAGATCTGTGCCGCCGCCATGCGCAAGCTGCAATATTCCGGCGCGGGCACCGTCGAGTTCCTTTACGAAGACGGCAAATTCTATTTCATCGAAATGAATACCCGCCTGCAGGTCGAGCACCCGGTCACCGAGCGCATCACCAATTTCGATATCGTCTATGAGCAGATCCGCGTCGCTGCCGGCGAGCCGCTGTCGCTCAAGCAGGAAGACGTGCAGTTTTACGGCCACGCCATCGAAGTGCGCATCAACGCCGAAGACCCGCAGACCTTCGCACCCTCGCCTGGGCGCATCACATATTACCACCCGGCGGGTGGTGTCGGCATCCGCGTCGACTCAGCTGTCTATCAGGGCTATAATATCCCGCCCTATTACGACAGCCTGATCGGCAAGCTGATCGTTCATGGTCGCACGCGGGCCGAGTGCCTGCAGCGGCTCAATCGTGCACTCGACGAGTTCATCGTCGATGGCGTCAAGACCACGCTGCCGCTGTTTAGGCGCCTGATCAAGGAGCCCGATATCCAGGCGGGCAATTACGACATTCACTGGCTCGAGAAATATCTCGAAACCAACAAGCAATAGGGAGAGCGGCCTTCGTGGCCGCTTTTTCATTTCCGACGTGACCCGCAAGACCGACCCCTTCGATATCGAGCTGACCCCGGAACTGATCCTGCGTGCCTACCGCGCGGGAATTTTTCCCATGTCGGAAAGTGCGGATGATCCCGATATCTTCTGGGTCAGCCCGCAAATGCGCGGCGTCCTGCCGCTCGATGGATTTCACGTCTCAAAAAGTCTCGCCAAACGCCTGAAAAAGAATCCGTTTTCAGTTTGCGTCGATCGCGACTTCGAGGCCGTGATCGAAAGCTGTGCCACCACAGGCTCGGATCGCGAAAGCACCTGGATCAATCCGACCATCCGTGAGCTCTATGGCGAATTGTTCGCCATGGGCTATTGCCACACTGTCGAAGTCTATGATGGCGCAGAGCTTGTCGGCGGCTTGTATGGGCTCGCGATCGGTGGCGCGTTCTTTGGCGAATCCATGTTCCACCGCCGCACCGACGCATCCAAAATTGCGCTCGCCCACCTTGTGGACCGCCTCAATGTCGGTGGCTATGCGCTGCTCGACACCCAGTTCATCACCGATCACCTCGCCTCCCTCGGCGCGATCGAAATTCCGCGCGCGATCTACGAGATCAGGCTGTCGGGTGCCTTGGAAATCGAAGGTGATTTTGGGGCCTGGGATCGGCTCAACGCGCCCGCTCCTTAGCCCGCTGCGCGATGATGAACCCGCGCCCACCGGCCAGTTTTTCGCCATAGGGACCGTCTGGCCGTACTGCGCGCCAGAATGGGATCGCCTGAGGATCGCCCATGGTCACGGCTGTGTGCGATAGCATCGCGACGACCTTTAACAGCTTGCCGGTCGTGATGGGACAGGTGATGTCGACCGCATGCTCGCGCGCCAGTTCCTCGCGGATGTCTCCCAGATCGCGCTCTGACCCTGGCTCGATGGCTCTGATCTTGTCGCTCAGCATGTCCACAGTGGGTATCAACACAAGCTGTGGCTCCATAACGCCGTTGACCGAATGCAGCCGCTCGGTAATCCGAACCTGAGAACTCATGCTGGCTACCGTTGGCTCGGCGGCGGAACGTCCGAGGCCTGCTTGCAGTCCACCAGCCAGACGTCATACACAGCGTTATCGATGGCGTTTAGTGCCGGCGAATCCGCAAACATCCAGCCGGAAAAGACCCGTGTCATCGTCGCCTGCAACGACACTTCATCGACCTGAATGAACGCCGTGTCGCTTTGCGCTTCCTGCGACGGACGAGTGTAGCAGGCCCGCGGTGTCAATTGCAGCGATCCGAACTGCACGGTTTCGTCGATATAGACATCGAATACGGTGATGCGCCCGGTGATCTTGTCGAGCCCCGAAAACACGGCAACCGGATTGGCGACAGGTTGTGCGAATGCCGGCCACGCCAGGAGGGCCGTCACGACGGCGATGCACACGGATCGGACGTGGACCATGGGACGAAGCTTATTCAGGGGACCAGGCGTCGTAATCGCCCGTCACGCGCGGACGCGACTGCGGGTTGAGGATCGATCCGTCAGGACGATATGCCCCCGCTGTTCCCGTCAGGTTCGGCTTATGGGCGATTTCCCAGCCGTGGGGCTTGTAGTTGGACTGCGAGGGCGGCACATCGGTGCGATAGTGCATCCAGCCGTGCCAACCGGCCGGAATGGCCGAGGCTTCGGCCGGGCCGTTGTAGATCACCCAGCGACGCCCGTTCTTCTTGCCCTTGTAATAGACATTGCCCAGTTCGTCCTCGCCGACCCTCTCCCCGCGCAGCGCGGTGAAGAGGCGCGTGGAGAGCGTCTGCTTGTTCCACCAGCCGAAGATTTCGAAAACGAACTGTTTGAAGCCGCTGTTTGCCACGTCCAAAATGCCTTGATGGATGACGATCACTGCGCCCGGCTGTAGCACATGTGTTGCAGCGAGCCTAGACCGCAAGGCGGCGTATGGCGCCTGCATCGTGCACACAAGATGTTGTGTCGCGCCCCCGCCAACAAAAATCGTCGATCGGCCCCAAAAAAAGCCGCTTGACAGCCCCGGCCTGAGTCTCGATCTGGCGATACCTTTGCGGAGAGCGAGGAAGTACGGGCATTTAGCCCCGCCTGCCAACAGAACACTTCATTAACCCTTCGCCAAACCGGCTTTGTGACGATGTCATTACCCTTGTGCAGTTTTATGCACGTTTTCCTCGCTATCCACACCTAAAACCACTATATTTAGCTCATGGCTATTTCTTGAGCACAAGGGATAGAGGATTTCCTGTGATTGACCCGGTCCGCCAGAATCGAAAAAGGTTGGTGCAACGGGCGAACTCCGCGCCCGATCAAATCAACATTGTCGGCAACGACGAGATGCCTTCAGGGGCGGTCGAACGCTGGTCGGACGAAATTATGGGGCTAAACGAATGCAAATAGAACGGCGCTTTACCACTTCCGGCCAGTCCGCCTATGACGGTATCGAATTCCGCTCGGCCACGAGCGAGATTCGCAATCCCGACGGCTCCGTCGTGTTCAAGCTCGAAGACATCGCCGTCCCGGCCCAGTGGAGCCAGGTCGCAGCAGACATCATCGCGCAGAAATATTTCCGCAAGGCCGGCGTCGCCCGCGCCCTGAAAAAAGTCGAAGAGAACGACGTCCCCTCCTGGCTGTGGCGTTCGATCCCCGACGAAAAGGCGCTCGCCAAGCTGCCCGAAGACGAGCGCTATGGCTCGGAAATGGATTCGCGTCAGGTCTTTGACCGTCTCGCCGGCACCTGGACCTATTGGGGCTGGAAGGGTGGCTATTTCACCTCCGAGGACGACGCCCGCACCTTCTATGACGAACTGTGCTACATGCTCGCCACCCAGCGCGTTGCACCGAACTCCCCGCAGTGGTTCAACACGGGCCTCCATTGGGCCTATGGCATCGACGGCCCCGGCCAGGGCCATTTCTATGTCGACCCCTTCACCCACAAGCTCGTCCAGTCCACATCGGCCTACGAGCATCCCCAGCCGCATGCCTGCTTTATCCAGTCGGTCGACGATGACCTCGTCAACGAAAACGGCATCATGGACCTCTGGGTCCGTGAGGCGCGCCTGTTCAAATACGGGTCGGGCACCGGCACCAATTTCTCCGCCCTGCGCGGTTCGGGCGAAAAGCTCTCGGGCGGCGGCAAGTCGTCGGGCCTGATGAGCTTCCTCAAGATCGGCGACCGCGCTGCGGGCGCCATCAAGTCGGGTGGCACCACCCGTCGCGCCGCCAAGATGGTCGTGATCGACATCGACCACCCCGATATCGAGGAATACATCAACTGGAAGGTCAAGGAAGAGCAGAAGGTCGCGGCCCTCGTCACCGGCTCCAAGACCGTCTCCAAGCACCTCAAACTCATCATGAAGGCTGCCGTCAATTGCGATGGCCACGCCGATGATTGCTTTGATCCCAACAAGAACCCTGCCCTCAAGCGCGAAGTCAAAGCCGCCAAGAAGGCGCTGGTCCCGGAAAACTACATCTTTCGTGTCATCCAGTTCGCCAAGCAGGGCTACACCGACATCGAATTCCCCATCTACGACACCGATTGGGATTCGGAAGCTTACCTCACCGTTTCGGGCCAGAACTCGAACAACTCGGTCCGCGTGACCGATGATTTCCTGCGCGCCGTTGAAAACGACGGCACCTGGAACCTCACCGAGCGCCAGTCGGGCAAGACGGTAAAGACGCTGCAGGCCCGCGATCTCTGGGAACAGGTCGGCTATGCCGCATGGGCCTCGGCCGATCCCGGCATTCAGTATCACACCACCATCAACGAGTGGCACACCACCCCCGCAGCCGGCCCGATCAACGCGTCGAACCCCTGCTCGGAATACATGTTCCTCGACGATACGGCGTGTAACCTCGCGTCTATCAACCTGCTCCCCTATCGCGCCAAGGACGGCAAGTTCAACGTCGCCGATTACGAGCACACCGTGCGCCTCTGGACCCTCGTCCTCGAAGTTTCGGTGATGATGGCTCAGTTCCCCTCAAAAGCCATTGCAGAACGCTCCTATCTCTACCGCACACTGGGTCTGGGCTACGCCAATATCGGCGGCCTCTTGATGACCTCGGGCATTCCGTACGATAGCGACGAGGGCCGCGCCATCGCCGGTGCGCTCACCGCGATCATGACCGGCATTTCCTATGCGACGTCTGCGGAAATCGCGTCCGAACTCGGTGCGTTCAAGGATTACAAGCGCAACGCCAAGCACATGTTGCGCGTCATCCGCAATCACCGCAATGCCGCCTATGGCAAGGCCGATGGCTACGAAGCCCTCTCGATCACGCCCGTTCCGCTCGATCATGCCTCGTGCTCCGATGCCGAGCTGATCTCGGCGGCGACCGCCGCATGGGACAAGGCGCTCGCGCTGGGCGAAAAGCACGGCTATCGCAACGCCCAGGTCTCGGTCATCGCCCCCACGGGCACCATTGGCCTTGTGATGGACTGCGATACCACCGGCATCGAACCGGACTTCGCGCTGGTCAAGTTCAAGAAGCTCGCCGGTGGCGGTTACTTCAAGATCATCAACCGCGCCGTCCCCGAAGCTCTGCGCACGCTGGGCTATTCGGAAGACCAGATCGCCGAGATCGAAGCTTACGCCGTGGGCCATGGCAACATGAACCAGGCACCGGGCGTCAATCCTGCCACGCTCGCCACCAAGGGCTTCCCCGAGGACAAGATCGCTGCGCTCAATGCGGCCATGAAGTCGGCCTTCGACATCAAGTTCGTCTTCAACCAGTGGACGCTGGGCGCTGATTTCCTTAAAGAACTCGGCGTCACCGATGCCCAGCTCGTCGACCCCACATTCGAGCTTCTGCCGTTCCTCGGCTTTGGCAAGAAAGAGATCGAAGCGGCAAACATCCACGTCTGTGGTGCCATGACGCTCGAGGGCGCGCCCTTCCTGAAAGACGAGCACCTGCCCGTCTTCGATTGCGCCACCCCCTGCGGCAAGATCGGCAAGCGCTACCTCTCGGTGGAATCCCACATCCGCATGATGGCCGCGGCTCAGCCCTTCATTTCGGGCGCGATTTCGAAAACCATCAACATGCCGAACGATGCGACCGTCGAAGATTCCAAGGAAGCCTACATGCTCTCCTGGAAGCTGGCGCTGAAGGCCAATGCGCTTTATCGCGATGGCTCAAAGCTCTCCCAACCCCTCAACTCCTCGCTTCTCGCCGATGAGGACGATGATGAGGACGACGTTGCCGAACTCGCCGCCCTGCCCGCCGCAGAGCGCATTCCGGCCGTTGCCGAAAAGATCATCGAGCGTGTCGTCGAACGCGTCCGCGAACGCGAAAAGATGCCCGATCGCCGCAAGGGTTATACCCAGAAGGCCATCGTTGGCGGCCACAAGGTCTATGTTCACACCGGCGAATATGGTGACGGACGCCTGGGCGAAATCTTCATCGACATGCACAAGGAAGGCGCCGCCTTCCGCGCCATGATGAACAATTTCGCCATCGCGATCTCGATCGGCCTGCAATATGGCGTGCCGCTCGATGAGTTCGTCGAAGCCTTCACCTTCACCCGGTTCGAACCGGCCGGCCTCGTCATGGGCAACGACCAGATCAAGAACGCCACGTCCATCCTTGACTACGTGTTCCGCGAACTGGCCATTTCCTATCTCGACCGCACCGATCTGGCCCACGTTACCCCCGACGCTGGCGCCACCTCGATCGGCAAGGGCGTTTCGGAAGACAAGGCCGTCAAGGACCGCTCGGCCCCTGCCCCGGTTCCCGCCGACACCTATGTCTCGCGCGGCATGACCCGTGGCCGGGTCAAGGACAAGACCCTGATGCTGGTCTCGTCCCACGACCTCAAGCCCGCCAACCCCGTCCAGGCCATGCAGACCCAGACGGTCACGGCCCAAAAGCAAGGCACAGCCCTCAAGACCGAGGAAGAAGCGGCCCCCGCCGTCGAAATGCCCCCGCTCGAAGACATCAAAGCCAAAGACGCCACCACATTGCGTCTCGAAGCCCAGATGAAGGGCTATGTCGGCGAGGCCTGCTCGGAGTGCCAGAACTTTACACTGGTGCGGAACGGCACGTGTTTGAAGTGTGACACGTGTGGGTCGACGACTGGGTGTAGTTGAGGAAGCACAAGGCAGGGGCGGTGTGGATGCCCACAGAGGATATCCACATCGTGGTGAGAGGCCCAAAGTTGTGAATTCGGCCTCAAAGTTCTGAACTGACCTGAACAGTTTGAGGCGATTGTTCGAAGTAACTAAACGGCGGCGAGATTTTCTCGCCGCCTAGTACCTGAAAGAACATTTAGTGAATCTGCGTTTTCACCCGTGAGTTGAGGCTTGGAGACTGGTCGCTCACAATCAAAAGGATAACTCCTGTGAAGAGACTCGTTTTCTGTTTCGACGGTAGCTGGAACCGCATCGACGCCGCCCACCCCACCAATGTCCTGTTCACTGCCCAGAGCGTTTTGCCCCAGACCAGAGATGGCATCTCGCAGGTCATCTATTACGATGAGGGGGTCGGCACCGGCGACAACGACAAATTCCGTGGCGGCCTGTTCGGGCAGGGCCTAGTCAAAAACCTGTCGGATGCGTATCGCTTCCTGATCTTCAACCACACGCCTGGCGACGAAATCTACGTCTTCGGTTTTTCCCGAGGCGCCTTCACTGCGAGATCGTTTGCAGGTCTGATCGGCACATGCGGAATCTTGCAGCGCCCATCGGCTGGCAGATCGAACGAGGCCGTTGAGCTTTATAAGACACGCGACGATACCGACGCCTTCCGTCAGAAGCTCCTTGAGTTCCGTCGCGACGTCGCCCCCCACATCAGCGTCTCAGATGCTGAAGACCAGTGGCGTGCTGCAAATGTGCCCGACTACCAACTTGGTCAAAGCCCGCTGCTCAAGATTACCTATCTTGGTGTTTGGGACACGGTTGGCGCCTTAGGCGTGCCTGACTACATCTGGAATGCAGATGGTTTCAACAAGGACCATCGCTTCCACGACACCAACCTCAGCCCAATGGTGAAGTCAGCACGACACGCTGTCGCGATCGATGAAAGCAAGGCCGATTTCAAGCCAACCCTTTGGGAAAATCTGGAAGAGCTGAACGCCGACCGAGGTAAAGACCCCAAGGCCGAGGATGCCCCATATCAACAGAAGTGGTTCCCCGGTGTTCACGGCGGTGTTGGTGGCGGCGGCCCCCGTCGCGGTCTGTCGGACCAGGCACTCGAGTGGATATGGGATGGAGCCGGCAATGCTGGCCTCGTCCTCGACAGCTCAAAAGGCTCACCTATTTACGGACTGTCGCCGTCACACTTGGAATATCTCGAGAACTCGGGAGAAGAAGAAGGCTTCAGCATCATCGGCACGTTGATGAAGTACATGCCGAAAACCGTTCGCCAGCCGGGGCCGCAGGCATTGCACGAAGTCAGTGTCAGCGCTCAGCGCAGATGGCACGAGAACGAAGATAAGCTTCCGGAAAAATCTCGTTATCGCCCCAAGCCACTGGAGCACGTTCAAGCTGACCTTGATGGATTGGACGTCGTCGCGCTGGGCATGGGCGAGGATGGTATCGAGCTGGCCCCAGAAAATTTCACGGCTCATATCGTTGAGCCTGGCGATACTCTGTCTAGGCTGGCCAAGCGCTATCTCGGCGACGCCAAAAGGTGGCCCGAGATAGCCTCTGCTAACCGCTACAAGATCACAAACCCTGACCTGATCTATGTCGGCCAGGCACTACGCATCCCGCTGTCCGCTACTGGACCGGAGCCTGTTGATTGCCGTTGAGATCTGACCCGGTACTGAGGGATTTTTCCACTGAGATTTGACCCATGTTTGAACGCTATCCTGCTCGTTTTGGGCAGGAGATTGAGGAGTGTTGGACATGGCGTTTTTGAGCGTTATCCGGCGCTGGCATTTCCGGGACGGGTTTTCGATCCGGGAGATTTCGCGGCGCACAGGTCTGTCCCGTAATACTATTCGCAAATATCTTCGGTCCGATACGGTTGAGCCGAAGTTCAAGGTGCCCGAGCGGCCGAGCAAGATCGATCCGTTTGCCGAGAAGCTGTCAGGCTGGCTGAAGGCTGAGAGTCGCAAGCCG
>NZ_FNCS01000024.1 GCF_900100665.1 Pelagibacterium luteolum
AGCAGCGATAGGATCAAAACCTTGCAGGCGTCGATGCGTCCAGATCGACGATCACCTCCCAAGGCCTTGGGAAGAGGCGCTCCCTGATCACGCTGGCGCGCCCTCCAGCGGCTCACACTTGCCGCACTGACACCAAAGCGTTCAGCTGCCTGGCGATGGCTGAGCCCGCTGGCCACGGCGGCAAGAACACGCGTCCGGAGATCGAGTGACAAAGCTTTCGACATGTCCGCCGGCCTCCTCACCCGGCAAACATGATGAATCAGAAACGCGTTGATTTGGGAACCCGCACCGATTCATTCAGCTCGGGTGCCGCTCTAGCGATATCTATCGCAAACCAGCCACGACCTTCGTCGCTGACTTCATTGGAAAATCCAACATCTTTGACATCACCCCAATACGGGAAAGACAAGGAGAAGCCCGAGTTCGCCTCGAATCCGGCCTTGAACTCATGATCGACAATGAATGCGCACGTGACGGGGAGAGCCGGTTTTGTTGTATCCGTCCCGAGGCCATGAGGTGGTCCGGGAGTCGGATCGAGAGCAACGGATCAACAAATGTCCTCGATGTTTACATCACCAAAATTGTCAATCTTGGCGCCTATCTTGAGGTGTGGGCAATGCACGCGAGCGGGACCGTCTTTAAAGCGCTGATCAGCGCGGGGCGCGCAACCCATCTCGCCATCGGCGATGCGATCCAACTCACGGTCGATCCCAAGGCCATCCAGCTGCTGGCTGCGTGACTGATTAATCATCCCAGCACATAAATGTACTCCAATTGATATTGGATAGTCTCATCTGGATGGGCCTATCCTGGCTGTGACCCACCCGCTCGGGTCACAGCCAAGGAGACCAGTAATGCTTGTCAAAAACCAGATCACCTCGATCCAGCATGCAAGCAATGTTTGCGCTGATGTCGAAGGGTTCGACTTCGAAAACTATACCGCTCAAGATATCGCAAAGGTGCGTGCGCTTTGGTTGCAGCACGGGGTTATACGGTTCCGGCGCGCCAATATCACGGACGCCCAGCAAGTGGCGTTTTCGGCCCATTTCGGTGAATTCGTTATCCACCCAAAACAGCTTCAAGAAGGCGGCCATCCCACCCATCCGGAAATTTTGGTGATCAGCAATGCCATGAAGGACGGCAAGCCCAGCGGGGCCATGGGCAACAGTGAGGCTACATGGCACACCGACACGTGGTTTTACGAAAAGCCTCCCGCTGGCGCCATCCTGCGGGCTATAGAGGTGCCAGAAAGCGGTGGGGACACCTATTTTCTGTCCACCTACAGCGCTTACGAAACGCTTCCCCGGCATTTGGAACAGGCAGTCGCCGGGCGGCAGATCTTCTTCCAAAACGTCTATGACAAGACCGGTAAGCTGCGCCTGGGCCAAACCGAACCGTGCTCCGAAGACTTTCGAGAGTGGAAGGGCATCGTTCATCCCCTTGTGCGCAGCCATGGCGAGACCGGCCGCAAGGCGCTTTATCTCGGCGGAACGTCGCAAGGGGCTTGGATTGTCGGCATGCCGCTTGATGAAAGCACCGACCTTCTCGCGCAACTGTGGGACCATACGACATCGACCGACGAGGTCTTTGTCCAACAGTGGAACGTGGGCGACATCATGATGTGGGATAACCGGTGTACCATGCATCGCCGGGATTCATTTGATCCCCAGTCCATCCGCATCATGCACCGCACAACGACAGCCGGCGAACGCCCGGTCTAACGTCAGTACACTCATCATGGAAGACTTCTACCGTGTAGCGCGCATGACAGCGCAGCTCGATCCTCATCTTATCGACCGGCTCGCTGATGTAGAGACGGCGACAATCGGCCACTTTGAGCCCCTTGGATTTCTCGATGCCGCTATTCGGCCAGTGTTCCCAGCAAAGATCGCCGGGCGCGCCATGACTGTTGCCGCGCCCGGGCGGGATGGCCGCATCATCTATGCCGCGATCGATAGGCTTACCCCAGGCGATGTGTTGGTCATCGCCCGCGTTGATCAAGACGACATCGCCTGCGTTGGCGGGGGCGTTACCGCGGCCGCCAAGGCAAAAGGGGCCGCAGGCATAATCGTTGACGGTCCGTGCACCGACCCAACAGAGATTGTCGAAAACGGCCTGCCAGTCTGGTGCAACGGGGTTTCGGCGAAGACCACGTCACGCACCATAGCGATCGGGGGCGCACTCAATTTCCCTATCGCCTGTGGGGGAGCGCCTATCCTTGCCGGCTACTGCGTCCTTGCCGATGACAGCGGAATCTTTGTGGCTGAGGCAAGCCATATGGCGGCAGTCACTCAAAAGGCACTCAAACGCCAAGAGCTGTCGAAAGCCGTGCGGGCACACCTGGCCGCCGGACGATCCATATTTGATTTCAAGCAGGAGCATGACCAATGAAGGTCGCCCTCATACAGATGAATTCCCAACCCGATCGCGCACATAACCTTGCCCAAGCGATAAACCTTATGAAACAGGCGGTCGTGATCGAGCAGCCCGATCTGATCGTTTTGCCTGAACATTTCGACTGGTCAGGCGGAACGCCTGAGCAAAAAATAGCGGCGGCAGATCTTATGCCTGGCGGAGAGGCCTATTCCGTCCTCTCAAGTTTTGCAGCCGCTCATGGCATATCCATCCACGCCGGAAGCATGCTCGAAAAAGTGCCCGGGCAGGACAAAATCTTCAACACCACCGTCGTGTTCAACGATCAGGGTGCAGAGATCGGTCGGTACAGAAAGCTGCACCTGTTCGATATCACCACCCCATCGGGTAGACGATATGGCGAGTCCGATACCGTCGCTCCGGGACGGAACCTCCTTGTCTACAATCTGGGCGGTTTCACCATCGGCGCGGCCATCTGCTACGACCTCCGCTTTTCAAACCTGTTCTGGGAACTTTCCAAAAGGCATGTCGATGTCATCGTTCTGCCTGCGGCGTTCACAGAGGAAACGGGCAGAGATCACTGGGAGACCTTATGCCGATCGCGGGCAATCGAGTTTCAATCTTATTTTCTCGCGTGCGGACAATGGGGGCCCTACCCCAGCGTTGATGGGGAAATCCGTAGTTGTTTTGGTCAATCGCTTGTGTGCGATCCTTGGGGCGGCGTTACGGTGCGCGCTCCGGACGGTACTGGCTGGGTAACTGCGGTGCTTGATCGCGCCGAAATCGAGAAAGTCCGCGCCAGGATCCCCATGCACCAGCACCGGCGCGCACTCGCCGAGTGCACGCGATGCGTCGAGGCAAGAGCGCCGATCTAGCGTCCCCTTCCGCGACACCTCAACCATATGCGAATGCCGGGGAAAACCATGGATTACGCCTCTATCCGTCTTGGTCAATTCGTCTCACGATTAAACAGCAATGATCTGCCCGAAACTGTGAGGGTGAAAGCAAAGCTTTGCCTTCTGGATGCCGTGGGATGCCTTTTGGGTGGACACCAGACACCAGTGGGCAAAACGATCTCCCACTACGCACAATCCATACGTCCGATGGCGCCGTCAAAAGGTGTCAGACGCGGTCATCTCGATCCAGCGACAAGCGCTGCATGTCATGCTCTATTGATCAACGCGCTCGACTACGACGACATTTTTTGGAAGGGCCATCCGGGCGCGACAGTTAATGGTGCTGTGCTTTCGGTTGCCCCCATCCTTAAGAGTTCGGGTCAGGACATGATCCAAGCGATTGTTGCTGGCTATGAGGTAAGCGGCCGCGTGGCCATGTCATTTGGACACACCTCGCCTCGAAAAAGAGTACATGGTCACGGGACCTGGCAGACATTTGGTGCAGCGGCGGCAACGGCAAAACTGCTTGGTCTTGACCCAACTCAAACGGCCCATGCATTGGTCATCGCCGGTATCAACGCGCCAGTGCCATCGGTGATGAAAACGGTGTACGGCGAAAGCCCAAGTATGGCGAAAAACAATTTTGCCAGTGCCGCTCACGCGGGCGTTTCCGCAGCGTTCATGGCAAAGGCCGGAATGGAAGGCCCGCTGGACGTTTTTGAGGGCGATACCGGGTTCTGGACGATGGCCGGCGCCGAGGAAAACAACGCTAAACGGCTCGCGGGAGCCCTTGGTAGGCATTTCGAAATTACCGACGTCGGCTTTAAGGCGTTCAGTTGCTGCCGGATCATTCAGGCCTGCGCTCAGGCGGTAAAGGAAGCGTTTGGTGGTCTTGAGAAAAAGACCGCGCTCAGTGACATTGAAATGATCATTGCCGCCGTGCCCGAAATTGCGTGTGCGCCACCGTTTTCAACGCCTCGTCCCGAAACGATGTGGGCAGCCCAGTTCAGTGTTCCGCACGCAATCATAGCCACTTTGCTCAAAATTCCGCCAGGGCCCCAATGGTTCACACCACAAACGTTGGCACGCGCTGCGAACCACCCCCTTACAAACAAAATTCTTCTGCGGCCCCGGCGCGCGAGCCAATATCACGGGGCGGATATCTCACTCATGCTTGGTGAAAATCTGCTTGGGGGGGCGTCGGTTCTTATCGCTACAGGCGAGGCGGCAGTCCCACTCTCGACCGAGCTTCTGACCGAAAAGTTTTCGCGTCTCGCAACACCTGTTCTCACCGCCGAACGGACAAATGACGCGGTAAGAGCGATTTTAGGCCTCGAGCAGGCACCAACTCCCGATGCTCTGGTGGCAGCTATAGGTGACGCGCTCATCTGGTAACAGCCAGCATGCCGTCCCTAAGCGATAATACCAGGAGCGCACGCCCAGGCTGCCCACGCATAAGGCACTTCCCTCTGGCCCAATGATGGGGAGATGGTTCAAAGATAAACTTGCACGTCGATCCAGTCGTGCGATTTCGACAAAGCTTGGCTTTTATCGCTGCCGAACAAGGGTCACCCTGAAGGAGACCCTTCGAGGACGAAACGCCATGCAAGCCAGTCTAGAAGCAGTAGTTCCGCTCACTATAACAGCAAAAGATATCGCAGAATGGGAGGGCTATCTCGAGCCCCATGACTTGCACGCGATCGCGCGTCAGATGTGGCACGATGTCAGTCGCGGGCGCACATCCGGGAAAAAATCAGTCCTATACCCACCCCATGACCAGCTGAGGATCAGTCCGCAATACTCAGCCGTGCTTGATAGCCTGGTTGGCGAGAGACTGGCATGGAAACTCTCCGCGCTCACGGCGGTTGGTCCCAAATATGCAGCGATTAAAATTGTTGGCGCCAATGCACTGAACCGTCATTTGGGCCTAGAGCGGTCGCAATCGACAATCATGCTGTTTGAAAAATTCTCCATGCGGCCCTTGTGCCTCATGGCAGGATCCCAGATCTCGGCCGCACGCACCGGAACCTACGCTTCCATTGTGGCGGAGACGTTTTTTCAAGCCTCGGAGCGCTTTTCGGTTTTCGTGTTCGGCGCGGGGCCAATAGCGAAATGGGTGTGTCTTCAGCTGGCGGCAATCAAAGGTAGATCAATTGAGCATTTGTTTGTGCGCGCACATTCCTTCACTTCGGCGCAACGCCTGGCAAAAAGCCTAACGCACCTCCCCTTCCCCATAACGCCCGTTGTGGACACCAATGGATTGGGCACCGCCAAACTTGTTGTCACCGCGACAAACGCCCGATTTCCTGTCTTCGCCCAAGGCGCGCTCAATGAACAAGCGGTTGTTTTGCACCTGGGCGGTGATGAAACGCCAACTGGTTGCATTAAGGACATGCTGGAACGCGGCATGCTTGCCTGCGACGACATTGAGATGGTCTCAGAGCGGGCGTCATCATCCCTGGCGCAGTTTTGCGCAGATGGACATGGCTCGCTGCAGATGGTGGCAGAACGCTGGGGCGTAAAAGGTCTCGCTGACCTGATAAAGGACAAAAGCCTCATTGATCGTCCCGCTCACATTACGTGCGTGGGCCTGCCAAGCCTTGATCTCTACGTCGCTCAGCACGTTTATGAGGCGTTTGTCTCTCGTTGCGGGCCAACGGCGCAGTGCGATGACTGACTCCCTGAGCAATCAGCTCGCCCAATGGGTGCTGACCTATGATGAAAACCATCTTTCCGATGAGGTAATCGCAAAGGCACTGGACTGTGTCCTCGACAGTGTCGCGTCCGCGCTTGCGGGCCAATCGGCGCTATCTGCAGCGGCCGCACGAGGCAAGACCGGCGTGCTCTTTGGTCACGGAAAATCGAAAATCTGGTTCAGTGACAAATCTTCAACGCTCGCCGGCGCTGCGTTCTGCAATGCTATGGCAGCGTCTTCACTGGATCTCGATGACGGTCACAGAAGTGCTCGGGGCCACCCAGGCTCCGCCATAATACCAGCAGTGCTGGCGGTCGCCGAGGGAAGAGGATTAACGGATCGCCAAGTGCTCGCTGCGATCGCAATAGGGTACGAAATCTCGGTCCGAATTGCCCGAGCGCAAAATCCAGCAATGATTAAAACGCACCAGTCGGGACGGTGGGCTGGATTTGGGGTTGTCGCTGCGTGCGGCCGCTTGCAGCAGCTGACCTTAAATCAATTGGCCAACGCATTTGCGATTGCAGGTGTGTGGGCGCCCAACCAATTGGCAAATGGAAGCTCGGGGTATGCAAATGAGACCGGGAACTGGGCAAAGGAAGGCATCCCTATCAGCGTCTTCCAGGCAGTGACCGCCATTCACTTGGCCAGAGATGGCTTTACCGGGCCGACAGATCTTTTCGATTTTGAGACGCACTACACGAGCGCGGAGCTTTCGTCTGTTCCAGACGCTCCCAATGGAATTCTTGCCACCTATTTCAAACGGTATGCGTGTTGTCGCTATATTCATCCCGCCCTTGATGCGTGGCAACGCCAGTTTGGCTCCAGATCCATCGACGTCGCACAGATCGTGACCATTGAAGTGCAAACCTTTGCATGGGCCCTAAAGCTATCCAACAAGGTCCGGCCTGATAGTTTGGTCGATATCCAGTTTAGTCTGCCCTACTGCCTGGCCATGCTGATCCTTTTCGGGCCCCAAGCCCTTTTGGAGTTGAAAACGGACATGCTTTTCAATGACCAGGTGTCCGCATTGGCCGGCAAAATCAACCTGACAGTCCGCCCCGAGCTGGATCGTCAGTTTCCCGCAAAAACACTAGCCCAATTGAGTGTGCGTACCCGGTCAGGCGACAGACTTGCATCACCACCAAGCGTTCCGCCAATTGTATTGGAGCGAGGGGAACTTGAAGAGAAATTTTACGCCATTGCGAAGGGCAAAATTTCGCACAAACGCGTCCAGGCTCTTATTTGCGCTCTAACGGCCGAAAGGACCTCTTTAAGTGTGCTCTACAAATACCTTTAGCGGTGACACGGGTAACCCTATCGGTGAGCGGTGACGTTAAGTCAGGACTATCTCCCTCTATGCCAAGGCTTTAGCACAACCGCCTGCACCTCCAGTCGTGCATGACTGTCGGAACGCCGTGAGGGGCGGCACCCTATAGTCGTAACTCTTCGCCGAGCGTCTGGTGTTAGCCAACGACGATACCGTCTCGGACAACAATTTTACCGCCGATGAGCACATGGCGTACGCGTCCCAGGTTCCTGCTGTCAGCAATGACGACATCGGCCCGCTTTCCTATCGTCAATTGACCTCGGTCGGCAAAATCGGGAAAAAGACGCGCCACGTTTCCGGTCGCAAGCGCCACGGCCTCAGCCATGGCCATCTGGCCCAATCTGACTATACGGTGGATCGCTTCAAGCAAGCCATCCCAATGCCCGCCCGCATAATCGGTTGAGAGAATATCAACCAGGCCGGCGTTGACCAAAGCATCTAGGTTATCTGCACTGTTTCGCCAGCGCGTCGTGATGGTGTCGAGCGTGCAGGCCTCAATTGCCACCCCCAGAGATTTGAGTTCAGTTGCAAGTTGAACCGATTCTTGAGGCGTAAAGGATGGATGATTGCAGTGCGCCGCAATCAAGCATGCTTCGGGATATTTTTGAGCCAGATCGACGACAGCGCGAGCTGAGGGCGCCGCGGTGTGAAGAAGCGCGGGTAGCCCGGTCTTGCTCGACCAGTGTGCAAGTTCCTCAAGCCCTTTCAGCGCCTTGCCCACGGAGGGCAAGACAGTGCTCGACATGACCGCGGCGATAGAGTGCGCGTCATGGGTTTCAACCAGCCCCAATTGCTCGCACAGCGTGACGAAATCGCTCCAGGGTGCGCGATCCTTGCCCATGAGATCTCGACCGAAAAGCATGTTTTTTAGCCTGCCTGCCGTATGAGCATCAAGCGAAACACCGGTGTGTTTCAAGATGGCCGCGGGAATGAATTTGTAGTCCTGGGCACCACCACCCAGTGTTTGGCCGCCTCCCCCCTCCCCTAATCCAACCGCACCCTGTTCGATCGCCGTAGTGATGCTCGCGCTCAGGTGCTCGGCTAAAAGTCCCGTCCCATCCACAGCCAGAGCCGCTGCTTTCGAAGCCGGTGTATGTGCACTCGTCCATCGCACATCGATAGGATGGGTCCGCTCTGCACGCGATCTGGAAAGGCTAAAGCCGCACACGTTGAGCAACGTTGTGGTGCCGCCCAGAAGGTGCCGGTTTTTCTGGTACTCGATATCGTGATCTCGAGAGGAGATGGAGCCACTCGGCATGAGCGGACCCGACATGCAACCGTGAGCGTGAGCATTAATAACGCCAGGTAGTGTCATGGCGCCTTGCGCGTCAAACAGTATGGCCTCGTCGGGAGGGGCATGCTCGTAACGCCCCGAGCCGATTTCGCTTATGTGACCGTCTTTAATCTCGAGATATCCAAGAGGAAAATGGCTGTGTCCGTCTCCGGTAATAATCGCGCAATTGTCGATGATCAGATGCGAACCGCTTCCAAACCGAGGCCGAGCTGTTCTGCTAGCGGTCATCGAACATATATCCAGCGGAACGCACCGTGCGAATGCGGTCAGGGCCGCCACCGGTGAGCGCGCGGCGCAATCGCCCCACATGAGCGTTCACCGTTCGCGTGTCGACGAACCGTCCCTCGTCCCAACCAGCGCTGATCAGCGCCTGCCGAGCCACGACCTGCCCCGCATTTTCCATCAAATGGCGTAAGAGCCTAAATTCAATCGGGCCAAGGTGAATTTCCTTGTCCTGTCGTGTCACACGATGCTGGCGTGGATCGAGAGTGATTTCGCCGGCCCTCAAAAGTGTCCTGCCATCGCTGGGCGTATACGCATGACCTTTGCGCCGCGCGATCGCTCCAAGAAATCCGATGAGCTTGCTTGGTGACATGGGCCGCACGAACGTTTCGTCGATACCTGCTTTGATGAGGTCGATGTGCAAATGCTCAGCACCGGGCCCGATCAAAGCGACAGTCAAAATTCCCAAAGGCACAGCTTCTTGCTTTAAGCGGGTGCAAACCTCGAATGGGAGCACCTCACCAGGCCGACAGTCCAAAAGGATGGCGAGAGGACTGAGTTCGGCGCTAAAGTGCAGGACCTCCTCGGCGCTGCTTGCAAGTGTGACCCCAAATCCGGACTCCTCCAAAATATGGGAGAGCAGCAAGTAGAAATCAGCGTCAGTTGAGGCGATCAACACCCATGTCAAACTTGCTTTCCTCCGCGGTCAGTCCGCCACCAGCAATGTGAGCGTCGCGCAAATATGGGGCGATTGCCACTGGGGAAACCCGAAGCCGTTCAGACAGATTTTTAAATGATGACGAAGTCGCTAGCGGCCGAGCTCAGAGCGCGATCATGCACGAAAACGTCGGCGGCTATCACCCTGGAAGGGGACGCTGCCGCGCATCGCGGCTCTATTTCGCGCCGTCCCCCCCGTTCGCCTCAAGATAGCCTTTCGCCAAGAGCCAGTCGCGAAGGATGAAGCGCATTGCATCTTGTCGCGTGCCGTTGGTCTGCGAATTTTCCGCGATAAAGGCTTCAAACCCTTGTGCCAAATCCTCGGGTACGCGAAAGGTGATTTTGGACTGCATAGGAGTTCCTGTGCCTGCGCTAGACAGACTTTGAGACGGTGTTCCAAACCATAGGGCGCTCTAGGGACCGTAAGGGATTGGAAAGGTGATGTCGCGCTCAACGAAAATGTTGAACCGGTAGCCCGAGCGTATTTCAAGGGTCGGCGAAACGTCCAGACTACGGGATATCGTTTGCTCGGCCACGCGACCAAAACTGTCGGCAATGTTTGATCGCCCCGTCGACCAGAGATCACCGCCTTGACCGGGATCAGGGCGCGGAGACGCAAGATCAAGGCCCGTCCCCAGTAGGGCAGTCAGTGCTGCAGCTCCAAAAGTCTCGAGATATCGATTGTCGACCCGGTCGCTAAAGCCCCTGCGCCCTGCGCCGTCCATCCCGCTCATGTCGCCCAACTCGAGTGTTGTACCGTCTGGAAATACGATATCAGACCAAACGGCATAAACGCGGGTCTGCCCAAAGCCCACATTTGACTCGTAGCGGCCGACGAGCCTTGACCCCTGCGGAATGAGAAGGTGGTGGCCCGTGGCACTGTCGTATACATGCTGGCGCACTTGAGCACTGATGGGACCCGGGAGATCTGAATTTATCGCCGAAATGAGAGTGGCTGGGATAACCGAACCTCGCGCCAACGCGAAGGGTGAAGCATGGGCCGGCACCAGGCTGTCATCGTTTCGGTCATAGACGGTGCCCTGCTCACCTGGCCCTCCATTGAGCGCGCTATCGTGCAAAAAGTCCATTTGCTGAGCAAGTCTTGCCCTGATCGCCTCGCTTAGGATTGCGGACCCATTTTGAGCTGAAATGCTTGAACCGGCATGGGACAGGAGCGAACCGGCCTCTGACGCTGTTTGCCGGCCCTCGATCGCGCTCAAATCCACCGATAGCGGGCTGGACGCTGCTGTGTGCTGGGCCTGAAGTGAAGCGAGATGTTGGCGGTTTCGCTCTCTGAGCTCGGCCTCTGCGAGCTCGCGCGCTAGAGCGTCCTGCCATCCTTCGTCCCTTTGAGATGTCTGTGAGAAGCCGATCTGCTCGACCTCTCGTGACCCCTCAAGTTCGGGTGCGCCCTGGAAAGGATTTGAATTGGCAGGCAAGGGTGGCTCAAAAGCCGCCGGCGGCTCAGCCCGCGGCAGGTCCTGGCGCGGAGCTTCGACAATCCCAGGGCGCACGCCCTCGGTCAAAGCGTCCGCCAGATCGGAAGCCGGCATCCCGGGCGCATTTGACGGGCTCGAGTTGGCGCGCCCACTCCCCCGGTCAGATAATCCCCAAACAACCACGCTCGAAAACACGATGAAAAGGGCCACAACCACTATAATCGGCAACCGATTGACGCGGCGCAGATCTGAACCGTTGGACGCTTGGCTGTTGAGATCGAGTGAACTCATACGATCCCTCGCCTAGCTGGCCGCTCGACGCAGGATCGATATGGGCGTGATGGGGTCCACCCCAAACGGTGTCACCGCGTAGGCGCGCGCCATTTCGAGCTCGGGTGTTGTGATGCGGACAAATATCTCCTCGCTTTGCCCTGACACACTATATGCGATCGCAAAAACATCTTCGCTCGCAATGTTGGACGTGACGGCAAAGCCATGAGCTCGCAAACGGGCGTCTAGAGCAACAGACATAGCCGAGTTGTCTGTATGCAAAGCGACTGTCGTTGTGCCCGGCCCTAGATTTTGAGCAATTTGGTCCGCCATGTCGCTGGCAATAACCGTCGCGGCGGGCTCGCTGAGCGCAAGCGCGTCGATACTCGAACCCGCCTCAAAATATCCACCTCCCGTTGACGTACATCCTGCGAGCCCGAGTGTGACAAAGGCCAGCGACAAGAGCGGTCCTGCCGAATTGAAGATCGCCACGGCTAGCTCCTTCGCTCGATTGAAATGCGCTGTTGGTTTGGCCCCACACCGCTCAATAGGATCGCTCGGTCAACGAGGTAATCAACGATTATCATCGTGCCCTGGAGGCGGTAATTTACGATCTGCTCCTCACCATGGTCTTGGATGAAAAGGACCGGGGCGTCCCCACTTGCAAGATGGCTCGGGAACTGGATGTAGGTTTTAACGCCGTCGGAATACACGCGGGTTGGTTTCCAGCGGGCAGATCCGGTCACCGAGAAATCAAAATTGAGATGTTCAGCGGGTAGACCGGCTCCAGGAATGATGCTGTCCCTGAGCCGCTGATTGGCGATGTCTATGCTCTGGCGGATCTCTTCAGGATATGAGAATGCCACTCTCGCCATATAGTCGCGTTGGCCGGACTTGAGCGCGATGTGGTAGGTCCTGCGTGAGGTGGTGACCACCATAGAGGTCTCGAGCCCAGGCTCTGCGGGCTTGACCACGAGATGGACGCGTTGCCCTTGGGGCGAGCCTGACGTTGCAACCTCGATCTGCCAACGCACCGTATCTCCCACAAGTACGTCGTTCACAACCTCGCCGGCCTGAAGTGCGACCTCGCACAGATGGAGCGGCGAGCAGATCAAGATGGGTTGAGACTGGCCATAGAGGTAATTTACCGCACCGTCTGCGCCATGGGTTACGATGGCAGCCCGATCTTGCCAACGCTCCGAGATATCAATCGCTGTGTGGCCACTTGACCCATCTGCAAAAGCTACACTCGGCATAAGACTTAAAAGCGCCACGCCCAAATCGCGCAGGTGCAAATGTCTCGCAATCATCACTAGATCTCCGAAATGAGGGTCAGAGTTGTGCCGTCCATTCAAAATCGGCCAGATAGAGCCCGATCGGGTTAAGCCGGATGATGGCTTCGTCTTGGGGCGGCGAGAGAACAACGGTCGCAATGCCACGCCACCGACGGTTGGCAGCCTCCCGTCCTGAGCGATCACGTTCGATTTCGGTCCAGTCGATCTGGTAGGTCTCACCGGACAGCGCTACGACGCTGTTGACTTCAACCGAAACTGTCCGTTCGCGCGCAGCGTCAAATGGGGATTGGTTGCGAAACCAAGCGCTTACCTTCGCCGTGGAGGGGTCCTGGCGGCGAAGCAGGGCGTAGGTGCGATTAATGTAACCCGTCTGAACAACCGTATCGGGTGTGACCGATCTAAAGTTTGAGACCCATTGGCCCAGCATGGCGCGAACGACGCGTTCGTCGGCATACTCGATTTGCCCGGGAAACCCACCGAGGACTGCATTGGCGTGCTGATCGACTTCCACGATGTAAGGTACAAACTTTACTTGGGTCGACTGATAAAGGGCATATCCGAAACCGATGATGGCCATCCCCATCGCCAACATGGCCACAACTCTCCACGCCTCAGCTGCACGGACATACTGGCCATATCGTTCAGACCATTCCTGGCGCGCCGCGATATATGGGTTCTCTGGGACGGCCTTTGCCATAGTGTGCCCTTGAGTTGGGTGTGTGTAGGAGTGCTCAGGTGCTACCGGACGAGCGTATAAAGGTCGGCTGCGCGTCACGAAGCTTCTGATTGGCCAAACCCAAAGTCGTCCCGCTACGGGCGCCGGGGAGCCCCACCATCTTGTCACCCGCCGCAGAGGCAAGCGAACCGCTCACGGCGCTCAAGGCAGCTTTTGATTGGCGCGCCGGCCCTTCCCCTGCTGCCTTTGAGTGTCCAGCGGCTGTGGCTGCGCCCTTCGCAAGGCCGCCAATCCCTAAGCCGGCCCCTGCCCCTAGCGCGGCAAATGTTGCAAGCTGGGATCCTGAGCGCAGAGCTTCGTGCCCGGTTGATGTCGAAACGCCCTGGACCATGCCCTGGATAATCGTCGGAACCTGAAGCGCAATCATAAAGACGACGATCGAGATGCCCCCGATCGCGAGGGCCGTCATGATCTGCTCCTCGCCGGTAAAGTCCGCGTTTTCGGCGAGACCAATCAAAATGTCCGAGCCGATCTTGGCTATCATCACCAACCCCATAAGCTTCATGCCGACCGAGAAGGCATAGACAAGATATCGAATGGCAAAGTCTTTGGTGTATGACGAACCGCCCAGCCCCAGCATGATCATCCCGGCAAGCAGCCCGACATACATTTCAGCAAGAACAGATACGAAAAGGGCTGACACCAACGAAAAGCAGACGACAACGATCGCCATTGCTATGATCGACGCCATGCCTAAAAGGTTGTCTTCCCAAAGACCAAAACGAACGTTCTCACCGAGCTTTCCAGCAACGCTTATGCCAGCGTTGAAAACTCCAGAGGGCGACGCAGAACCGCGTTCAGAGCCTAGAGCGAACAACGAGTCCACGATCGCCCATGCGAAATCGGGACCCGATTGAAGCACGAACAAGAAAAAGCCGATGAACAAAATCCGTCGGACCAATTCGGCAAACCATGCCTCAATGGCTGGTGCCTGTATGGCTAACCATACCGCGGCGATCCCAACTTCGATGCTCGCAAGCGTCCAAAAAAGGCTTCTTGCAGCCGAAAGGACCTGAGTTTCCCAGTCTCGCGTCGCGCTTACGATCTGATCTTCAAGGCTCTCTAACAATCCGCCATCAACTTGCGCAAAACCGACCTGAGGCGCGAGTGCGACACCGAACGAAATGGCAATGAAAATCAGGCGGGCGCCCTGCCCCCCTGCCCTCGCGCTGGTTTGGCGGTGGCAAAGCGCAAAATGGCGTGGTTGCACCTTGCGACAGCAGCTTCGCTTGATTGATCTGCCCAACGAGCGCGTATCTTGGCCGCTCGTGGGTTTTGCTGTCACCTTCATCGGCCCAAAATCTGCATTTGGCGCCCCTCAAGCGCGGGGAGCGTTGCGCTGAAAAACTGGTTGCGGCGCGCTTGGGCGAGGTCTGATTGGGTCTGCTCGGACTGGTACCATGTGCCCATCATTACAGTTTGCTGTGCGATAAGGGCGCGCAGTTTCTGGATTTGCGCCACCTGCTGGCTGGCGATTGCATGTCCCGTCTGAAGAGCTTGCATTTGGCCGCTCGCAGACGCTGATTGAGCGTGCAGTTGAGAAAGGGTTTGAGATTCAGACTCGAACTGCTGCGCGGTTAGTCCCGCAGACGCGAGCGTGCCAGCGATCGTGTCGCGATTGGCCTGGGACCAACTGGCGTACTCACCAGAAAAATCGTGACCGTGGTTCAATCCGGTCTCAAGACTGGCGTAGCTTGGAAAGCGTTGGGCCAATACATCGTCAAGCCCCCCAAGCGAGAAGGCAATGCCCTCCCCTTGAGCCACTATGCGCTGCAGCAAATTGAGATCACCGACGGCGTTGCCCCAGATGTTTTCTGGTAGCCGTTCTAGATTTTGAAGCATGACTTTGTACTGATCGAGCTGATTTTCGATCTGGGTCGCCTGATGGGATATTTGTTCAAGATTTTGCGCAACCTGCTCCATATTGGTTCCTGCGAGCTCGACCAATTGGAGGTTGTTGAGAATTTGGGTCCATTCCGTCGCCCCGCCAACTGCGATGCCGGCGGATCCAGAATGGGTTGAGAGCGCCCAAAAGATGACACTCGCCATTGGCGATTTAAGTCGCATGGCTGACACCCCGGGCGTGGAGCCAATGTGTGGGCCATGCCTCACCGTGCGCCGCCCGCAACGCCGTGATTTGTCTGATGTCGGCTTTGCCAGATGCACCGACAAACGCCAGTGCAACCGGTCCCAGCGCCATATTGAAAAGTCGGCGCCCCTGGGGCGATGCGACGTAATAATCTTGCTTTGGCGTTGCCGTTGCAATGATCTCTATCTGACGCTCGTTCAATCCCAATCGCTCGTAAAACCTACGGCTATCGCTGTCGCGGGCAGCACCGTTCGGAAGGCAAATTTTTGTTGGGCAGCTTTCTTTTATGACGTCCATAATCCCGGAATCGGCGGCGTCCGAGATCGACTGTGTCGCAAGCACCACGGCACAATTTGCTTTGCGCAACACTTTGAGCCAGTCGCGTATCTTGTCGCGAAATACACCGTGGCCGAGCACCAGCCATGCCTCATCGATAATGATCAGGCTGGGGCGACCATCCAAGCTTTTTTCTATGCGGCGGAACAAGTAGAGCAGCACCGGGATAAGGCTTCTGTCGCCCATGTTCATGAGCTCTTCAATTTCAAATGTTTGGAACGCACTAAGCTCAAGGCCGTCATTTTCGGCGTCAAGCATCAATCCCATGGGGCCGTCTAAAGTGAAAGGCTCAAGTGCTTGTTTTATAGCTTCTTTTTGAACACCCGACACGAAGTTGGAGAGGGAGCGGTGCCGCGATCGTGTCATCAGCGTGATGTGATGGTGGATAGCATTCCTGGAATCGGGATCAACAATGCCGCCTTGTAATCGGATCAAGGTTTCGAGCCATTCCACGGCCCACGCGCGATCCGCACCCGTCTCCAAGTTGGACAGTGGTGCGAATGCGGGCGCTTCATCACTTCCTAAAGCGTAGTGATGTCCACCCACGGCCGCAGTCAGGCCATATAGTGACATGCCTTTGTCGAACGCAAAGATCTGGGCATTCGCGTAGCGCCTGAATTGAGCTGCGATAAGCGACAGCAATGTCGACTTACCAGAGCCCGTGGGACCGAAGACCAATGTATGGCCGACGTCGTCAACGTGAAGATTGAGACGGAACGGTGTGGATCCCGAGGCCAGTTGGGTCAATGGCGGCGAGTTTGGAGGATAATATGGGCAAGGACACTCCCCCTCCCCGGACCAGACAGCGTTGAACGGCAACATGTCAGCAAGGTTGCGGGTATGGATTAGGGGTTCGCGAACATTTGCGTACCAATTGCCTGGCAAACTGCCCAGATATGCTTCAGTCGCATTGAGGCCCTCTATCCGGGCGCCAAACCCTTCGGCCTGGATCTGTTGACGGATCTGTTCGCAATGGACGTCCAGTCTCGAGCGGTCAGTGTCGAACACGATAACGACTGGAGTGTAATAGCCGTATGCAACCAGCTGGGAATTCGCCGAGGCAATTGCGTCTTCACTTTCCGAGACCATAAGGGCCGCATCTTGGTCCAACGCCCCAGCATTGGACTGAAAAAGCTGGTCCATGAAGGGTCGCACCTTCTGGATCCATTTTTTTCTGGTCCGCTCGAGCTTTTGACGTGCCTCCAAAGGATCAAGAAATATAAAGCGAGAGGACCAGCGATAGGACAGCGCCATCAAGTCCAAGCTGTTTAAAATTCCTGGCCAACTTTGCGCTGGGAAACCGTCGATCGATACGACCCCGATGTAGCGTCCATCAACCATCGGTGTGAGCGCATGGTGAAACTCAGCAGTCGCCAGATAGTCGAGATACATAGGAATATCAGGCAGCCGGACGGGATGATTTTCGCCCGATATGCAAAAACGCGCGAACTGTAAAAGGTCATCGTACTGAGCAGGACTTGCGCCGGCGCGCTCGCTGACCGCGCGGGTGCGCATCCTCTCTAACGCGATGAAATTACTGATGTATTGTTCAAACTCGCCAATCGCGCTTTTGAACTTTTCGAGTGTACGGTCAGCGGTAGTCTGATGACGGGAGTGGTGGTCTGAATAAAGGTAGCGCGTTATCTCCTGTTTTCTCACTTGAGGTTCTCGATACGTCAGTGTGAGCGCATGTTTGCTCTCAAAATGACCATCTGCGCGCTCAAAATGTGCGCGTCTTTCCTCTTCGATCAGAGCGCTCACAGGGTCGGGAAAGCTGGAGAGGTCGCGTGCCGGATAGCTCTGTGTCGGCATACGTATGGCGTCGACGTGAATCATCCAACCCGAGCCTAACCTCGCCAAAACGGTGTTGAGGAGTCTGGAGACCTCGTTGCGCTCAATGTCGGTCGAACTTTCGCTGTCGGGACCCGCATAGTACCAGCCAGCCATCAGCGACCCGTCTTTGAGAAGCATGATGCCGTCGTCCACGAGCGCCGCGTAAGGCACAAGTTCGGCAAATGACGCCTCTCTATGGCGGAAGTGGTTTAAGGCGAGCACACTACCTTCCTCTCCAAGGCGATGACGTTGGCCTGTAATGGTTGCGATAGCGAATGTGGCGCCCGTAGACGCGACGCATGAAAGGATCTTGTTTGGCCATCATGCGTAGAGCCGCAATGATCCCGATCCAGAGCGCCAATCCCAGAAGTGCCGAGAGCACTGTGAGGACCACGAAGATCAAGATTACGGTCAATAGGCCGGTTATAAGGACCAGCTCGCGATCTGCCCCAAAAAGGAGATTGGGACGCGAAAGCGCGCGGTGAAGGTTTGTGCGCACGAGAGCATCGGTTGGATCCGTCATCGTCCGCCCCCCTAGGCGCTGTGGGCATCTGCTGGAAGAGCGACGATTGCAGCGCCAGACGCACCAAAAAGCGAGACAATCTGTGCCGCACCCAGCAAGACCCCTGCAACCAACACAATAAAGACCAGCCGGCGCGCGAAGTCGTTGAGCTCACCGCCAAAGATTAGCATCGCACCCGCTATGGCGACTGCTGCTAACGCAATGGCGCCCGCAACCGGTCCGGTTATCGACTGTTGAATTTGCTCAAGCGGCGCTTCCCAGGGCAGCCCGCCCCCTCCCCCAGCCATTGCGGGCTCGAATGCGACAAATATCGTCGTGGAGACGACTAGAATGGATAGCGTTCTATGCAGCATGATCGGACCTTCGAGATTGTGGGCTAGGCGTGTGACTCAGGGTGCGGGTGTCGAATTGGCCGCTGGCGGCGCCCTGAACTTCGATGATCTCGCTCACGCGGCGGCCCTCAGGCGCACGCTCGATCGCAATGACAAGATCCACTGCCTCTCCGATCACAGATCGCATCGTTTGGACCGACACTTCTGCAACCAACTGTTCTAGCCGGATCAAAGCGGTGCGTGCCGAGTTTGCGTGCAGAGTTGTGACGCCGCCTGGGTGACCTGTGTTCCAAGCCTTCAAAAGCGTAAGAGCCGCTCCGTCGCGGACTTCGCCTACGATAATCCGGTCAGGCCTTAGTCTAAGCGTTGTCTTGAGCAACTGGCTCATATCAACGGTGTCGGTCGTATTCAGGCAGACATGGTTTTCTGCGGCGGACTGGATTTCAGGAGTATCCTCCAAGATCACGAGGCGATCATGGGGCGCAAGCGCGACAAGTTCCCCAAGAAGCGCGTTGCAAAGCGTGGTCTTCCCGCTTCCCGTGCCGCCAGCGACCACAATGTTCT
This sequence comes from Pelagibacterium luteolum, assembly GCF_900100665.1. Classification (GTDB taxonomy): domain Bacteria; phylum Pseudomonadota; class Alphaproteobacteria; order Rhizobiales; family Devosiaceae; genus Pelagibacterium; species Pelagibacterium luteolum. The sequence continues at coordinate 18,942 of NZ_FNCS01000024.1, forward strand.
GTCGAGCGCGGATGGCCCCACGGAGAATTTCGGCCTGCCGATCGGTCATGATCGCTTGCTCGACATACCGTGCTAGGCTTATCGCAAAAGGTGCGCGTTTTCGTATGGTGAACGCTGCACGCGCCACGGCCGGAGGGATTAGGCCCTCAAAGCGATGTCCGCCGATCGGTAGCTTACCTGAAATAATTGGGCGCGCTGTGGTCACGACGCTGGAGAGGAGATGGGCAACGGCGCCGATGACGAGTTCGCTGTTCTCCGCAGCCATTGTGCCTGCGTAATCCGCGCTCGACCCCATACGTTCGATATAGACGCGGCCATCGGGGTTAACCATAATTTCGACCACCGTTGGATCATCAAGCGCTGCACAAATTGTGGGGCCGAGGGCAGACCGAACACTTTCGGTTAAGCGATTGAGAGCATCTGGATTTATCATGATGCGCTCAGGCAGACGCCGAAACAGAGCCGATTGCTCTAGCATCAAGCGCGGCGGCCTTTATTGGATGCGCTTGCGCGGCCGCGATATCGACCTGACCTACAACTGCCATGGTCTGTTCTATGCGCCGCGGCCTGCCGAGGCGTTCAAACGGGACATTCAAGCGGCGCAGCAGGCGCTCGATGCCGACATCGGTCACGGTCACAATAGCTTTGTAGCGGTGAAGGGCCGCCCATCCGATCATCGCCGATATCAGCAAGCCCGTGGCCTTGCGGCCGCTCGCATCACCGCTCTTGAAACGCAGGGCTTCGGTATCGATGCAAAATCGGCTGCTTTCGACTGCCGCACGTGTGCAAATCGGCGCGGAACTGTCCAGGAGATCGGCAAAGTGAGATGCGACCATTGTGGACTGTGAGAAATCTAAAAATCTCGCGCAGCCAACAACGTGTTTATCGGACGTGACGAGTATGTATCTGGCTTTGAACGTGTCAAACTCGTCTCTTTCGATGCCGTGATCGGCATTTACCGACCAGCCGAGACGCTTTGAAAAGATCTTGGCACGCAACTGGTACATTTTGGTGAGCAGTTCAGTGTTTTCGCTCTGGCCCGTGATCACTCTGACTTCCATTTCTAGTCCCCTCAATTACGATTAGGGAAGCTAGCGGCGAATACTTGGGTAGTGTACTTCGGGATTCCGAAGTGAACATTGGAAGAGAGGTGGGCCTATCCTTCGAGGTCGATGCAGTAATCGGTCGGAAACAGTTTGGGGACGAACATGAGACGAAACGAACGCGAAGGACCGAGTTGGGACGAGCTGCGCGACTGGCTCAGTGTTGCTTCGGATGACCATGAAACGCGCGCGGCGCTCCGCCGGTTTGCGAGAGGACACGGTTTTCGCTGGTTCACCTATCTTTGGCTGCAGGACACAAATATTCGAGGAATTTCCAATTATCCCTCGGATTGGCAACGGCGCTATCTCACCCAGAAGCTCGCGTTGATCGACCCGATCGTGACTCTGGCCCGGCACGCCAACAGTGCCTTTAGCTGGTCAAACGGATCGAACGTACTGGCGCATAGTCGCCAGCAGGCCCAGTTTATGCGTGATGCCGGTCAGATCGGCATTCGATTTGGCTATACCATCCCAATCAAAGCCGGGTACGGCATGCGTGCCGCCCTAACACTTTCGGGTCCCGATGCGCCAAGTGAGAATGTGCTCACCGCGGACCAATTTTATGCATTATCCGCCGGTGCATTTCTCCACGGGTACCTCGAGCGCTCGAGCGTCACGGCATTTGACGCGCCAGAATGTCCCCTCACCCACTACCAGCTCGAATGTCTTTCGTGGTTGGTACAAGGCAAAACCAACAAGGAGATTGGCATAATACGCGGCGTCACCGAACGCGCCGTCGAACTTCAGCTGAGCGCCGTAAGAGAAAAATTGGGGACCGTATCGACGATCCAGTCGGTAGCAATTGCCGTCGAACGCAAGTGGGTATTGGCATAGCGCCCGTTCGCTCTGAACCCCAAAGGTCACGTGACAGGCAGCAGAGGACGGTCGGTAGATTCGCTGAGATATGTCGGGAAGGCGCCGATCACCAAGGAGCACTACATGCAGGTATTGCCCGGTCCGCACATTCTTGTCAGCCGACAAAAACGGTAAAAATGACAGTCAAATCAATACCGTAGCGCGCGTTCTAACGCGGTGGCGGTTCAAGCCGCGGATTTGGGATTAACGGTGCATTAACACAAAAATCATTGTGGCCCTTCTAGAATCGGGCATAATCACGGTTGGAGCAGCAGATATGGTCGAAAACCGATATTTGGAGCCTGCCGGGGAATGAACGTGATTGCCAAGCTCGAAGCCGAAAATCTGTTGCACTTCGAAAAACTGATCCTGGAGCAGGGTGATCAGATATCGAAGAAATTGCAACTTCTGAGCGTTCAGCGATACCCGCCGAACGCCAAGAAAGGCTTGCGTTCGTTTAATCTTGGTGAAGTCGCCAACTATCTTGGGGTATCTCAAAGCCATCTCAAGAAACTTCATCTCGAAGGGAAGGGGCCTGTTCCAGAAACTTCGCCTTCGGGTCGCAGGACCTATACCGCTGATCAAATGCTTGAGCTTCGCCAGTATCTCGATCGGTATGGCCGCTCAGACGTCAAGATGTACGTGCCGCACAGAAGGGCAGGGGACAAGCTCCAGATCATTACGGTCGTCAACTTCAAGGGCGGCTCGGGCAAGACAACGACAGCGGCGCATTTGGCTCAGCATCTGGCCCTGACGGGCCATCGCGTTTTGGCACTTGATCTTGACCCGCAGGCCTCTCTGTCAGCTTTGCATGGGTTCCAGGCCGAATTTGATCAAGCCAGCTCGATCTATGATGCCATTCGTTACGATTCCAAGCGCGTACCCTTGTCTCAGGTGATCCAACCCACAAATTTTCCAGGGCTCGATATCGTGCCTGCAAACCTTGAACTTCAAGAGTTTGAGTACGATACGCCGCTTGCAATGGCGGATCGAACGTCGAATGCCGGAAAGTCGTTTTTCACTCGTATCGCCAGCGCGCTTGAAGAGGTCAACGATCGCTATGACGTCGTGATCGTCGATTGCCCCCCTCAGCTGGGCTATCTCACAATTACGGCGCTGGTCGCTGCAACTTCCGTTCTTATAACGATCCATCCTCAGATGCTTGATGTGATGTCCATGGGGCAGTTCTTGTTGATGCTCGGTGGCATCCTCGAGCCAATCCGCAGCGCGGGCGCGGAGGTCAATCTCGAATGGTTTCGTTACCTCATCACGCGATATGAACCCACAGATCAACCCCAAGCGCAGATGGTTGGGTTTCTTCAGACCCTGTTCGGTGGGTTTATTTTGAAAAGCCAGATGGTCAAATCGACAGCGATCTCGGACGCGGGGATCACAAAGCAGACGCTCTATGAAGTCGAAAAGAGCGCTATGACCCGCTCAACATATGAGCGTGCCATTGAATCGCTGGACCAAGTGAACAGCGAAATCACCGGGTTGATCCATAAATCATGGGGGCGGTGAACTTGTCAGCTGACAAAATCACTGTTTTTGGACGCAAACTCAATAGGTTGGCACAGAGCTAGTAGGCGAAAATGGCACGAAAAAACTTACTTGCCGGATTGGTCGGTGCTGATGAGCCAAACGAGGCGGCTAGACCAGCATCCTATCCAACACGCGGCGCAGCAAAGTCGATGATACGCTCTGTTGGCGACCTAGCTCGGCAGGCGGACGCCTACCTAGAGGGCGAGAACATAGTTGAGGTCGATCCAGCAGATATCGATCGCTCGTTTGTTGCTGATCGTATCGGCGATGACAGGGAAGAATATGTCGTTCTGAGAGAAGCGATAAAAGAAGGCGGTCAGAATACGCCCGTGCTTTTACGGCCTCATCCGACTGAGAGCGGCCGGTTTATGATCGTCTTTGGTCACAGGCGCGTAAGAGTTGCCCGAGAACTTGGCCGGCGCGTACGCGCTGTGGTCAAACAAATGTCCAATGAAGCGCACGTAAAGGCGCAGGGCCACGAAAACTCAGCACGCGCCAATCTGACTTTTATCGAAAAGGCGAGCTTTGCAAAGCAGCTCGAGGAACTGGGGTATGGGCGCGATCTTATTGTGTCCTCGCTCGGGTCGAACGAGGCGAGCGTTTCCAAGATGATTTCCGTCGCTCGTCGCATCCCAAGTGACGTCATTGAAAAGATCGGCGCAGCGCCAAGTGCCGGACGAGAGCGATGGGTCGAGCTTTCCTTGCTCGTGGGCAAAAAGAGCGATGTCACAGCGCAGTTTCTAAGCGATCCAGACGTTGAGCAGATGTCGAGCGACCTGCGGTTTGAGAGCCTGTTGGGGCTCCTCAACACGTCCGGTCGGAAAATGCGCAAAGGGCTGCCGAAACAAGAGCACAAATGGTCAGCGCCCGATGATGCGCTCCAGGCGACCTTCAAACAGTCTGGGAAAAAGACAACGCTTGCCCTTGAGGATCCAAGCGGCGCCGGCTTCGGCGGCTGGATAACCGAAAATCTGGACGCTCTCTATGAGCAGTTTCAGAAAACACGATCGACAAAAAACGGAGACTGAACGCAAAAGAAAAAGGCCCCCCAACGTTACCGCTGCGGAAGCCCTTCTCATCGTCTAGCAACCTGAGAATCGCAAATCCGCGAATCGCTGTCAAGTGTAGTGGTGCCTTTAGGGCGCGCCGGGACGCTTTTGCCTGAACGGTGAAAGAAGATGATGCGGATACACAATACAACGACGCCCTTTGGGCGGCGGACGATGACGCTTGACCATGTCGCAGCTCAAATGGACGCTGAGGGCCTTCACGATAAGCCCCCCGTCGATAAATGGCGGACATTTCAGGACATAAGGGAAGCACGAGAGAAGATCGGTGCGACCGATCGTTCACTCGCGATCCTCAATGCCCTACTATCATTTTATCCCGAAACAGTGCTGTCGGCGCAAGAAGGGTTGATTGTCTGGCCCTCCAATGAGCAGCTGATTGCAAGATCGAATGGAATGTCGCCGGCAACATTGCGCCGCCATCTTGCCGTCCTGGTCCATTGCGGACTGATTATTCGACGCGATAGTCCTAACGGCAAACGCTTTGCTCGTAAGGGTTGGGATGGACAGCTCGACCAGGCCTACGGCTTTGATCTGTCGCCCGTTGTCGCCAGGGCGAGGGCCTTTGCGCAAATGGCTGAGGATATCCGGGCTGAGCGCCGGGCCTTGCGCGTCGCCCGAGAGCGGGTCACGCTCCTGCGCCGTGATATTGCAAAGACGATCGAAACAGGCATCCATGAAGGCGTGCCGGGAAACTGGGGTGCGGCGCAAACCCGGTACGTTGAGATTATGGCGCGGCTTCCACGCCAAGCGGACCGCACCCTGGTCGGTGAAATCGGCGATGAACTCGAGGCGTTATACGCCGAACTGCGTCAAGCATTGGAATCGTTCGTTAATTCTCTAAAAATGAACGCCAATGAGTCTCATAATGAGCAGCACATACATAATTCAAACCCAGACTCCCATAAAGAATCTGAAGATCGCTCTAGAAACCAAGAAGAAGAACCAAGCAGCGTTGAGAACGACCGCAAGGTGGAGAGTCTGCCGAAGCGGGATCTGCCTTTGGGCATTGTGCTAGACGCATGCCCGGGCTTGATCGAACTCAATGGCGGGCGCGCCATCGTTAACTGGCGCGATTTCGTGGCGGCAGCTGAGTTTGCGCGGCCGATGCTGGGCATTAGCACCAGTGCCTGGGCCGAAGCGCTTGCCGTTCTCGGGGCGAGGGAAGCGGCAATAACGCTGGCCGCCATCTATCAAAAAGGCGAAGCGGTCAAATCTGCGGGGGGCTATTTGCGATCGCTTGTGGATCGGGCCAAAGACAACAAATTCTCGACGTGGCCGATGATCATGGCGTTGCTGAGGGCAAAGCTCGACGCTGAGGAGCCCCCGAGGACACAAGGGCCTGAACACTCCGATGGCAATCGTAAAGCTGGCATTTCGGTTTCGCCGTCCTTGCTCCAAAACCTCGCCAAACCTCGATAGGGCAGGGGAGTAGGACGCGTGATTGGTAGAGTGGCACTTAGGTATAGGAGGCGACGGTCACCAATGCAGGCCATCGACGCGCAGCCTCGGCGCGATAGGGGGGACGCTCAATGCATCACTCGTCTAGAAAGAGAACAACGTGCAGCTTGTTCTGAGCGCATCGTGAGCGCAAATTGATCATTTGGTCTTCAAGAGCTGTCCGGAGTGTAATATGCAGCCCCACGTTTCAGACGTTGAAGCCTTCCGATTTGGTGACGGCGAGATCGTCTTTCTATCCTCGAGCCACCTCGCCACACAACTGGGGATAACACAGTCTGAACTCGCCAAACTGGCAGGACTCGCTCGGAACACTCTGAGCGCCAAGTCAGCGACCCGCAAAGTTGACTTAGCTCTTAGTCCGATTGTGCGTATCCTAACTTTGGCCGCTGACATGGCGGGGGACGAGAAACGTGCTGTTATCTGGTTCAAGCATCAACCACTGCCCGGCTGGGCGGGAAAAACAGCTTATGATTTGGTGAGCGAGAGCAAATCGGCCGAGGTTTTGTCGTATTTGGAGGCAGTACGCGCAGGCGTTTATGCCTGACGAAGGCGGCTCGCTGGTTATATGGCGCGCATAAGACCCGAATTGCTTGCACTTGCTATCAGCAGGGGAGGACGCTTGTGGGCGCTGGAACCCGCAAAGCGTACCAACGATATACGCCGCTCTTAAACTATCGAGGGCTTGGGTTGAATATGATCAGGGCATATCTGCTCTACAAACGCCTCAACACAGCTGTCTATGATGGAGGTGTCTATCCTTCATTCGTGTCACAAGGTGGACATTGCGTTGCTTTATGGCATTGGAATGAACCAAATGGCCCAGTCATTCGCGCGGTCGACCCCGATAGCAGGTTGCCAAATTCCCCAAGTTCTTGGTCGCAGCGTTGAGCGAACAGCGCGTGAGTTGTGTTTTGCTCAGCCTAAAGGCCTGCAGCTTTAGTCAAATTTACGCGGAACCGGTCCCGGCGCCGCTGGTAGCGACGCGTCATCTCGGCGGAGGCGTGGCCCAACTGCTTTTGTACATGGCGTTCTTCGACCTCGGCCGAAGACGCCAGGCCAGCGCGCAATGAATGGCCTGAAAACAGCCTTAAACGCCGATCTTCCGGTAAATCGCCGCGAATACCCGCCGCGAGCGCTGTCCGCTTTACAAGGCGTGCAACCTCCTGGCCATTGAGGCGCTCGGATCCGACTTTTTTGCCCTCGCCAGTGACCCGGCGAAACAGAGGGCCATGCGCCACACGCCCAAATTTCTGCCAGGTTTCGAGCGCTTGCACTGGACACGTCGCGCTGGAGGATCCGCGGCCAATCTCGGCCTCACGCCATCCGGTCTTACCCCTAAGGGTGACCAAGATACCTTTGTCGAAGCTTTCGATCCATCCGCGACTGTCCGTCGTTTGGTCGCGACCACAATCGAGACCCACAATCTCAGACCGGCGCAATCCCCCGGCAAATCCAACAAGCAATATGGCGCGGTCACGCATCCCACGCAAAGACCCAGGGTCTAACGTGCCAACCATTGCAATCAGGTCTTCAGGCAAGATTGCTTCCTTCTGGCGGGCAGGGGCGCCATGGGTGTTGCGAATTCCCGCCATCACCGTAGCTATGTGGCGATCCTTACGATCTAAAGAGTGGCCGCGTTGGCGATAGTTCCAGCTCAGTGATGATAAGCGCCGCGCAATTGTCGCGACCGAGCTGGGTTTTTTATCTCTCGTCACCGCTCCTGATGCACACGCGGTGATATAGAGCCCAACCACCTGCGGGTCAGGAGTGAGAGCGTCTAAGCCTTTTCTCCTGCACCAGCTGGCAAAGTGCTTCCAATCAGAGGCGTAAGCGCGGCGCGTATTGGGAGAACTCGCTGCCTCCACATACTCTCGAGCCCGGTCGGCGAGACCTGTCATATGAGAGGGCAGGGAGGGAGCTGTGGTCTCTTGTTCCGGCGCTGCGTTCACCACAGCCTCGGCATGGCCGATTAAGGGTAGCTGCGCCGGCGTTTTTGCGTCTTGAGAGCTCATAAACCACTTTTATCCAAGCCCTGTGGACGCGCGGAGCGCCCTGGAGCACGATGGTTGAGGATTTGCTCGACGAGAGCGTCAAATTCGAAGCTACTAACTAACGAACGATAATGCAACATTATCATTCATTTTACATCGTCGACAGGCAGGGCGGTTTATGGTAATTTTATTGTTATAAAGCGCCGCGGCGTGGTAGCGTCCGACTATGAATTTTTTAGGTGACGTCTCGATATCGGACATGCGGGTGGTGCCTAGGGTACCGGCGTGGGCGCGGCCACGCAGCGAAGCACAATCCGATGCCGACGCTGCCTATCTCGCCGGCGCAGCCTTGATTTCTCTTGATTATCTCGTGCGGGAAGCTCCGGCTTGGGCAGGCGTGTGGCGCATGCGGCTCGCCCTTAAATCGGTCGTAGCTGCAAGCCGACTGCTCAGGCGCGCAGATGCGGAAACCGATCTGCGCGATGCGCATGTGTTCCGGTCAGTTGGCGCTGACCCGGGACCTGCGGGAAAAGTGCTTTTGGCATGGCGGCGTCTCGCCAGTCGATCAGCGACACTGGACGAGGATGTGGTGCGTTCCATCGCCGAGCTGCTTGATCTGAAATGGGATGGCGCGCTCGCCGAAGTCCTCGCCAATGCTCAGGAAATGTATGGTTCTCAACGGTCGGCACCGACAATTGCCGCTGAGCTCGCAGCAAGTGCCTACAGGGCGCGACCCGATGCCGAACTCCTTGCGTATTGGTTGGCCGATGCGGTGCTAGCTCAGAAATTCCACTGGCCAGTGCCGATCCCTTTGCTGGCCGGACAGATTTTGTCGCCGGTATTGCGGACTGGCAAATTGGGAAATCGAATTCGGCCGGGCGAAACGGGTTGGGGCAGGGCGGTGTTTACGGCCTACGCCCAAGCGGCGGCCGACGCGTGTGACCTGGGTATTGATCTCGACAAGCGGGCAGGGCGCCTTCTTGAAGTCGCACCACGCCTGCGAGCTAAGGGGTCGGCCCAGGTTGTGAAATTGTTACTTGAAGAGGATGGACTGCCGGCGTCCTGGTCTAGCGCAAAGCTTTCGGCCCGTGGCGCTCGGCGCCTCTTTGAACGCCTAGAGGAGTTGGGTGCGGTGCGCGAACTCAGCGGCCGACCCACTTTCCGCATTTACGGGTTGTAGTCATGGCGAAACGCGCCAAGGGCGCTCATAGCGGTGCCTTTGATCCCGAACTCGCTGATCTGCCGCCCGAGGCTAGATGGCGGGAGTGGATGAACCGCGTTGAGGCTGTTCTGTTCGCCGCACCCCAACCCGTCGAGCGGTCGGCTCTGGTCCGCATAGTTGGCCGTAGCGCCAGCATAGACCTGCTCATCGATGATATTCGCGCCGAACTTGTCGGTAGACCGTACGATCTGGTCAATGTGGCCGGAGGCTGGCAGATGCGCACTCGGTCAGCGTATGCCGACGCTATAAAGGCATCAATGGCTTTACCTGAGCGCACGGTGGCTTTCACGCAAACCGAGCTTGTCGCGCTTGTGACGATCGCCTATCACCAGCCCGTAACCAGGGCAGGCGTTTCTGAAATTCTCGGGTACGAAACGTCGCGCGATATCATAGGGGCACTGCGCGACAAGGACATGATTACGGCGGGACCGCGCAGCCCGACGCCCGGCGCGCCGTTCACCTACGTGACGACCAAACGGTTCATGGAGCATTTCGGGCTCAACACGTTGCGAGACCTTCCTGACGTGGAAACGTTGGAAGATGCAGAGTTGCTAGGTTCTTCCAGCAAAACCGCAGCAGCAATGCCGATCGGATCAACGTCGCACTCCGATCTTTACGGACAGGACGAAGACGAAAGAATGTCATAGCGAAGGACTTATGATCGCGCAGGCAATCTAGCGTCACACAGACGAGATTATAAAAAGACTTTGGCATGGCGCTTCGCCCCTTAGAGTCGCGCTGATCTCAACTATGGCTTCTGGATCGACCCCGTGTTCCCAACCCCCATCGTTGCCAGCGTCGTGGCCGTTAAGTCTCCCGCCGTCCAGAAGCACTTTGACCCACCGTGATTGTGCGAGTGCCAGCTACTCTGCCCCAGCGTCGGGATTGGACTATGCAGCATTCGTGAGGCGATGCGAGTGCTCATCGATTTTTGGGACCTGCATAGAGCGCCAGAACTGATGCGCAGCCCCGCGATGGAGAGGGCTCTCGCTTTACGATCTGCCCACATCGCTTTTATGACCCATTATGATGGGTTGTTTAAATGGGATGTCATTGCTATTGTGCCTGTATAAGGGGGCAATAGATGAATCTGGATATCGAAATTTTCCTTGCCGATGAGTGGCATAGAGCTGCCAATCTCTTTGTCCATGAGCCCGCACTAGGGTATCGCGGGCCGGTGACGCTTGACTACGATCCGCAATATTTCTTGGACCATGCGTCGATCGATTACTCCCAAGGACATCCCGCCCGAGACATACGCGCGCTCTCAGTTCGTCTGCCCGTCGATCTAGCATCCCGTTATACCCAAAAATGGCCTCCGTTTCTGCTTGATCTCATTCCGCAGGGCCATGCTCGCAGGCAGCTGGCATTGGCGATGGGTTTGGAGGAAAACAGTAGAGCCGCGGATCTGCCGCTGCTGCTGCGTGCGAGCGGAAACACGATTGGAAATATCCGCATCGCCCAGGCAGAACAAGAAGAGCGGCAGCGGCTCGCTTCGTCGACACCGGTGGGCGTGACTTGGGGCGAGATGCTGGAGCGAAGCGAGCGGTTCATGGAGGTGTTTGACCGCTTTATGATGATCGCCTCTGGATCAAGCGGCTTGCAAGGAGAGTGGCCAAAGGTGGCCATGACCCAATCGGCGGACGGGCTCTACTATCCAGACCCGATCGTGGCCGACGACCAGGCGATGGACCACGTTATCGTCAAACTGCTCCGTAGCGATAAGGCGACCGACCGCGACATTTTAAGACTTGAAGGATTGTATTCCTCCATTGCCGCTCAGATTGGGCTTAACGTAAAAAAAGCCGGTACTTATGCGCCGGGCGTTCTAATCGTGCCCAGATTTGACCGGAAAATCGTGAACGGTCGGACGATCCGTTTCGGTCAGGAGAGCATCGTTTCTGCTCTAGGTGTATCCGAATTTGGCTATGTCGGGACTCATGAGAGCTACATTGAGGTCATAAAGAGCGTTTCGACCGATCCTGACGCCGATGTCATCGAATACGTCTTACGCGATATTGCTAATCTGGCTATGGGAAACACCGATAACCATGGTCGGAATACGGCCATCGAGAAGTATACGGATGGCACTGTGCGCTTGGCGCCCGTGTTTGACTTTGCGCCCATGCGTCTGGCTGACGAAACCATTGTCAGATCGACCAGGTGGGAGTGCATGAAATCAAGAGGGGGCGACACTTTACCGAACTGGCAAGTTGTGTGCGATGCTGTCTATCCCAACGACAAAGATCGTGCGGGCAAGCTGCTGGCGTCGCTAGTGGCATTCGGCGAGCGCCTCAATGAGGTGCCCAAACTTGTTGCATCGGAAACACGCGACATCGAGCCCAGCATTAGTCGAGCTTTGTCCAGGTTCGACGAGATCAGAAAGAGCCTGACTGTGAATTTGCCAACGCTGGTGAAAAGGTAAATTATGCCACGCTGGAAGATGCCCACCAAGGAAGAGACGCGCACGCTGCGCAGGGAGCTAGCGACACGTGCGCGCTCCGGCACGCTGCGCTTTCCCGATGCCGTGGGCGAGATCCGAAAGTCACTCGGGATGACCCAAGAACAATTCGGGACCATGCTGGGCATGAGCCGGCGCCAAGTTGCGGAAATCGAGAGTGGTCGCGCAAACCCGACATTGGAGACACTTTTGAAGATCGGAAAGCTGTTCGGCTTTACGGTCGGATATATCCCGGAAGAGGCAGCCGACGAGCATTCCGTTGCCAAGCAATAGCTGTGAGCTGACAGGATATCGCGAGAGTTTCGACGACTATATGTTGGGTCGACCTCCGAAAGACGATGCGCTCACGCTTGCCCGCCGAAACAGTGGCCGCATGGGCTTTCTAGGTTCCGTTCCAGCATGACATTGCAAATGCGCCACCCACGCACTGCGATAAAATGGGGCGGCAGAGGCAATAGGCAGCGTCGTTCGATCGCGGCGCCTCCTCACTAACCTTCTTAGGTAAGCCGGACCAGTTCCCCCAAAGTCTAATGTAGGCCGATTAAGATACACCTGTTCTGCGGTCGTCACGCGTGCTTGATCGAATGAATTCGTATGCGCCTTTCCATGAGGCAGCAGTCACTTTTGCCTGCATCCTTTTGAGCAAGAGCTGACGCGGCGTTCGCGGACCGATTGTTGCATCATGTGGCGCGTCACCGGTCATCTCGGGCACCCGCGCCGTCGTGGAGCTGGGATGGAAAACCACGGCTCCACACCTTCACTTCGACCTCGTCCACGGCTCGCTTAACGAGAGGTCTTTGTAATTGTGTTGCTCAAATCCAGCGATCCCTTTGTTGGCATTATCGGTGACTTTGCATCACCAGCCAGCGGGGGAACGGCATTTAGGCAGGCACCTCTTCCTTGAAATCTGCCAGCTCTCTTTTGGCCCCGTTTCCAGCACTTCGGAGATCCACAGTGTCGCATCCGAATTCGGTTTGATCCTTTTGGTGCTTTAGCCAAAGGAGCGTGTAAATGACCAGCCGCACAAATTTTGTTCAGATCGATGCTAAGGGCCTGACCGGAAATATCGCTTCAATTGCTTTCGATATCGATATCGTGGGAGAACCCGTCAGCAGCGAAAACGAAAACGCACCACGCTATAGACTTTTCACCCAAAGCCCTCGCGGTCGCCAAGTCGAGATCGGCGCCATTTGGGAGCGGCTCAATAGAGATGGGAAACCCTATTTTGCTCTCAATATCACGACAGGGCATGCCCGGTTTCACGCCAATTTGGGTCGCTATCCGGGCCAAGACGATGAAATGCTATACGCGGTGATCCCCAACGACCATTTCAACTTTGATCGCCGGACCTGAGCATTGAATCCGGGGGGCTACGACCCGTTCGTGGCCACGTTTTCTACCTAAAGCACGGACATGCCACGGTCTTGCCCAGCTAGGGCACGCTCGTTTCTTGGCTTTATGGCCGATGGACGAGCCTATCGGTCCCTATCCCTTCTGAAGGAAGAAATGTCAGCCCGTCCGGGCTGTCGTTTTCCGCTTTAAGTGGGGCCTGGCGTCCCCGTCCTCCGTCAAGACCAAGCCCTCCGGGCGCAGTCAGCGGTATCCCCGTCCTTCCGCACTCTGTTTGTGCAGGACGGGTGATCCCCCTCCGCTGACTGCGGTCTTGACGGCGTCCCCCCGCTCATTGGCGCGGGCCTAGTCCGGTTGCATGCGCAACCGATTTCAAGACTGGGAGACAAGCCAATGAACCCCGATATCTACACACAAGTCACTGAACGGATCATCGCCGATCTCGAGCAAGGGCAACTGACATGGCAAAAGCCGTGGTCGGTTGGACACCGTGATAGCACCACCATGCGTCCGCTTCGCCATAACGGCACGTCCTATGGGGGCATCAATGTGCTGATGCTCTGGAGTGCGGCGATTAGGGGCGGGTATCAGTCCCCCTTCTGGATGACGTTTAAACAGGCCCAGGATCTCGGTGGGCATGTGCGTCGGGGAGAGCGGGGGAGCCCAGTGGTTTATGCCAATACGATAACCAAATCTGAGCGGGGCGAGGATGGCGCAGAGCAAGAAAAGCGCTTTGGGTTTATGAAAGCCTACACCGTTTTCAATTGCGACCAGATAGAGGGACTCGATACTGACTTCTATGTTGGCACCGAGCCAATTGGGCGTTCCAATAATGCTATTGCGCATGCCGACACTTTTATAAGCCAAACCGGTGCTAAAGTTTTCCATGGCGGCACGCGCGCATACTATTGCAGCGCGACCGACCATATCCAGGTGCCCTATCGGGGGGCTTTTCGCTCTTCAGAAACCTATTATGCAACCCTGGCTCATGAACTGGTTCACTGGACCAAACACCGCTCCCGGCTGGACAGAAATTTTGGCCAGACACGCAGGGGCGACCAGGCCTATGCCCGCGAGGAACTGGTTGCTGAACTCGGCGCTGCCTTTGTGTGTGCCGATCTTGGCCTCAACCCCCATCGCGACATCAACCATGCCGCATATATCCAGGCCTGGCTCAAGATTTTAAAACATGACAGGCGTGCTATCTTTACCGCTGCCGCTCACGCCCATCGCGCCGTTCAATATCTCCATGAGCAGGCACAAAAAGCGCCGTGCCATGGGCCAAGCTCCCCAGTCGCGTGAGACGTCGCGCGTAGGGTCCAATCGCGAGCAGACGTCGCACGGCTTACCGGGCCGCCACAGCGCAAAGCTGGGCGGCGCGGGTCAAATGGCCGCTCTAAGAGCAGATCGCTTTCAATGCGGGACATATCCACGACCCATTTTCTTGCGTGCGAGAGAGGTGGAAAAAGCAAGGGCCGCAGACGGCTGATCAAAACATTGGCGTATTATCCGACCCCTAGCGCCGATCCGTCCCCAGCGCCGCACAACGCAAAGATCGCCAAACATCGTGCGTTCAATCGATACAGCGTAGTACCGGGCGATGTTGCGCCCAGGCTCGCAACGTTCGGCGTAAAATGAATATGCGTGTGGCTCCATGGCCCTAAGAGTCGCGCCGGTACGCGTGTTCGTCCAACGACAAATGTGAATCGTACCCACGGGTTCGATTCACATTGGTGATGATGGTCCCCTAAGCTCGAGGATCCAGTTTCCTTGGATCGCGTCCATCACTTGCGGGGGGAGGCGCTGGCCGCGAACCGATTTTCACCGACAAGAGCCCTCATCTCTGGGCGCCGGAAATAGAGCGCCCGGCCGCAGCGCAGGGGCGCGTTTCCGCTGGTGAAAACGATCTGCTCATCGGCACGCATGAGAGTGACTTCGTGGCTCAGTATGAGAGGGCGCTGGGAGAGCTGTTTCGAACGTGTCCGCGATGCGCCCATGTCTTTCGACGTACTGGAAATCTGCGTAACCTCCACCGTCGTTGTGCCGCACCGCTTCGATATGTATTGAGCCGTATCAGTGTCGTTGATCGCCGAAAACGACACCCACGAGGCGGACTCGAACCATTTGCTGGTGGCGTCAGCTCCACCAAACGCCTCTCGCATCTGGCCCAGTGACTGAAACAGCATCACTAACGTAATGCCATATTTCCGTCCAGCGTCGCGGGCGGTTTCTAAAATGCGCATATAGCCCAGCCGCGCGGCCTCATCGAAAACGAACAAAGCCCGTTCCGACATTTCCCCTTTGCGATTATAGACTGCCATGAGCAAGGCGCCGACAATCACCCGTGCCATGCCGGGGTGGTTTTCAAGCGTGAACAGGTCGATATTGATAAAGACGGTGCAAGCACCATCAGCGATCTCATCGGTCCTAAAACTGTTTCCAGACACGAGCGAAGCGTAGTTTTCGTAAGACAGCCAGTGCGTCTCCTTCGCCGCTGTCCCATAAACCCCGGAAAACGTTTGTGGCGTCATGTTCACAAAGGGCGCGACAATCTCGCGGACAAACCGCGATGTTGTTTCCTCGTGTAACTCACCTAGGGTCTTCTTGAGCGTCTCTTCCGGCTGCGCAAGGACCTGCCGCACGGTGCGCAAGCTGCGCTCGTTTGGTCGAGCGTCATCGTCAGTTTTTGAAGGCGCCCGCAATACAACGTAGGCGATTATAGCGGTGATGAGTTGTTGGGCCGATGTTCTAAAGAACTCGTCTGATCCAGACGCCAATTGCGGGCGCTCGCTCATAATCCAGGCAGCGACCGATGCAATGTCCTGTTCTGGCGTGTTGCCATTCAGGCCGATCCAATCAAGGACATTAAAGCCAATCCGAGGCGCATTGGGATCGAGCGTAAAGACGGTCTGGCCATGCTTTTGACGGTGGGCGCTGACCATCGGCGCCACTTCAGTCGACGGGTCAAGGACCACAAGCGTGCCCTTGAACTTGAGTGCAGTGGGGATGACGGTAGAGGTCGTTTTAAAGCCGCCCGATCCTGCAAAGACCAGACCGTGCGTCGACCCAAAGCTTGCGTCAAAACACAAAAGTGACGCCCGCCCGCCCCGGCCCCAGGTATGCTTGCGGCGAGGATCGAATTTGACGTCACCGATAAGCTCTTGATCGGGCCGAGATGCTTCACCGATTACAATTCCGCCGGTTTGCGGGAACAAGGCACGAGCAGCCGTTTTGCTCATCCATGTACTTTCACCGTGAACCGCCCTACGTCCTGTCAACCGGGTCGGCCCGATCGTCCCGAACCCTCCATTTCCAAGGACAACAATGCGTAGCGCCAACAGTGCAACCAAGAGGGTGATAATCATCCCGACGCGCGCACCGCCGTCCTGACGCACCAGTGCCGGGGGAACGACTGCCTGAACGATTGCAGGCTGCCACAGCGCAAGGACGATCGAAACGATCAGCGGTGCTAAAGTCCCCAACATGACACCTCCCGCGATCCGTCTGACGTTTGGCGAACCTTTAGATCCGAACAAGACGATCAGACCCAATGCCGCCGTGCCAAGGTGGGGCAGGGCGCCCGGCAATAGGGCCCAACCCGGGTGAGCGAAGAGGTGCGGAGCGAGCGCCGCAAGCTTTGGTGCGTTACTCGCCAGGGTCAGAAAAGCGCCCAGTAAGAGAGCGCTAATCGCCCCGATCAGCACGTAGCCTTTTCGTGTCATCGTCAAAGATCGCTTTCCCGCGACGCCTGTATCGCGCACGTGTTTCATCATGGCCAAGCGCGTCAAAACCCTCCGAGAGCAGACCGAGCAGCACGGCCGGATCTTCATGACCAAGACCCGCTTTCACGATGAGCCCACCGAGCTGAATTTTTGAACGCGCATCACGTTTCCGATCGCGCGCGCGCTGAGCGCGATACTGCCGCTCAACCATCGCCAGTCTCTGCTTTGTCCGAATGTGCGGTCGGTGCCGTCCCGGATTGAAACTGGTGCGCGAGATCGCGCAGCCCTTTTAAGAGTGTACGGTCTGAGGCCTTCACTTCATGAAGCCCGGCTTTGACAGCCAGATGGCCGAGCCGTTCCGCCTCACGTGCTTCGGCGTGTCTCAGCTGTTCGTGGAGCTTGGAAATCTCATTTTTGATGTGTTCGGTTGATCGAGGAAGCCTGGTCATAGCGCCTTCGCGGTATGTGTGGATTTCGGTCCAGATCATCGACGCTGATTGTCGCTTTCGCCACTGCGGCTTCCCGAAGTGGCTGGTCGTTTTCCGACCAGCCATAGTCCCGGCATTTGGAAAATGCATCTGAGGGCGCGCTTATACGTCGCTGCGCGACGTAGCCCGGAAGGCTTTGGTGACCGGACCCCGAAATTGTCTTTGCCAGTCTGGATGCGCTTTCGCGCCGGGGTGGCTCTAGTGGCGATCTATCACTTCGAAAGCCAGATCATCAGCCGCGGCGCCGGCCGCAGCGCTGTGGCGGCTGCCGCCTATCGCCATGCAGCCAAAATGGCGTTCGAGCGTGAAGGGCAGGTGGCCGACTTTTCCAACAAGACAAATGTCGCCTATGCCGAGTTCATGATGCCCGAAGATGCGCCTGGCTGGGTGACTGCCATGATGGCGGATCGCAGCCCATCACAGATCGCCGAAGCGTTCTGGAACAAGCTCGAGAATTTTGAGGTTCGGGCCGATGCGCAGCTCGCCAAAGAGTTCGTTCTGGCTTTGCCCAAGGAGCTGACGAGGGCTCAGAACATCGCTCTGGTGCGCGATTTTATTGCCGCCCAGATGCTCTCGCGCGGCATGGTCGCCGACTGGGTCTATCACGATATCGACGCCAACCCGCATGTGCACATCATGACCAGTTTGCGCCCGCTGACCCATGACGGGTTTGGCGCCAAGAAGGTCGCGGTTGTCGATCAAAACGGAGATCGGGTCCGCGGCAAAGACGGCAAGATTGTCTATGGGCTTTGGGCCGGAGACAAGGCAGTCCTCAATCAAATGCGCGAAGCCTGGGCGGCAGTTCAAAATGTCCATCTTGCAAAACACGGCATCGATGCACGGGTCGATCATCGCTCCTATGAGGCGCAGGGGATCGATCTGACCCCGCAGGGCAAGGTCGGAGTGCAAACGCGCAATATCGCCGAGAGGGCCAAAGCCGAAGGGCGCGGTATCGATCTTGACCGCATGGCGCTGCACGAACAGCTGCGGCGCGAAAACGCTGCCCGCATTGCCCGGCGTCCCGAGATCGTCATCGATGCGATCTCAAACGAAAAGAGTGTCTTTAATCACCGCGATATCGCCAGACACCTCCATCGCTGGATCGATAATGGGGCGCAGTTTCAAAATCTCTTTGCCCGCATCATGGCCAGTTCCGAACTGGTCATGCTGGCGGCCCAGGGCGTTGATCCCGATACCGGGAAAGTGACACCCAGCCAGTTTGCCACCCGCGCGATGGTGCGGGTTGAAGAGACAATGGCCAAACAGGCGCGCCATCTCTCAACCCATGGTGGGTTCGGTGCAGATGGTCGTGTTCGCGATCACGTGCTGGCGTCCCATACTCAGCTCTCCGATGAACAGCGCAACGCCATAGCGCATGTGACCGGTGATGCCCGTTTGGCGCTGATCGTTGGTCGGGCTGGTGCGGGCAAAACGACAATGATGCGCGCCGCGCGGGAAATCTGGGAAGCGTCGGGCTATCGTGTTGTCGGCGGTGCGTTGGCCGGCAAGGCAGCCGATGGTTTGCAGACTGAGGCGGGGATTGAAAGCCGCACGCTCGCCTCCTGGGCGCTGCAATGGGAGCGGGGACGCTTAAAGCTCAATAACCGGACCGTCTTCGTTCTCGATGAAGCGGGCATGGTCTCTTCACGCCAGATGGCTGACTTCGTTTCCGCTGTTGCCTACGCTGGCGCAAAGATCGTCCTTGTCGGTGATCCCGATCAGCTGCAACCGATCGCAGCGGGCGGTGCGTTCAGGGCGCTGTCGGAAGAGGTCGGGTTTGCCGAGCTCTCGACCATCTATCGCCAGCGCGAAGCGTGGATGCGCGACGCCTCAATGGCGCTGGCACAGGGCAGGGTGGATCAAGCTCTCTCTGCCTATCATCAACGTGGCCACATTATCGAAAGGGCGACAAAGGACGAGGCGATTGCGTCCATGGTGGCCGATTGGGTCGCCGACTACGATCCCCAAAATAGCCCGACCCTGATGCTCGCCTTTATGCGCAAGGATGTGGCCCAGCTCAATGCGCTGGCGCGGGAAGCGCTGTGCGAGAAGGAGATGATCGCAGAGGGCGAGCCGTTCCGGACCATCAACGGTCAGCGCAAGTTTGCGGCCGGCGACAGGGTGGTGTTTTTACAAAACGAGGCCTCCCTTGGCGTCAAGAACGGCATGCTGGGGCGCGTGGTTGCAGCCGAGCGCGGCAAGATAACTGTCGATATCGGAGACGGGCAGGGCGCACATCAGGTCACAATCGAACAGCATTTTTATGCCCAGATCGATCATGGCTATGCCACGACCATTCACAAAAGCCAGGGCGTCACTGTCGACCGGGTCAAGGTGTTGGCGTCTTCTCTCTTTGACCGGCATTTGAGCTATGTGGCGCTGACCCGCCACCGGGATGGTGTGCAGCTTTATGCCGGCGCCGATGAATTCAAACGCGCCGTGCGGACTGATCACGCCCAAGGGGTCAGGGGCGTGATGGTTGCGACCGGACAGGCAAAATTCCGGGAGGGTGACGATGGAAAACCCACCCCGTATGTCGATCTGCGCGATAGCTCAGGTAAGACGCATCGGCTGTGGGGCGTGACGCTGCCCGAGACGCTCAAAAGGGCAGGGGCGAGGGTAGGGGACACTGTTACCCTCACGAGGAAAGGCACAGAGGACGTGACCGTCAAGGTGCCGGTCACGGATCCCTTAAGCGGGGTAAACCGGTTCGAGGACAAGACTGTCGAACGCAATGTCTGGGTCGCGACCCGGCACGACATCTCTCACCAGGATCGCACGCAGGTCACCGAACAGTCGGCGCAGCCTTCAGCCCTGTTTCACCAGCTCGTTGCCAGCCTGTCGCGGTCGCGGGCCAAGGCGACAAGCCGCGACTTTGCCGGCTCCGCCCTTCACGCTGACGCCGTCGCCTATGCCACACGGCGCGGGCTGGATGGGGCCAGGGTGATTACGGCGGCCCTCCGCAATCAGGCCAACTGGCTCACCCAACAGCGCGAGCGGTTGGCCCATGCGGGCGAGAAACTCGGCGCTCTTGTCGCGCACTTCGGATTTCACAAGGTCACCGCTGAGGCAAAATCTGCTCAGCCTGGCGGCGACGGCCATTGGTTGGGTGGCCGGACGACCTGGACCCACACCATCGCACAGTCCGTGGAGACCGCATTGCACGCAGACGCCCAGCTCACCGTTTTATGGTCAGAGCTCAAGGAGCGCTTTGGCTTTGTCTATGAGGCGCCGCACGCGGCGATCGCGGCCATGAAGATAGAAAAGACGCTTGAGAGTGACAGGGCCGCCTTAAAGAGTATCGCCGACCAGCTCACCCGCGATCCGGAAGCCTTTGGCGCGCTGCGCGGCAAAACGGGACTGTTCGCATCGCGCGCGGACAAGGCTGAGCGCAACATGGCGCTCAACAATGTCCCGGCGCTGCGCCGCGAGATCGCCAATTATTGTCGGCTCCGCGACGAGACCATCGGCCATCTCACAGCCGACCTGTCACGCGCGCGGGAGCTTCAGAGCATCGATGTGCCAAAGGTATCGGCAGAAGCACAACGCGTCCTTGAGCGCATCGCCGCTGCGAAGACAAATGCCGACCTTAACGCCCGCATCGCGCACGAACTCAGTGACAAGCAGCTCAGAAGCGAGATCGCGCGCCTCAATGCCGCCCTCAAGCAAAAGTTTGGCGAACGAGCTTTTGCGTCACGCGAGCCTATGGGCCCGGACTTCGAAGCTGTGGCCGAAGGGATATCTGAGGGAGAGCGATCAAACCTGACCCGAGCATGGACGGTGTTACGCGCCGCCCGGACGATTGCCGCCCATGAAAAACGAGTGGAGCACGATCGTGATCTGGGCAGACAAAAAATGAGGGTACATGGTCAGGGGCTTGTAAGATGACAAAGCGTTCGACGACGTTTCTGATCGCGCTTTGCGCATCGCTTCTAGCAGGTCTGGCCACACTTGCCTTGGGCAACTATCGGCTCAATTTCAGTCCGAGTAGCGCTTATGGTCTTTGGCAAATCGAACCGCTCGTGCGAGCTGTCCGTGTGGGAGATCGCCTTTTTGTTTGTCCGCCAACGGGCGAGATAACTCAGTTAGGACGGGAAAGGGGGTATCTGGCAAATGGGCTCTGCCCGTTAAACGTCGGCCCCTTGATAAAAACCGTTGCTGCTCTGCCGGGCCAGTCGATCGAGGTCGGCGACCAAGTTGTTATCGATGGCAATGCGCTGACGAACTCGACCCCTCTGGAGGTCGACGCTCGAGGGCGTGTCATGGGACGGTATGGTGGCGGCAGAGTACCCAAGGGCACGGTTTTTCTGCATTCTGAATTTTTTGGCTCTTACGACTCCCGCTACTTCGGCCCAGTCCCCACCGAGGGGGTTCTCGGATTGGCGCGGGAGGTGGTCACCTTTGCTCCGTGACCAGTGGTGGTACTCTCTTGGTTTGATTGCAGCGAGCGGGGTGTCAGGAGCCATCGGGTGGAGCGGATCTGCGCTGACCCTGCCAGCAAGTTGCGTCTTTCCAACACTTTGGGCTTTCGCACCCAATCGCCTTATCGCGGCACTCGTGACGCTCGCCTATTTTCTCTCGGCATCACGCGGCCTCCCCGTTGGAGCTGCAAACTTTTTTGGTGCGAGCATGCTGATGGGGATCGCGCTCTGGATCGCCGCGTCGCTTGTATTTGTGAGCGTTTATTTTGTGCTTTGGTCCTCAAGGAGCGGATGGTCGCGAGCCGTACGCTACGTGGTGGCGTCGGCGCTAATGAGTGTTCCGCCATTGGGCATTTTAGGCTGGGCAAACCCTATTACGGCCGCCGGGATCCTTTTTCCAGGCTGGGGATGGTGGGGGCTCGCAGCCATGGTCATTGGCTTGATGACCATGACTACCAGGTTATGGCCGGTCTTCGCACTGTTTGCGATGTCGGTCACCACACTAGCATCCAGCGCGTCAGTAGCCGACTTCCCGGAAGGATGGCGGGCTCTAGACACTAGGTTTTCAACGACTGCGGCATCTCAAACGACCGGTTATGAACAGCAGCTTGCGACGATTAGATTGGTGAAAGCGGCCGTGCGCAGCGGGGCTAATACAATCATTTTACCTGAGAGTGCCCTTGGCATTTGGACTGCGACGACCGAGGCGCTCTGGGCTCGGGAACTAAAAGGGTCCGACGTCGTGGTCAATGGGGGCGCAATTGTGATCGACGAAGATGGGTATGACAACGTCATGGTCCAGGTGAGCTCTGATGGTGGGAAGCCTATATATCGCCAACGGATGCCAGTTCCTGTCTCAATGTGGCATCCCTGGGCAGCAGGTGGCGCAAAAGCGCGTTTTCTCGAAAATCCTATTACAGTGCTTAGAGATCATCAGATCGCGCCGCTCATTTGCTATGAGCTGCTCCTCGTATGGCCGGTTTTGCAATCAATGCTGTTTGACCCACAGGTCCTTGTTGCCACCGGGAACGGATGGTGGACTGAAGGTACAAATATCGTGGCGATACAAACGGTGAGTGCCAATGCCTGGGCTCAACTATTTAATCTGCCCGTTTTCATCGCCGTAAACCAACCACGAGGCGAACTCTAGACGAGATGTTCAGCTAGCCTCCGCACGAAATAGCACGGTGGGAAGCCTGTATGCCGAGGGCCTCGCCATCGTCCGTTCGGTCGAGGGCCTAGTTTCGCTCTGTCTGAGACAGCCTCACTCTGTGGGCGAATAGTCCTTAAGTTTTAGAGTTGGCGGTGGGGAGCCATAGCGGCAAGTTCGCCATTGCGATTACCGTCAGGCAGTGCACTTCACGACGGGTGTCGATGCGGTTCCCTTTGAGGCGATCACCCAGAGCATGTGAGTTCTCCTACTTCCATAAAAGGCGGTTTGCAGAATGTGTTTAGGGTAGGACGTCAGCTCGCGCTCAGTTGACCGGGGCGCTGGGCAAGTGATCCTAAAACAGATCATCGCGATCGCGCTTATGTACGCAAACGTATCACGTCCGTTGAGCATTCGGCAGAAGATATCTATACGTATCAGATCTTGAAGTCATCAACTGAAAGGTAACATGAATGTCTGCCGGCTCTATTGCGCTGCACGAGATTGGTGCCGAGCTCAAGCAGGCGCGGATTGCTGCGGCTCTGACTCAGGAGCAAGTCGCCGAACGCGCTGGCATCTCACGGCCCCGCTATCGCGATATTGAAACGGGCGTTGCTGCAGCGCGGGCGACAACTCTTATCAATATCGCTCGTGCGGTCGGCCTGGAGGTCATGTTGATCCCACACGTTATGGTTCCTGCGGTCAATGCCCTGTTGCGACCCTACGATGACGAAAGCGATCTTCCTGCCTTTGTCTCACAACCTGATGAGGTCGATAGTGGCCCCAAACGATAGGCACCCTGGTGGATCTGGTCGCTTGAGGTATTGCTGGGCGATGTTAAGTTTGTAAGGATCGTCAGGACCCCGAATGCCACATTTTCCAGTAGTTCCCGCCAGCGATTTTCTCTCTAGTTTAACAAGTACCATGGTGAAGCGATCAGAGCGGGAGTGATCAATGGCACCAGCCATGGGCGCGTTGTCGGGGCATATCTTTCCCGGACCGAGCTCGAGTACTTCGAGCGCCTTAAGAAAAGAGGCGTGAAGTGCTCAAGGTGGGGAAACTCGATGACCAAACGCTTTCTGCGATCGAAACGGCCCAGTATGGGGCTGAGACGTGTAAGTAACCCGACACCGAAGCCAGGTCTCGTTGCTGGTGCTCTCGAGGGAAAAAAAGGGTTGCCCTTGCAGTTGTAGTTACACAGCCTTCCAGCGTTAGCGGACAGGTCCGAACGATGGTGGTACCGATCACCCATACCGCGCCCCATGACCCCAGCACTTCACCAAAAACCCGACGAATGTTTGCCAGAACCTGCGGCTGGACGATGAGCGCCGCTGCCTATGGTCTGCGACCGAAAGCAGGCGGTGGCACGAGGCAATTAGGCGGCATCATTCCGTGATGGCCCAATGAAATGAAAGACCGAGTTCCATAAGATACATTATGCGAATCCGATATGTAGCATGGCACATTCTATTCTGAAATGCAACGCAGGCGTTATCATGCCTGTTTTTTCAGGAGAATGTTTTGGCCAGAAGCTTCACACAATTGAGCCTGCAAGAGCGCCGCACGATAGCCAGGTTGCAGGAACAGAAAATTCGCCAGTCCGAAATTGCGCGGCACCTCGGTCGTGACCGCGCTACGATCTGCCGTGAGATCAGGCGCAATTACTGGCATGACCGCGAATTGCCTGAAGCCACGGGCTATTGGGCCATAGCGGCCAACGAGATGGCCAGAGATAGACGGAGACGCGTCGGCAAGCTTTACCGCTGCGATGATTTGCGGATGAGTGTGATCAATAGGCTCAAGGAAGGCTGGTCGCCAGAGCAGATTGCTGGAAGGTTGAAGGTTGAACCTGGGATGACTGTGCGGCTGTGTCATGAAACGATCTACCGGTACGTCTATTCTCCTGAGGGTCAGCATCAACGCCTCGCGCAATATCTCCCTGAACGGCGCAGGAGGCGACGCCCATGGTACGGACGCAAGCCTCAAAGCCCCGTATTCCCCCCTGATCGGAGCATTAGGCACCGCCCTGAGCTTATCAACCAGCGCCAGCAATTTGGGCATTGGGAAGCAGATCTGATGATTTTTCGGCGGGAGCACGGTGAAGCTAATGTGGCCACTGTAATCGAACGGAAAAGCCGATTTACGCTTCTGTTCTGCAATAACGACAGGCAGTCCAGGCCGATTATGGACCGCTTGATAAAAGAGTTTAGCCCCCTGCCCTTGCCGGCGCGTCAAAGCCTTACGTTTGATCGCGGCTTTGAGTTCGTTTCCTGGCGTCGATTGGTAGATGGCATGGGAACGACAGCGTGGTTCTGCGATCCTTCCGCGCCCTGGCAAAAGGGTTCGGTGGAGAACATGAACCGCCGAGTTCGACGCTATCTCCCTCGAGAGACGGTAATCCTGTCCCTACCGCGAACGTATCTGCGCCAGCTATGCGACCGGATTAATGGGACTCCGAGAAAATGCCTGAGCTATCGAACACCGGCAGAAGCCTTCCGCGATGAAATGCTAAATTTGAAGTTCACCAACCCGCCCCCGGTCAGCCCTTGCAACCCTGACCAGCCGGTCTGACCGGGGGCTACTGCTCTGCCAAGCGTCCCTCGAATGGAGCGTTGCATTTACATTCGAAGTCACA
>NZ_FNCS01000045.1 GCF_900100665.1 Pelagibacterium luteolum
GCCATCGCCCGTTCATTCTGCCCATGTCGGGGAAGAGCGGGAAATTCACTATCGTTGGCATCCCTATTTCGAACGGAAGGTAACCGTTCGGCAGGTTCAACAGCGGGCCACGGGACAGTTTCTGAGAGTTGACGGTCCCTCTGGCACCATCATCTCGATTCCTGGCTGGATGGTGGATCCCCTGATCTGTGCAGAAATGAGGATTGGCGCGCCGCAGGTTGATCTTGCGGCCCTGTCAGATCTCAAGAGACTGGTCACGCCGACTTCTGTTCCCACACACTCCCCGGGCGAAAATGGAATCGCAAGGGAGGAAGTCGATGAAACAGCACAACGCGCCTGCTCCGACCGCGGGCAGGCAGATGAGCCTGATATTCGAGCCCCGCAGGGTGGACGGGATGAACAAGGCGGAGCAGGCGAAGGCCAAAATCGCGCTCGCTCATATTCTGATGCAGGCCGCCGGTCTGGTCGTCAAGGAGCTCGGCGATGAACGGAATTGATCTGATCCCCACCCAACTCCTGAAGCGCAAGGCCGTCGTCTATGTGCGTCAATCGTCGCAGTCCCAAGTCATGACCAACCTGGAAAGTCAGCGTCGGCAGTACGACCTCGTCGACATTGCCCGTCAGCACGGGTTTGTCGATGTCGAGGTTATCGACGACGATCTCGGGCGATCCGCGAGCGGAACAGTGGAGCGCCCCGGCTTTGATCGGCTGGTCGCATGGCTGTGTGCGGGCAATGTGGGCGCTGTTTTGTGTCAGGATGCATCACGGCTCGCGCGAAATGGCCGGGACTGGCACCATTTACTGGAGCTCTGCGGACTCGTTGAGGCCCGTGTCATAGACCATGACGGTGTTTACAATCCTTGCCTGCCCAATGATCGCCTGCTCCTGGGCATGAAAGGCAGTATCAGCGAGTTTGAGCTGGGCGTGCTCAGAACGCGAATGCACGATGCTGTCAGGTCGAAGGCGCGCCGGGGCGAACTGCGCTTGTCAGTCCCGTTCGGCTACATCTGGCACCGTGAGGCGGGTCTGGGGCTCGATCCTGATCTGCGCCTGCAGGAAGTGATCCGGCTCATCTTCACCCGCTTCGGCGAACTTGGCAGCGCGCGGCAAGTGTTGCTCTCGATGACGGCAGACCAAATCCACTTCCCTCGGCCTTCCGATGAAGGGCGCATGACCAGCTTCACCTGGCTCCCGATCCGCTATCGCAACGTGATCTCGGTGCTCAAAAATCCCTTCTACGCGGGTGTCTATGTTTACGGGAAAAGCGAGAAACGCACTTCCATCGTCGATGGGCGCGCGCGGCGAAGCTATGGTCACAGCAAGCCGGTCGGGACGTGGGAGGTGTTTATCAAAGACCATCACGAAGCGTACATCAGCTGGGACGAGTACGAGCGAAACCAGCAGCAGTTGGCGCTCAACAACTACGGTCGCGCCGGTGGTGTGAAATCGGGCCGAGGCGGCCGGGCGTTACTTTCGGGCATGATGACGTGTGCCCGGTGCGGGCGGCGACTGTCAGTGACCTATACCGGCAATCCGCAGAGCCGACCCGTCTATCGCTGCGACAAGCCGAACCTGATGATGGGCTTGCCCCGATGCATGACCTTTGGAGGCCCGCGGGTGGATGCGGCTGTTGCACGAGAACTGCTGCGCGCGGTAGAACCCTTGGCAATCGAGGCCGCATTCGAGGCGGAACGGATGCACCGGGAACGACAAGATGATCAACGCCAGATCCGCGATCTGGAACTTCAGCAGGCCCGTTACGAGGCCAATCTCGCCGAGCGCCGCTATGCCGCCTGTGATCCAGACAATCGACTGATTGCCGCCCAGCTGGAGAAAAACTGGGAAGTAGCGCTACGCCGGGTGCGGGATCTGGAAGTACGCCAACCGACCGGAAGCCCATCAACCATCGAGGTTGATCCAAGCGCTTTTGCCAACTTGGCGGAAAACTTATCCGCGGCCTGGGATGCGCCTGATGTGACGATGCGTGCTCGTCAGCAGCTGCTAAGGTCATTGATCGCCGACATCATCGTCGATGTTGACGATGCGGTGCGCGACGTCGTCCTCACGATCCACTGGCGGGGCGGCCAACACTCGGAACTGCGTGTTCGCAAACCCCAGGCGGGGGAACACGGTTGCGCGACAGCTGAAGATGCGTTGGCAGTAATGCGCAGCATGGCAGGTCGTTGGTCTGACGAGCATATCGCCGCGTCGCTCAATCGGATGGGTTTGCCCACCGGCCACGGAAAAACTTGGACGGCGCACCGCGTCTCGTCGGTTCGGCGGGTTCGCGGTATCCATGCCTACCGTTCGGCTGAGAAAGATGGCGAATGGCTCACTATGACCGAGGCAGCAAAGGCTTTAGGCGTTACACACCACGCGATCAGGCGCCTTATCAAGACCGGCACCCTTCCAGCTGTGCAGGTAGTGCGCGGTGCGCCGTATCAAATCCGTGCCGAAGACCTGGCGTCGGAGTCGATCAAAACCGCGATAGCCCGGAAAGGTCGCCCGTGTCGCACCGTCGACGCGAACACGCTTCCAATGTTTACAGACACTTAGCAATGGAGTGCATAATGAAACACCCTTCGC
>NZ_FNCS01000025.1 GCF_900100665.1 Pelagibacterium luteolum
CATCCAAGCGTACCGGATAAAACGAAGCCGCCTCGTTGCCCAGCTGGCCGTCGCGATACGCCTTGCGCCAGGCAAAAAGCAATGGCACCGCAATTCCATGCCGTCGTGCGGTCGCCGAACCCATTCGCGGGGCCGACAAGCTTTCTTCAACGATCCGGATCTTCTCCGCATCACTGAACCGCCTGCGCCGGCCCGTGTCCACAATCTCGAGCCGCTCCACACGGCTTCTATCTGTAAGGATATCCATAGCGATAGTTTGCTACCAGATCGGCCGCTCAGGCCAAGGCGGCCCTCAACGGAGGCTTACTAGATGTGTTCGTGCACGGCAACCATCGCTGCGATGCGCCTGCCCATCTCGCCCTTGACTGCTGCGGGCACCGGCTGGAGTTGTACCAGCGAGGAAACCGCCTGTAGATTATTCTTCACCCGGTGGTGGATTTCCCTGAACAGCACGTGGTTTTTCTCCACGGCCTCGGCCAGCTTTTCGCGTGTCTTCCGATCACGCTTCAATATGCGGAGCAACCAGCCCAGCGCGGCCAGCATGCCGCCGAGGCCGGGGATGATCAATGCGAGAACGATAGCCACATTCTGCCAGAACCGCGCCATTGCCGCGTCGGTCGATAGTGCCGCGATGGCGACGAGGGGTATCGTGTCGAGCGTCCGGTATCCAACGATGCGCCTTGCACCATCCACCGGGGATGCTTCGGCGAGATAGGTGCCCTGCGGCGCGCGCGCCAAATGCTCAGTAAACAGTTCATAGTCGATAAGTGTACTGACTTCGGCAGGGGCGGGGTGTCGTGCGACAATCCAGCCATCGTTCCGCACGAGCGATATCGCGGAGCCATCATCGAGGTCGAGCGAGCGCCAAACCTCGGCAAGCATTTGATTGGAGATCGATACCGCGGCAACCCCTGCGAAAGTGCCGTTATTGGTCAGTCGCTTGGCCACGACATATCCCGTAGCCTGCGTGCCCTCTCCGAGCATCATAGGTGAAATCAGGTAGTCCCCGCCGGCGACGAGATCGCTGAAAAAAGGTTCGGCGGAGACATTGAGCGGGCGCATCTCGTCGTCATTGGAAAGTCGCAAATTTCCGCCGGCCCATAGACGGAAATCCGCATGTAATTGGGCAAGCTGCTGAGTTGCTCATCGATATTGCCCAGCCCCCGGTCTTGCGGCCATGTGCCTTCGAGCGCAATGCTGTCCTTGATCCGCTCGAGCGCCTGAAGGCTCGCTTCCACCATCCATTGGGTATGGACGGCAACGATATGCGCGTCCGCGGCCGCGGTCGTTTCGGCGCGTTCGAACTGATCGTTGTACCCCTGAACCACAAGCATGGCGGTGAGGACCAAGATCGAAATCGTGACGATCACCGCAAAGATGATCGACGCGATGGCCGCATCGATCTTTCGCTTCATTCGTCCAACAGATAGTCCTGGCGCCGCCGCGTCGCTCAATGTGGTTTCCATGCCCGCAAATCGTTCCGGGCGAACAGAGCACATAGCTTGGGTCGCCACAACCTATTGAAAGTCCTATAGGCCCTCAAAAGCTTAACTCAAAGCAATAGGTTCCAATGATCTTCGTGCCATAGCGCGGCAGGAGTGCAAGCCGCGCTTTCGGTGGGCCAGCGCAGCGGAACGAAGCGGAGTTCGCAATCATTGTGCTGGCCAGATCACAAGGAGCTTGCGACCAATGCCAGAACAGCCTGCCCAGAAACAGAACCGCCAGCCGGGTTGCGAAGGCGAGATGACGCCGGAACCGGCTTACATGCCCTTTTTTCCAGGCAGCGGGCGGCTCAAGGGCAAGGTGGCAATTGTGACCGGCGGGGACTCGGGGATAGGCCGTGCGGTCAGCGTTCTGTTCGCGCGCGAAGGGGCCAAGCTCGTCATCGCCTATCTCGATGAGCATGAGGACGCCGAGACGACGAAGGCCGCGATCGAAAAAGAGGGCAGCGAGGCCCTGCTCGTTCCGGGCGACATCGGCGACCCGGAATTCTGCAAGTCGATCGCCGCCCAAACGCTCGAAAAATTCGGTCGCATCGATATTCTCGTCAACAACGCTGCCGAACAGTATGTCCGCAAGGATCTGAGCGAGACGGCGCCGGAGGATGTCGAGCGGGTTTTTCGCACGAATATCTTTGGCTATTTCTTCATGGTGCAGGCCGTCATCGATCACCTCGAAAACGGCAGCCGTATCATCAATACGGCGTCCATCGTCGCCTATCGCGGGCACCCGGAACTCGTTGATTATTCCATGACCAAGGGCGCCATCGTGACACTTACGCGCTCACTCGCCAACCGCTTTGCCGAGCGTGAAATTCTCGTCAATGCAGTAGCGCCGGGCCCAATCTGGACGCCACTGATTCCAGCGAGTTTTCCACCCGATAAGGTCGAGGAGTTCGGCTCGGATACGCCGCTGGGTCGTCCGGGGCAGCCCAATGAAGTGGCGCCGGCTTACCTGCTTTTGGCCAGCGCCGATGGCAGCTACATCACAGGCCAGACCATTCACGTCAATGGCGGCGGGTTGACCAGCAGTTGACGGCCATCATGAACGCAATTGAGCCCGACCTCGCCAATGGCGCGCTGCGCTATGTCAATGACGACGAGCCAGGCATCACGCGCCGTCGGCATGGCAAAGGCTTTTCCTATCGCCGCGCCAGCGGTCGCCTGGTCTTGCGCGAGTCTGACGTGGCGCGAATTCGCGCGCTGGCCATCCCACCCGCATGGACCAATGTCTGGATTTGTGACGACCCCGATGGGCACATTCAGGCGACGGGTCGGGATCTGAAGGGCCGTAAGCAGTATCGCTATCACAATCGCTGGCATGAAGAGCGCGGCAGCGCCAAATATGCACTTCTGGCCGAGTTTTCGGCGGCCCTACCCAAACTGCGCAAAGTCATTGACGCCGATCTTGGTCTGCGAGGCCTGCCGCGCGACAAGGTGGTCGCTACCGTCGCTTGGCTCCTCGACAACACGATGATCCGCGTCGGCAACGACACCTATGCTCGGGATAACAAGAGTTTTGGATTGACCACCTTGCGGACGCGCCACCTCGAGGTTTCGGGCTCTCGCTTCAACTTCGCCTTCAAGGGCAAGTCGGGAAAGGAGTGGGATATCGATTTCACCGACCGTCGCATGGCGCGCATCCTGCGCTCGATCGAAGATTTGCCCGGTCAGCGCCTGTTCCGCTACCGTGACGAAGAGCGCGGCCTTCACGATGTCGGTTCGCACGACGTCAACGCATATATCCGGGCGGCGATCGGCGAGCGGTTCAGTTCAAAGGATTTTCGGACATGGGGCGGCACGATGCGTGCGCTGACGCTGCTATCGAAAACCGACGTCCCCGAAACCAAGACAGCGCGCGCCAAAACGCTCAATGCCGTGATCGACAAGGTCTCGCGCCGTCTTGGCAATACCCGCGCCGTTTGCCGTGCATGTTACATCCATCCCGCAGTCTTTGAAAACTGGGAGCAGGGGCAATTGGCCGATGAGGTTGCCGCGATCCGCGCAAAGCGGCCCCGACGCTCTGGGTTGGACGCTGAGGAAACCATTGCCTCAGTGTGGCTGCAGCAAAACGCCGGTGGCTGACGCGTTTTGAGGGCTAGAGCTTGAGCACTGTTTGCGCGTCGCGGCTGCGACGCAGCAATGCCAGCCGGATCAGGCTGTGGTCATTGCACTTGTGATCGACAGCGATGCGGATCGCACTCTCCTCCAGCTTCAACAGCCGGTGGTGGTGACGATCGACTTCCTCGCGTACCGATTCCAACACGCTTTTGCGTGCAAACATATTGCGCTCCTTGGCCCCACCCGGAAACACTAGAGGACACATATATGTTCGCATTAACACATGTTACTCGGCTTACTCGCTGGGACGGGAACGGTTGAGAGGAATGGCGCGTTGGGTGAGCGCGCTTCAGCCGCCAACGCCTGTTCCCGGATTTCACCATGGCCCGTGCCCGCGATCTGCTCGATGAATACCGCGCCAAGCGAGACTTTGCCCAGACCAGCGAGCCGGATGGCGGCACGCCGTCAGAAAGCGGCAACATCTTCGTGGTGCAAAAGCACGATGCAACGCGCCTGCACTATGATTTCCGACTCGAATACGAGGGCGTGCTCAAGAGCTGGGCCGTAACCCGCGGCCCGAGCACCGATCCCGCCGACAAGCGCCTTGCCGTTCGCACTGAGGATCACCCGCTAGACTATGCCACGTTTGAGGGCACCATCCCAAAAGGCCAATACGGCGGCGGCACGGTGATGCTCTGGGATTTCGGCACATGGGAGCCGATCGAAGAACCCAAGGCGGGGTTTAAGTCCGGCAAGCTCAAAGTCCGGCTCGATGGCGAGCGCATGAAGGGCGACTGGGCGTTGATCCGCATGAAAGCAAAACCCGGCGACAAGCGCGAAAACTGGCTGTTGATCAAGGAGCACGATTCCTTCGCCACCGACGGCAAGGGCGAAGCGATCCTCGATACCGACACCAGCGTTTCGACCGGCCGCGCGATGGATGCGATCGCCAGCGGCAAGAAGCCGAAGCGCCTCACGAAATCCACCGCGAAGGCGCTGCCGAAATTCGTCGAACCCCAACTCGCTACGCTCGTCGATGACGTGCCGGTCGGCAAGGATTGGCTGTTCGAGATGAAGTATGACGGCTACCGCTGCATCGCCGCGATCTCTGGCGACACCGTCAAGCTCTACACCCGCCACGGCCATGACTGGACCGAGAAATTCGCGTCCCTCGTCGCCCCGCTCTCGAAGGTCACCAAGGGATCAGCCCTCATCGACGGCGAAATCTGTGCCTTTAACGCCGACGGCAAGACCGATTTCTCTACTCTCAAGGCGGCATTATCCGATGGTGGTCCGCTGGTTTTCTTCGCGTTTGATCTCCTCGAGCGCGACGGCAAATCCCTTCGCAATCTCCCGCTCGTCGACCGCAAGAAGGCGCTCGAAGAGCTAATCGGTACGCGAGAGCGCCACGATGCCATCCAGCTCTCCCCCGATATCGAAGGGAAGGGGCAGGAGGTGTTCGACGCCATCTGCAAGGCCGGGCTCGAGGGCGTCATCGCCAAGAAGGCATCGGCCGAATACTTGTCCGGCCGCGCGAAAACATGGCTCAAGATCAAATGCACGCTGCGCCAGGAATTCATCATCGTAGGCTGGTCGCCGTCCGAAAAACGCAAGGGCGTCTTCGCCTCCCTGCTGCTGGCCACCGAGGAAGACGGAAAGCTCGTCTATCGCGGACGCGTCGGCACCGGATTTTCGGACCAGACGCGTGAGGATCTGCAAAAATTGCTCGACGCCGCCGCCCGCAAATCCGCTCCGCTCACCGGCGTCCCGTCCCAGATGTCGCGCAATGCGCGCTGGGTCACGCCACGCCATCTTGCCGAAATCGCCTATACCGAGCAAACGCCCGATGGCGTCTTGCGTCACCCGTCATTTCTCGGCCTGCGCGAAGACAAACCGGCCAAAGGCGTCGCCTTGGAAAAGCCGACCAAGGTGACCAGCCCGCGCACCAAGAGATCGACACCGGGCGCAAAGCTGACCGACGACGCAGGCATCGCTGCTGCGGAGAAGGCCGGTATCAAGCTCACGAGCCCCGACAAGCTTCTCTATCCGGGCCAGGGCGTCACCAAAGCAAAGCTGGCCGCCTACTACGCTGCGGTCGTCGATGCGATGCTTCCCTACATCACCGACCACCCCTTGAGCCTCGTTCGCTGCCCCGGGGGTCGCGCCAAGCAGTGCTTTTTCCAAAAGCACGATACCGGCGGCTTTTCCCAAGGCATGCACTCGATCGCCATCACGGAAAAAGACGGCACCTCGGACGATTATTTCACCCTCAACGGGCTGGATGGACTCTTGGCAGGCGTGCAGATGGGTGTTCTTGAATTCCACATCTGGGGCTCGCGCCGTGACGACATCGAAAAGCCTGACCGGCTTGTCTTCGACATCGACCCCGATGAAGGCCTCGATTTCGCCGATGTCAAATCCGCCGCCCTCGACATCCGCGACCGACTTGCAGACATCGGCCTCAAGACCTTCCCCATGGCCACGGGCGGAAAGGGCATCCATGTCATCGCGCCTCTCACCCGCAGTGCCGAATGGCCCGAGGTCAAAGCTTTCGCGTCGGGCTTTGCCAAACATCTGGCCGAAACACAGCCCGATCGCTACACCGCGACGCTGTCGAAAAAGGCGCGAAAGGGCAAGCTGTTCGTCGACTATCTGCGCAACGAGCGGGGCTCGACGGCCATCGCGCCCTATTCAACCCGTGCGCGTGAAGGGGCGCCCTGCGCCGTGCCGCTCTCTTGGGATGAACTGGACGATCTCAAGCAAGCCAACGGCTTTTCGCTCGATGCTGCTGCCGAACGCGCTACGGGGCCGGACCCTTGGCAGGGCTATGGCAAGGTGCGCCAGTCCCTACCCAAAACCTTTAAATGATCAAGCCGGAACGGCGCCGATCAGCGGCATTTCACGCAGGTGCAGATAATCGGGAGAAAACATCGCCTGAGCCGCCAGCGCATTGAAGTCGAAGATTTCGACGGTCCCGGCCTGAAAGGCAATCTGGCCAGATTTGCGCAACTCCTGGAGCGTACGGTTCACATGGACCGTGGACAGGCCCAGCGCATCCGCCAATTCGCTCTGGGTCAGGGGCAGGGGGAAGCGGGCACCCTCGGTTCGGCCCACGGCAGCGAGACGCAGGAAGGTTTCGCACAGAAGATGCGCCATCCGCTCGATGGCCGATCGCTTGCCGATCGACACCAGCCACTCTCGGGAAATCGATTCTTCAACGAGCGTAGTGCTCCAGAGCGCCGTCGTAATGCGCGGGTGGTCTTCGAGCAGTCGGAAAAGGCTCGCATTGGGAATGGCCGCCAGTGTAGCAACCGACAGGGTCGCCACGGCCGGCTGCATGCCACCCAGAACGAATTGGCGCAGATCGATGACGTCCCCTGGCATCAAAAGCGACAGGATTTGCCGCCGCCCGTCCGCGAGGTCGCGATACCGGCAGGCATAGCCTTCGATGATCATGTGCACGTGGTTTTCGGACAGCTTGCCGGCCAGCGCCAAATTGCGTCCGGGCATGCTGCGCATCTGACAGGGCAGGCCGGCAAGCCCGTTGCGCTCGGACTCATCGAGCGCCAGATGGCTCTGCAATCGTGCAATCAACAGATCATTGGGCATGGTCTTCATCGATACAGGTCAGTCCAGGCTGGGATAGGGGTCTTGGGCCAACAACCGCGCCAGATGGGCGCTCGTGCGCGCGACCATCGTAATGGTCCCGCTCACCGTTTCCGGCACGGCTTTCAAATCTTTAAAGTCGGTCGACCCCATGGCCTCGCCGACCCAGTAGGCCACTGCGTTGGGCGCAAGCGAAAAGCCGACATCATTGAGGGCCTGGAACAGCTCGGCAGATACGTGGTGCGCGCCATCCTCATTGCCCACAACAGCCACCGCGGCCACACGACCGTAGGAGGGCATGCGGCCCTCGTCGTCCTTTTCGCTGATGAAGGCGTCCAGGCGTTCCATCGCCCGCTTGATGACGCTCGAGGGCTGGCCCATCCAGACAGGGGTCCCTGCAATCAAGATGTCGGCGGCAAGAATTTTCTCTCGAATAGCCGGCCACTCATCGCCTTTACCTTCGTCCGATGTCACCCCGGGCAGGATATTGTGGTCGGCAAGCCGAATGGTCTCGCCTTCGATCCCCAGGGATTTCAGTTCGCTTAAGAGCAATTGGATCATCCGGTCGGTGGACGAACTCTCCTTGCCCTTGGACGGTTTGAGCGTACCATTGAGCGCGAGAGCGGTGAGGGTCTTTGGCATGCTTGTGTCCTTGGGTATCGGCGGGCGCAATAACTTAGGTTAGGCGGAAACCCGGTCGCGCTGCGGCGAGGGTCACGCCCCGCGGTCCGGTCTGGAGCAAGAACGAACGGGGCACGAACCGTGTTCCATATCGCTGCCGCAGGTCGATGCACAAATTTGGGTACGTTTTGCAACAAAACACCCCTCCCATTGGTTCTGATAGCGCTGGACGTCGTGCCGGCGATCAAAGCGGAGGACAGGATGGGTACGACGGGTCCCGGTATTTCCGGGAAAGCCATCATGGTTGTTGAAGACGAATATTTGATCGCACTTACCCTCGAGATGGCGCTGTCCGAACAGGGTGCACATGTCATGGGGCCATACTCCAGCGTGGACGCAGCGCTGGAAGCATTGTCCGCGACGCCCTGGCCCGATGCGGCGGTTCTCGACATCAATGTAAGGGAGCGTCTTGTGTTTCCAGTCGCCGAAAAACTGACCGAACTCGACATACCTTTCGTCTTTGCCACCGGCTATGACAACTGGACGGTGCCAGCCGTTTTCAGCACGATCCGTCGCTTTGAAAAGCCGACCGATACGGACCGTCTGATCGTTGAACTGTCCAACATGCTGGCAGCACGTGACACCTCAGGTGCGGCATGAGCGCCCTCGTCGATGAAAAACAGGCCGACGATATCGCGGGCAAATGTGTGCTCGTCGTTGAAGATGACTACGTCCTTGCCCGTGAGGTTTGTAATGATCTCAAGAGCCACGGCGCGCTTGTCCTTGGACCTGCGCCTACCGTTCATTATGCCCATTTGATTATCGGCCGTCGTCGCCTCGATGGAGCGATCCTCGATATCAAGTTGTTCGGCGAGGAGGTCTACGAGCTCGTTGATGTCCTCAAGGCACGGGGCGTGCCCATTGTCTTTGCCACGGCGTATCAACCCGATCAGATCGATGAACGCTATCGCAGTATCGATGTTTTGCCCAAACCCCTCGATTTTGACCATCTCCGGCGAAAAGTCGCCGATTTCCGCCCCACCCCTATCGCGGCCCCGCTGCGGCAAGACGCGGTTGAGCGACACTATCCAATACCCGATCCTCACCGGCCGACTGTCGGGGCCACTGCTATGGGCGATCGTGAACGCTGGGCGCGTCTTTTGACCGGCGCCATGCGCCGGCAGAGCTGATGTCGGGAGGCTGTTCATGACGGAAGGTCGCACGATCGATCAGCCCGGGCGCCCGCCGTTCACGGACGACGACGAACGCTTTCGCCTTATCGTCGAGAATGCCCGCGACTACGCGATCTTCACCACCGATGCGGATGGCATCATCGACAGTTGGCCGCCTGGCGCATCATCGGTGTTCGGGTGGGACGCGCCCGACATCCTGGGTAAACCCGCGTCTCTTATCTTCGTCCCCGAGGACCGTGAGAGCGGGGTTCCCGAACAGGAATTCAACACCGCTCTGGAGCGCGGTTATGCCCCCGATGTTCGCTGGCATCAGCACAAATCAGGCTCGCGCGTATTCATTGAGGGCAGTGTCTGGCCGCTGACCGAGGCGGATGGTTCATTGAGAGGCTTTCTCAAGATCGGCCAGGACATGACCCTGCGCCGCCAGCACGAGATCGCCCTCATGGAAAGCGAGGAGCGATTTCGCCTTCTTGCAACGACAGTTCCCCATCTGGTTTTCCGTTCGACGACCGAGGGGCGCCGCACCTGGGCCAGCCCGCAATGGGCAACCTATACCGGTATGGGCAATGCGGAATCCGAAGGGTATGGCTGGCTGGACGCCATCCATCCCGATGACCGCGACGTCGCGCTCAAGAAGTGGGACGAAGCCGCCTATGACGGCAACACCTATTACGGCGAGCATCGCATTCGGCGGCAGACCGATGGCATGTATCGTTGGCACCAGACGCGCGCCGTCCCCATCGGCCCTTCCGCCGGCGGAACGCAGGAGTGGGTCGGCTCAGCTGCAGACATCCACGACGTCCGCATGCTGCAAGAGCAGCAGGGACTTCTTGTCGGAGAGCTTCAGCACCGGACACGAAATCTGCTTGCGGTCGTCCGCTCCATAGCGTCGCAGACCGTTGAAGCGGTCGGGTCGCTCCAGGACTTCCAGCGGGCCTTCGACAGTCGCCTGGGTGCGCTATCGCGCGTTCAGGGACTTCTCTCGCGCGCTGACAATCAGGGCATAACCGTCGAACGTCTCCTCAGTATCGAGCTTGGTGCGGTGGCGTCGAGCTGGGATCAGATCCACACGGAAGGGCCGCGGGTCCTTGTGGCAGACGGTAGTCTGCAGACCCTGATGCTCGTGATCCACGAGTTAAGTACCAACGCCGTGCGACATGGCGGCCTGGCCACCAACGAGGGCAGGGTCGATATTGTCTGGTCCATGCGCGGAAACGCCGCCGACGGCGGATTGCTGATCATCGAATGGCGCGAGCGTTTTCCGCCTCGCGCGATCGATCCGGACCGTCCCCGCGGTTTCGGTCGCCAGTTGATCGAGGAAGCGATACCCTACCAGCTCGGCGCGGCGACCAAGTTCGTTCTTGGTGAAGATTCGCTTCAGTGCGTCCTCAGCCTGCCGCTCGATCCGCAGGATGCCTGACGCCGATAGGGAACCTCGACCCTGTCGCAGTCATTGAGCATATATCGCATGCATGGGGGCGTTAGTGGCTGAAGAAGACAATCCAGACAATCCGGTCATCGCTGAAGTTCTCAAGGACGACGTGCAATCGGCCGTTGCCGTTGCAGGGCACCCAATTCACGCCATGATGGTGCATTTCCCCATCGCTCTCGTCTTTGCGACGCTGGGCGCGGATATCTTCTATTGGTGGACCGCCGATCCCTTCTGGGTGCGGGCAGGTCTTTGGTCGGCAGGCTTTGCTTTCGTCTTCGGCGTCGCCGCCGGCATTGCCGGGACGGCAGAATTGGTTCTCGTAAAAGGCATTCGCGGTCGGATCGGAAGCTGGACGCACGCCCTTGCCGCCATGACACTTATCGCCATTGCGGGCACCAATTGGGGGCTGCGACTGGCCGAGCCGGACGCTGTCCTGCCCCTGGGACTATCGCTCTCGATCCTCGCGGGGATATTTACCGGCCTTGCCGGATGGCATGGTGGCAAGCTGGTCTTTGATCACGGCGTCGGGATGATCGTCGATCCAAATGAATAGCTAAATGCACATGCTCGTTGCCAACACCGGAATAGCGACGCCGATCATCGCCACAAACGCCGATCCCAACCCATATATGCCTATTATGGACAGGGTCGGAGCAGGCGCTACTTCGGCCTTCGCGTTCCGCTCCCAATGACGGTGAACAAGGTGCCACGCGACACCGCCGAGGCCCAGAAACCCTAGAGATATCGCAATCAGCATCCCCCGCTGAACAGCGCTCGGCCATTCAAAGGCGCAGCCGATGGCATTGGTCGCATATAGCACCACGAACGCCGCCGCCCAGATCGTAAATCCAAGTGGAATCAAGAGGATACGATTGGCGGGGACATGCGCTTCACCCATCACCGCACTCCTTCCAGCATCCCGATCAGCATCGGCATCGCCCCAATCAGAAGCGCTCCAATCACGCCCGTAACAGCAGTATAATCGTGCCACAAAACCGACAGCCGCAGCGGCAGCGAACGGCGTGCGGAGACGTATCCGCCACGGGCCTTCATCAAGCCATTGAGCGCAAAGCAAAATCCGCCTGCCGCATGCAGCCAGCCATAGCCCAGAATGGCCGCGACGGTCGCGATATGGGCATGCGCGGTCGGGTCGGGCAGGGCGCTAAGGGCAAGTGAAATCAGCACGATTGTCAAACCGTCGATTATGACAATGGCAAACAGTGCCGGCGCGAAATTGCCCCCCTGCCGATTTATCCCCGTAGCCCAGCGTGCGACTATACTCGACACGATCATCGCAACAGGCGCGAGCCAGAGCCAAAAGCCGGGATCGGCAATTTCAGCAGGCGGCCAGGCGGGAGCCACGAGCCACAGGTAAAGCGCCCCGAAAATAAGAGACGCAAACAGCGTCCCATTCGCCGAAAGCGCAAAAACCATCGCCCACCATGGCGTAGAGCCATCCACCTCGACATCCGGCGGCACGAATTCACCATTGCCGACCGGCACCGGTCCGCTGTCGGTCGTAAGGCCCGTCGTCCTCGACCAGAGGAAGAAACTACTAACAGTTGCAATGGCGAAGACGATCGCGCCAATGTACAACTTGAAGAGCGTGCATAGTACTACGCTCCCCGTAAGCCCCGCCGAGAGCAGCGGCAGATATGTCGCATTGGGAAGCACGACCAGATGTTCGAGCCGGCCCGTCGTCATATCGACAGCGAGGGTTTCCATGCGATTGTTGCGCGCAAATCCGAGGTATCCCTTGCCCGCCGCCAGTTCCGCCCCAAGCCGATCAGGATCGATGCCATCAGCTCGCTCTTCGATTTTCGGCAAGGACGCGAAGGCGTAGGACGTTGGTCGTGTGGGCATGGCCCAGTCCAGCGTCGACGCCTTCCAGATATTGCGCCGGAAATGCCGGCCGAACCTGAACTGCAGGATCAGATCGACAGCGAACAGCGCAAATCCCATGGTCAGGATAAACCCGCCAACGCTGGAGAGAAGGTTGAGCCAATCCCAGCCGAAATTGGAGGGGTAAGTATAGATTCTCCTCGGCATTCCCATGAGACCGGTCAGGTGCATCAGGAAGAATGTCAGGTTGAAACCGATAAAGATCAGCCAGAAGGCGGGTACCGAAATTCGATGTACCGATTGCCGGCCGGTGATGTGTGGCAGCCAGAAGTAAACCGCTGCCAACATCGGGAAAACAAACCCACCCACAAGGACATAGTGGAGGTGGGCCACAACGAAATAGCTGTCATGGGCCTGCTGGTTAAAGGGCACCATCGCGAGCATGACACCGGTCAAACCCCCGATCACGAACACGACGAAAAAGCCGAAAATATAGAGCATCGGTATGTCGAAGCGTGGTCGTCCATGGGCCAGCGTAGCCAGCCAGGCAAAGATTTGCACCGCTGTCGGTATGGCAACGATGGCGCTGGCAGCGGAAAAGAATGCGAGAGCCAGATGGGGGATGCCGACGGTGAACATGTGGTGCACCCACAGACCGAACGACAGGAACGCCAACGCCACGATGGCGGCTATAATGGCATGATATCCAACGATCTTTCGCTGCGCGAAGACGGGGATCATCGTCGATATCGCGCCCGCCGCCGGCAGGAAGATGATATAGACCTCGGGATGGCCGAACAGCCAGAACAGATGCTGCCAGAGCAATGGATCACCGCCGCGCTCGGGATCAAAGAACGGTAAGCCGAAGGCCCGTTCCAGTTCGAGCAGAATTGAACCGAGGATGAGGGGCGGGAACCCGAACACCATCATCAGAGCGGTCACCAGCATGTACCACGCAAAGAGCGGCATGCGGTTGAGCGACATGCCCGGCGCGCGCAGTTTCAAAATGGTGACTGTGATCTCGATCGCCGCAGACACTGCTGAAATTTCGACGAATGTGACGCCTAGCAGCCAGATATCGGCATTGATTCCAGGTGTGTAGGGCTGGGAGGACAGCGGGGTGTACATGAACCACCCGCTGTCTGGAGCGACGCCGAACAGCATCGATACGACAATGATCGTACCGCCGAACAAATAACACCAATAGCCATAGGCCGTCAGGCGCGG
This sequence comes from Pelagibacterium luteolum, assembly GCF_900100665.1. Taxonomy (GTDB): domain Bacteria; phylum Pseudomonadota; class Alphaproteobacteria; order Rhizobiales; family Devosiaceae; genus Pelagibacterium; species Pelagibacterium luteolum. The sequence goes on from NZ_FNCS01000025.1 coordinate 13,482, forward strand.
AAACGCGAGGTCGCGCGCGCCAAGCATCTTGGGCAAAAGATAGATCGCCAGCCCTTCCAGCATCGGAATGGCAAAGAGAAACATCATCACAGTGCCATGCATGGAGAAGAGCTGATTGTAGAGCTCTGGCCCAACGAACGCTGCATTAGGCGTCGCAAGCTGTGCCCGGATCAGCATCGCCAGCAAGCCGCCGATGGCGAAGAACACGAAAGCGGTAATCATGAACCGCTTTCCGATCACCGTGTGGTTTACCGCCGCCAGCCGCTGCAATCCGGGACCCGTGCCCCATATGCGCTCAAGCTGCTTATGGAGACGGATCGGGCTCGGTGTTTCAGGCGTCAGGTCGGTCATTGTGCGGCCTCCCTTACGGCATTGGCATATAATTCGGGCTCGTGGGCCTCGACCTGGAACAGCATGCGCGTATGGCCATTGCCACAAAATTCCGCACACACGCCCTGATAGGAACCCGGGCGATCGGCTTGAATACGCACGACATTTTCATGCCCCGGAATCGCGTCGATCTTGCCTGCAAGTCGCGGCACCCAGAACGAATGCACGACATCGCCGCTCGTGACGAGAATATCCACCGGCTGGCCCGCCGGGATGTGGAGAACACGCGTTGGACCGACATCGCCAAGTTCGGGATAGCTGAACTGCCATTGCCACATCACCCCATGCGCGCTGATGCGCGGCGGGGCGTCTTCGATGGGGTGCGCCAGCAGGCGCTCGCCGGTATAGAGCGCAAACCCCACGAGCACCGTCAGCAGCGCCCCAGGCACCGCTAGGCCGCCATAGATGATCCATTTTCCCGGCCGCACTGTTCGCGCCAAGCCGGGACGCAGCCAGATGGTCGTGAGTACAGCCATCATCAAAATGAAGATAACCACCGACGACCAGAACATCACCCACCACAGCGTCGAGATCGCTGTAGCGGACGGGCCGGCGGGATCGAGGGTTGATAGTGGTGCAGCGCATGCGGAAAGCGTTAGAAGCGCTGCGACCGTTGAGAAAATGCGGGCTATTGATTTCACTGAGCCCACCCCAAGACCGGCATCACCAGCTCCGATAGTTTGCCTGGCGCCACCCAATCGGGGACCATCGACTCGAAATCGATGTCCGGCTTGCCCGATACGATCGTGAGAATGGCCGACACGACGATCAGCGTTCCGCCGGTGACCACTACGTACCGCAGCCGAGAATACTTGGTCTTCTCATCGAAAAGCTTCAGGATCAGCAAGCCCGAAAGCAGGTGAATAATCACCATGAGCCCGACGAGTGCGAGCTTGAGCGCAAACCATGGCTCGAACGTCGATCGCAGGAAAACGAGGGCTGTCCCACTGCCAACAGCGATGAACGCGGCAGGCGACAGGATCACGACGTAAAAGAATCGGACCATGGCGTGAAGCCGATGAACAGCGTCGGGCCGTCCCGCATCCTTGCGCTGCGCAAACAGAAACGGAAGACAGACCAGGCCAGCAGCCCATACGGCGATGCCAGCAATGTGGACGAATTTTAGAAGCGTCGTCAGTGCGTCCATCCAGCCCTCTGCGCTTCGGGCTGTCCTTTGACCAGGCGCATCAGGAGGCCAAGGCCGGCGGCCAGATAGGGCAGCATCGCCGGCACCCACATCAGAAGGCCCGCAAGCTGCTGGTCTGACAGCGCCGAAAGGCCAAACGCTGCAGTGGTCTGGAAATGTATGGAATAGACGGCGAACGGGCTGAAGACGAGGAGCGCGCCAAGCAGACCCATCTGCGCTACAAACGCCACCAAGGCGATCAGAGCCGCCCCGTTGCGGGTCAGAGGCGAAAGCACCTCACGCCAGAACAGCCAGGCACTCCCTAGCAGCGAGATTTGCATGAGCCAGTAGGGCGCAGCGTCCATCACAGCCCACTCGTAGGCCGAAGGCGCATGCCATATCCAGACCAGCAGCGCATTGAGCAAGGTCACCGCCGCCAGGGGAAGCAATGGGCCGGATCGCCAAGGCAGGGCGATCGCGAGCAACGGCGCGATCACCGCGATGAGGATAACATGGTGAAACACACGCGCCGAAAACAGCGACACGGTAAGGGCGCAGAGCGGTGAGAAGAACGCAAGGACGATAAGCCCGATCGCGCCCATCAGGGCCGCGCGACCGACGCTATCGCGCCGCCCTACCATCAGCCACGCATAGACGAGGGCGATGATCGCTACGAAGGCGAAGGGGTCAAAATTCCATTGGAAAATTAAAGTGGCGGGGACCGGAGCCGGTCCACAATACGCAATCGAATCGTCAAACAACATCAGCCAGCACGGCCCCCCGAAACCGCAGTGCGAAATCGCACTTCACAGTCCCAACTAGACGGCGTGGAAAATGTTCCCGTCCGAGAGTAATTTTTTCGGGTAGGGCAAATGAGCCGCCTCAGGACGGCTGAGATCGGAAGCCGGTATAGTTTTCAGCCAGCGATTGTTGAGCGATCCGAGAGGCACAAAGATAGTCGAAATCGGCTCTCTGGATACGGCGCCCAAACTCTCCACTCTCGGGGAATGTATGGAGCAATTGGGTCATCCACCATGAGAACCGTTCGGTGCGCCAAGTGTTAGCGAGCACCCTGTCGGAATAATTGTCGATGCCGGCGGGCGACTTCTCACCATAGAACTCGCGAAGTCCTGCAGCCAGGACCGTCACGTCATGCATCGCCATGTTGAGGCCCTTAGCGCCTGTCGGCGGGACTATGTGAGCGGCGTCGCCCGTCAGAAACAAGCTGCCGAACCGAAGCGGCTCGGCGACAAAACTGCGCAGCGGCGCGATGGATTTTTCGATCGATGCGCCGGTCTTGAGGCTCTCGGCGATTTCGGGATTGAGTCGGGCCCTAAGCTCGTCCCAGAAACGGTCGTCGGACCAGTCCTCGACCTTTTCGGTCTGCGCGACCTGAACATAGTATCGCGAACGCGTATGAGACCGCATCGAGCAGAGCGCAAATCCGCGATGGTGGTGCGCATAGATCAATTCTTCGGCCACAGGAGGCTGGTCAATCATGACGCCCAACCAGCCGAAGGGGTACACTCTCTCGAAGGTCTTGATCGCATTTTGAGGCACGCTGGCGCGTGAGACGCCGTGATACCCATCGCAGCCAGCGATGAAATCACACTCGATTTCATGGACCTGCCCGTCCTTGGAGTAGGTCACGCGGGGCTTCTGGCCATCGAAATCATGCAAATGGACGTCTTCGGCATCATAGATCGTTATGGCGCCACTGGCCGCGCGGGCCTCTATGAGATCGCGCGTAACCTCCGTCTGCCCGTAGACCATGACCCGGCGTCCCAGCAGATCGTGAAAGTCGATGCGCTGCATGTCGCCGTCAAAGGACAGCTCGACGCCGTCATGGGGAATGCCCTCGGCGTCCATACGCGCGCCCACGCCGATCTTACGGAGGAGGTCGACCGAACTTTGTTCGAGCACCCCGGCACGGATGCGACTCAGCACATAGTCGGGGCTTTTGCGCTCGATGATGATCGCATCGATACCTGCTTGTTCCAGCAGTCGCCCCAAAGTGAGGCCCGCAGGGCCAGCGCCAACAATCGCAACCTGAGTGCGCATCGATCCTCCAAGCCCGCTTTGTGCCGGGTTTCCATTTTGCTGGGAGGATGGTGGGGGGGCGTCCAATTGCCAATGGACAAGCACAACATAGAGTTGGATTATTCCAACATGAATGCGATCCCCACCTATGCACTTTATGGCGAAGACGACAGCGCGAGCGCAAGCTGGTTTCACTGGGAAACCATCACCTCGCGGTCGAAACTCTATGGCTTTCGCATTTCCGCGCACCGCCATGACCAGTTGCACCAGATCCTCTATCTGGAGCGCGGCGAAGCGCGGGTGATGATCGATGGCAAAACGATCGACGTCGCGCCGCCGGCTCTGGTGATCGTGCCGCCCATGACCGTTCATAGCTTTGTCTTTTCGTCCGATGTCAGCGGATTCGTCCTGACGTTCTACGCTCAGGATGTACGGGCCGCACTTGCCGACATCGGACGCGAAGCAAACGGTTTGATGGAGGCGCGGATCATTTCGCCGCTCGACGGTGTTGTCGCCGCCAACGAACTCGATCACGTTGTGAGGCGGCTCGTAGCGGAGGCGGATCGCGCTGCGCCGGGGCAGGTGGCCGCACTCAAGGCACGTCTGACCCTGCTCCTCATCGCGGCGCACCGGCTCGAACGTGCAGCGGCGCGCGAAAGCCAGGAGTCCCAGCAGGTTTCGGAGCGCCACGCGCGCGCATTCCTCGACCTCGTTGACAAGCACTATCGGGACACGCGCAAGATCGCCTTTTATGCCGGCAAGCTGGGCATAACGCCGACGCACCTCAATCGCGTGTGTCGGCAGGTGCTGGGCAATTCCGCGCTGGGTGTGATCGAGCGGCGCATTCTCGTTGAGGCCCGGCGCTACCTCCAGTTCAGCACGTTGAGCGTCAAGGAAATCGGCATTCTGCTCGGCTATCCAGATCCCGCCTATTTCAGCCGTTTTTTCGCTCAGCGGGTCGGGCAGGGGCCGCAGGCGGTGCGCGATGGCCTAGCGGGCGAACCCGCTAACGACTGAACGCAAATTCTGGCTCAGTATCTCAAGCGAGGCGTTCGAGGGCGCGCCGTCCCGTCGGGTCAGCCCCACCGCGCCGCGCGTATCCTCGGTCTCGATCGGCAGCGCGGTCAGTCTGCCTGAGGCGATGTCGCGGTGCACCACGCCGTCGGAAATCACCCAAACGGCGTCGGTTTGTTCCACAAAGGCCCGGCCAAAGGAGTCCGAGACGGTTTCGATCGCATGAGGGAGTTCCCCAACGCCCTGCGTCAGCAGATAACGATCCACAAACGGTCGGATCACCGATCCCATTGGCGGCATGAGTATGGGATAGTCCCGGATACGCGCGAAATCAAAGCGCTTCATTGATAGCAGCGGGTGCCCCGCGCGCACGACGATGCGGACCTGCTCGGAATAAAGGTACTCGAAACTCAGCCCGCTCATCTGCTCGGCGGCGGCTAGCCGTCCGATCACGAGATCGAGTTTCCCCATGCGCAGTTGATCCAGCAATACCTGGTTTTCACCTGTGACGATCCTGATCGGACTGTCGGTTTTCTCGGCCAGAAACAGGGTGATCGCCTGTGGCATGATACGGGCGGAAACGGTGGGCAGTGCGCCAATCGCGATAGGCGGCCCGGCATTCGTCGTGGCGAGGCTGTCGATGCCCTGCTGGAGCGCGGCAACCGAGGCCCCTGCATGCCGCAGAAACACTTCCCCATACTGCGTTATCTTGATACCGCGACCGTCTTTGACAAACAGACGCTTGCCCAAAATGTCTTCGAGCTCGCGGATGGTCTTGGTAACCGCCGGCTGCGTCACCGAGAGGATGTCGGCGGCCTTGCCTACCGAGTTCTGGCGCGCGGCCTCGATAAAGGTCCTCAAGTGGCGGAAGCGAATGCGGGCATCGATCATCGCGTTAAATCCATAAGTTCAGGGTTATCCATAGCGCCGATAGTTTCATTTTACAAAACCTGCGTGGCGAGCCACAGTCAGCAGTGAGGAGCCAAGCATGCAAAGCATCGATATCGACGGTACCGCGATCCACTATCGCTTTTCCCCCGGCAGGACGGGGGAGCGCGTTGTTGTCTTCATCAACTCGCTTGGTACAGATTTTCGCATCTGGGATGATGTAATTGCCGAACTCGGCGCGCCGTACCTGGTCTACGACAAACGTGGGCATGGCCTGTCCGCAGTAGGGCCGACCCCCTACAGCATTGAAGCGCTCGCCCAGGATCTCGCCGACCTTATGGATCGGCTGGAAATTTCCGGTGCAATCATTTGCGGCTTGTCGGTTGGTGGTCAGATTGCGCAACAGCTTTATCATGACCGCCCCGATCTCGTGGCCGGCCTCATCCTTTGCGATACGGCTGCCAAGATCGGCGAGCCTGAATTCTGGCAGCAGCGGATTGCAACGATCGCGGAGCAGGGCCTCGCGGCTGTGACCGATGGCATTATGGAGCGCTGGTTCAGTGCCGCGTTCCGGCATGAGGGCGGCGCGCAGTACGCCATCGCCCGTGCGATGTTCGAGCGCCAGCCCGTGGAGGGCTATCTTGCGACGTGCGCGGCGATTGCCGCGTTCGACCGGCGCGACGATGCGGCAAACATCGCGGTACCCACAGCGGTTCTGGTTGGATCGCTAGACGGCGCGACACCACCGGACGTCGTTGAATCCTTCGCCGGGCTGATCAACGGCTCGACGTTTCAGATTATCGATGGGGCAGGTCATCTGCCCTGCATAGAAGCACCGGGCGCTGTGGCTGCGGCTTTGGCCGCGCTGCAGGCTCGAATCCAGTAAGGAGACATCATGTCTGAGCAAACCGGGCCCGCGGCTCGTTATGACGAGGGTATCAACACCCGTCGCAGTGTTTTGGGCGAGGACTATGTCGATGCGCGGCTGGCCGCGATGACGGAGTTCGAGCGTCCTTTTCAGGAACTCATCACGGAGGGCGCCTGGGGCCACGTGTGGTCACGCGACAACTGGGACAAACGCCAACGCTCTATCGTCACCATTGCGCTGCTTGCCGGGCTGGGGCACTACGAAGAGATGGTGATGCATATCGAGGCGACGGCCCGGACCGGCGCAACGGAAGAGGATATTCGCGAGATTTTGCTGCATGTTGCGATCTATGCCGGCGTTCCGCACGCCAATCACGCGATGAAGCTGGCGCGGCAGGCACTCGATCGCATCAAGGGAGAGCGTAAATGACCGACCGCCTCGTCAATGCGCCGCAGGAAGCGGGCGCGTTCATGGAACGCGATTTCAGTCAGCATCCTCCGGCCTTTACGCCCGGATACAAGTCATCGACCTTGCGTGCGCCCAAGCAGGCACTCATTAGCTTCGCTAGCACATTGAGCGAAAAGACCGGTCCCGCGTTCGGCCACAATATGTTGGGCGAATACGACAACGATCTGATCATCAACTACGCCAAGGCCGGAGAAGAGGCCATCGGGCCACGGATCGTTGTGCATGGGCAGCTGCTCGACCAGAACGCGCGGCCCATTCCCAATGTGCTACTGGAGTTCTGGCAGGCCAATGCAGGTGGGCGCTACCGTCACAAGCGGGAGGGCTATCGTGCGCCTCTCGACCCAAACTTCGGCGGCTTCGGACGCACGATCACCGATGAGAATGGTTATTACTGGTTCCGCACCATCAAGCCGGGCCCGTATCCCTGGCCGAATGGCGTCAACGACTGGCGCCCGGCGCATATTCATTTTTCGCTGTTCGGGTCTGGTTTTGCGCAGCGATTGGTCAGTCAAATGTATTTCGAAGGCGATCCGCTGATCAAAATCTGCCCGATCGTCAACACGATTTCCGATCCTGCGGCCATCGATCGGCTGGTGGCGCGGCTGGATATGAACAACACGGTGCCCATGGATTTGAGCGCGTACAGGTTCGACATCGTCCTGCGTGGTCGACGCTCGACATTCTTTGAAAACCGGAAGGAGGGCAATTGATGATGCTACCGCGCGATTACCTCAAGGAGACCCCCTCCCAGACTGGTGGGCCATATGTCCATATCGGGATGATGCCCAATCTCTTCGACATCAACGGCGTGATCCCCGAAGATCTCGGCGGCGACATCGTGCTCGAAGGCGTCAAGGGCGAGCGCATCACCATCAAGGGGCGCATTGTCGATGGAGGCGGTAATCCCGTCTTCGACTGCGTCGTCGAGCTGTGGCAGGCCGATGCCAACGGCATCTACAATAGCCCGATGGAGCATCGGTCCGGTGCCGATCCCAAATGTATAGGCTGGGGCCGGCAGTCTGCGGACGACAATGGGGAATTTGCGTTCGAAACGATCAAACCCGGTCCCGTGCCTGCTCCGGGAGGGGGCCTGATGGCGCCTCATGTGACGTTGTGGATCGTGGCACGCGGCATCAATATCGGGTTGCAGACGCGGATGTACTTTTCCGACGAGGAGGCAGCAAATGCCAAAGACCCTATTCTAGGCAAAGCCCGGATGATTGGGCGCGATGGCACCATGATCGGAAAGCGCGATGGTGACATTGTCACTTTCGACATCTACCTGCAGGGTGAAAATGAAACCGTGTTTCTGGACATCTGATGGCCCTGTCGCCCTTCGATCATCCGTTCCTATCCGGGCTGTTCGCCGACCCTGAGATCGCCGCGCTGATGAGCGCCGATGCCGATCTCGGGGCCATGCTGCGCTTTGAAGTGGCCCTCGCCGAAGCTCAGGTCGATCAAGGCGTGATACCCGAAACGGCCGCATCCCATATCGCGCGCCTAATCGATTTCAAGCCCGACCTCGCCGCGTTGCGCGCTGGGGTGGGGCAGGACGGCGTCGTCGTGGCGCAACTCGTAAAGCAGTTGCGCGCGCAGTTGCCCGCTGCAGTGGCAGAGTTCGTCCATTTTGGCGCAACCAGCCAGGATGTGATCGACACGAGCCTTGTCATGCGCCTTGCCTCGGTTTGCGATATTTTCGACGACAGGCTGGCGGGTCTTGTCGAGGACATCGATCAATTGGTCGCCCGATTTGGCACAAACCGTCTCATGGCGCGGACACGCATGCAGGATGCGCTCGAGATTTCCGTTGCCGATCGGCTGATCGACTGGCGAGCCCCGCTTGTGCGGCATCGCGCGCGGCTGAAGGAATTGAGATCACGGCTGCTGGTCGTGCAGTTCGGCGGTGCGGTTGGAACGCTGGATAAGTTCAACGAGACCGGGCCGGCGATCCGCACAGCGCTTGCCGAAAGATTGGGACTCGGCAACGGAGCGAAATCCTGGCACTCGGCGCGTGATGGGATTGTCGAATTCGGCAACTGGCTTGCGCTCGTTGCCGGCAGTCTGGGCAAAATCGGGCAGGATGCCGCTCTGATGGCGCAGAACGCTATGGGAGATATTTCGCTGGCTAGCGGCGGCGGATCGTCGGCCATGCCCCACAAGTCCAATCCTGTAGCCGCTGAAGCGCTCGTCAGCCTCGCACGTTATGCGGCGGGGTCCAGTGGAACATTGGCGCAGGCGATGGTGCACGAGCAAGAGCGCTCGGGGGCGGCATGGACGCTGGAATGGCTGGTCCTCCCGCAATTGATCCTGGCAACTGGATCCAGCACTTTGCACGCCGGTCGGCTTCTGACCTCTATCAATTCCATGGGTCGTTCAGAAACGGATGCGTCACCTTGAGGCTCCAATCCTCTCGCTAGACCTGCGCGGGAGGGGGCCCCGAGCGGGTGCGTCGAATGTCCTCGAATGACAGATCGAACCCGATCTCACGCGCGAATTGGGCGATGGCTTCAATTGCTTCGGCACTGTGCTTGTCGTGCGTGGCCAGCAGAAAGCGGCGCGTCAGCTGGGTGTCCTGTCCCACCGTAGCGAAAAATTGTGCGGCGGTGGTCTTTGGCATTTGCGGGCTCCATGAATACGCGGGCTGACTTTGCCGGTGGTCCAACGGTCGGAGTACTCCCTTGTTCCCCTTTGAAACGCCTTTTCTGCCCATCGCCTAAGACTGGTCCATGCTCCCGGACCCCATGCGATTTATGTCGGGGTATCGCGCGCGCTTGAGATTAAGTAAGGGTGCGGCCATATAAGGAGCTAAAGCGGGTCGCAGAGCCCCGCGTGCGGGAGAAACTCAATGACCTATGGCAAAGACGCCGTCCGTCCGATCACTGCACCGGCCATCCGAGCGCAAAAGGGCCAAACCCCAATAGCCTGTCTTACCGCATACACCACGCCCATGGCGCAGGTGGTCGACAAGCATTGCGATCTGGTTTTGGTAGGCGATAGCGTCGGCATGGTCCTGCATGGGTTACCCGATACGTTGGGTGTCACAATGGACATGATCATCATGCACGGTAAGGCGGTGCGACGCGGACTGAAACGCGCCTTGATGGTCATAGACATGCCGTTCGGGACATATGAGGAAAGTCCCGAGATAGCGTTTCGCAATGCCGCACGACTGATGCAGGATACGGGCGCGGGTGCCGTCAAGCTCGAGGGCGGCGTCGCCATGGCGCCAACTATCGCCTATCTCACGCAACGCGCCATTCCTGTCATGGCCCATATCGGGTTGACGCCGCAATCGGTCAACACGATCGGCGGTTACAAGGTCAAGGGCAGGGGCATCGAAGCGCAAGCCATCCTCGCCGATGCGCAGGCTGTCGCTGAAGCCGGTGCTTTCGCGGTGGTGATCGAAAAGGTCCCCGATATTCTCGCGCGCCGCATCACTGCAGAGATCGATATCCCAACCATCGGCATTGGTGCGTCGGCCGCATGCGACGGCCAAATACTCGTCGTTGACGACATGCTCGGCATGTTCGCCGAGTTCAAACCCAAATTCGTCAAGCGCTACGCCGAACTGGGAACCGATGCCGATGCTGCGATCGCGCGCTACGCCCAGGAGGTGAAATCGCGTGCCTTTCCCTCTGCGGAGCACATATTCGGTGACGCACCCGCTAGCGTAGTGAGTTCCTAGATGGGGTTGCAGATCGTACGGACTGTGGCCGAACTTAGAGCCGCGGTGCGGGGGTGGAGAGCCGACGGGCAAACCGTGGGCCTCGTTCCCACGATGGGCGCGCTGCATGAGGGGCATCTATCCCTTGTACAGGCTGCCAAGGGCCGTTGCAGCCGTGTAGTCGCAACGCTCTTTGTCAATCCCAAGCAGTTCAACAATCCTGACGACCTCAACTCATATCCGCGCAGCGAGGAGGATGATGCCGCCAAGCTGACGGGTGCCGGAGCGGACGTTCTCTACGCCCCGAGCGTCAATGAGATGTATCCGCAAGGGTTCGCGACCACCGTGTCTGTCGCCGGGGTCAGCGAGGGGCTTTGCGGCGCGCATCGGCCGGGGCATTTCGACGGTGTAGCCACCGTGGTCTCCAAGCTGTTTCTCCAGAGCGGCGCCGACATGGCGTTCTTTGGCGAGAAAGATTTCCAGCAACTCGCGGTGATCCGGCGCATGGTGCTGGATCTCGACATGCCCATCGAAATCGTCGGCATGCCGACAGTGCGAGACGCCGATGGATTAGCGCTTTCGTCGCGAAATCAGCGTTTGAGTGAAGCGGGCCGGGCAGCGGCTCCAGCGCTCGCCCGCGTATTGGCTAGTGCTGCGCGATCGATCGAGGCCGGTGGCGACATCGCCTCGACCCTTCAAGACGCCTCGACGTCGATTAAGGCTGGCGGGTTTAAAAGCGTCGAATATATCGAGCTGCGTGATGCCGAGTCCTTGGACCCGATGGTCAGTCTGGATCGTCCAGCACGGCTTCTCGCCGCTGCGTGGATCGATAGCGTTCGCCTTATCGACAATGTAGCCGTGCTGCCGCCCATCGCCAGCTACTGAGCGGCCTTGGCATCGGGCTTGGCAATAAGGGGCAGGGTGATGCGGAAGCACGCGCCCTCATCCGCGCTCGAGACAAGGTCCAGCTTCCCATCCATCCGACCGATGATTTCGCGACTGATCGGTAGGCCCAGTCCGGCCCCGGAGTAGGGCCCAGTTTCGCCTAGTCTTCCGCGATAGAACTTGTCGAAGATGCGGCCACGTTCGTCCTCGGCAATGCCGATGCCGTTATCCTCTACCTCGATAATGTAGGATTTGCCGCGCACGCGTGATCGCACCGTAACCTCCGGAGCGATGGCGCCGTTGTATTTGATCGCGTTGGTGATCAGATTGATCAGCACTTGGCTCAGTCGGTCCGGATCGGCTTTAACGTAAGCGGACGGCGCTCGCGACTCCACGACAATCTTGGTCTTTGATTGGCGCGCAAGCGCATCGCAAACCCGCAGCGCCTGATCGAGAGATTCCTCGGCATCGAGCGGTCGATTTTCCCATGCCCTTTCCCCGCGCTCCAGCGCGGAGAGGTCGAGGATTTCATCTAGGAGCGAGGTCAGCCGCAGGCTCTCCTTGTGGATCGTGGAGATAAACTTTTCACGCGACTCGCGCGGTAGGTCGCTCTCGGAGAGCAGGATTTCCGAAAAGGCCCGGATGGCCGTCATCGGCGTGCGCACCTCATGGCTCACCTGGCTCAGGAACTCGTCCTTTTGCAAGTCGACCTTGCGCAATTGCCTGTTGGCTTCCTCCAGCTTTTCGGCGGTAGCGCGTAGCTCGGTCGAGGTCTTTTCCAGATCCTGGGAATATTCGATGGCCTGCTGGGTTTCGTCGGCCATCCGCATCACTTCTTCAAGCGACACGGAATCTCCGGACACGACCTTTGACAGCATGACGTGCGCCGATGCAGCGCCGATCGAACCGGCCAATTCGCGCTCGAGCCGCCGGATGAAGGCCGGGCTTGGCTCCAGCGTCGTCCACGGCATGCGGGCGAGCTTGGCTTCTTCTGAGAAAAGCTCCACCGCCCGCCCGTGACCCAATACGCGGCGCGCCACAAGAAACAGATCATCTGCTGTCGCAGTGCCGCGAATGGGCGAATCTTCCGAGCGTGTCCGCCGGAAAACGTTGAGAAACAGCGCTGCCTGGACGTGCTCGAGCGCCGACTGATTAGTAATGAGAGACCCAAGGATCAAGACAGTGGAATTGAGGAACAGGCTCCAGAACACCGCGTGGGTCAGGGGATCGAGCCCATTGAGGCCGAACAATTCCTGTGGCCGCAGCCAGCCGATGCCACCAGGTCCATTGGCGATGATGTCGGCCACGATGGGAGACGATGATGCGAAGGACGGCAGGAAACTGGCCCAGAGCCATACCACAAAGCCCACGAGCACCGCGCAGATAGCGGCCTTGGTCGAAGCGTCCCGCCAGAACAGACTGGCGAGAATGGCCGGAAGGAATTGCGCGACACCGGTAAATGAGATCAGCCCGATAGGCGCCAATGCATCGGATGTGCGGGTGAGGTAGAAATATCCAAACCCCAAGAACAGGATGAGGATGATCGATATGCGCCGCGCATTGAGGATCAGCCGTCGCACGCCCTGACCGTCACCGATCCCGGTCCCCGATGTCAGCCGGAGCATTACGGGGACAACAATGTGGTTGGAGACCATGATCGAGAGTGCGATGGATTCGAGGATGATCATCGACGTGGCCGACGAGAACCCCCCGATGAACGCAAACAGCGCCAGCCCATCCTGACCGACTGCCAGGGGGAGGGTCAGAACGTACATGTCTGGATTGGAACCTTCAGGCATGAAGCTCAGCCCAAACAGCGCGATTGGCAGCGTGAAAAGGCTCATCGCCAGCATGTATGCGGGAAAAGCCCAGCTTGCGGTGCGCAGATGGTTCTCGTCGGAATTTTCGACCACAGTCACCTGAAACTGGCGCGGAAGGCAGATGACGGCGGCGGCGGCGAGGATAGTCATGGCGATCCAGCGATCGCCGAACGTGTCCCTGGCGTGGATCTCGTGCCCCGCCGCAGCCGCGTTGGCAAAGATGGAGTCCATGCCGCCGCCCATATAGACGACGAACACCCCGACAGCGATCAACGCTGCGAGTTTAACCACGGCCTCAAACGCAATCGCCGCAACCACGCCGTGGTGCTGCTCCTTGGCATCGACATTGCGCGTACCAAACAGGATCGTAAAGATCGCCATGCCGGCCGCGACCCCAAAAGCCAGCCCCACTTCGTCCCAGCCTTCGAGGCTCCCGCGTCCAAACTCCGAAGAGCCGGCGATGGCTTCGATCGATGAGGTAATGGCCTTGAGTTGCAGCGCGATGTAAGGCGCGATCGCGATGACCGCGAGGACGGTTATGAGCACGCCCAATGTACTGGATTTACCGAACCTCGACGACAGAAGGTCGGCGATCGATGTGATGCGCTGGTCATGGCTGATGCGCACCAACCGGCGTAAAATGAACCACCACCCGAGAAAGACGATAGTCGGGCCGAGATAAATCGTGAGGAATTCCAAACCGCTACGTGCGGCGGTTCCCACGGCACCGTAGAACGTCCAACTCGTGCAGTAGACCGAGATCGAGAGCGTATAGACGAACGGAGAGCGCAGAAAGCCACCGGTGCGTGTCCTAGTCTGGCGATCGCCGAGATAGGCGATGATAAACAGCAGGCCCACATAGGCGACGGCCGTTGCGATGACGAGATCGGCCGTGAGGATCATGGCCGTGTCTTGTCCTGTGGCGGCATGGGCTCATCGCGCGGCAGGATGACGCCGAACAGCGCAGCACCGACCACCAGACCGATCCACAGCGCGAAGAGATAGACGGTTTCCACCGGCACGCCGAAAACCAGCCCGTCAAATCGGAACAGCAGGATCAGTGGCGGAAGAATGGCCATGGCGCCAAACAGCGTGAAGAACAGCGAAGCTCCGATGATCTTGCGACGCGTCACCGTCATGGTGCGCTATTTCGGTGGTGCCGCGACCGCGCCGGTTTCGCCCATAAGCACGCGAACGGCATCGACCACGTCAGCATTTGAATAGGGTTTGGTGACGAACTTGTCGGCGCCCAGTTCCTCTGCGATCCGCCGATCCTGCTGTTGGCCCTTGGCGGTCAGCACGAGCACGGGCAGGGCAGATGTCGCCTTGTCGGCGCGGATCTGCTTGAGCACCTCAAAGCCGCTGCGCTTGGGCAGCATGATATCGAGTACGAGGACGCGCGGCTTTTCGCGGCGCACGGCGTCCATAACGGCTTCGCCATCCATCACCGCAGAAATGCTCCAGCCAGCCCGCTTCAGCACGAAATCGAGCGCTTCGAGAATGCTCGGTTCGTCTTCTGCAATGAGAACGTCGATGGCCAAATTTCCCCCTTCGCGCCTCATCCTCAAGAGGCACACATTCACATACGCCCAATTGGCAGGCTTCGCCAACCCCTAGCGGTCTGCCGTTACAGCGCCGGTCGGGCGAAGGGATCCGTCTCATCAGGCGTAAAGGGCGGCTCCTCGCGGCTGGGGCAATCGGTTCGCGTACACAATCGACAGGTGGGACCGACAGGCACATCGGCAGTTTGTGCCGTGAGATCCAGCCCCTCGGCATAGACCGTGCCTGCCGCGTGGTGGACGTCAGTCACCAGCAGGATGGAATGCGGCAAGACCTGATCGGCAAATCCCGAGGACCGCCGCGAGATCGCCTTCGCGATAAAAAGGAAGCGCGAACCATCGGAAAACCGCACCAGTTGGCGCACAAGCTGGCCAGATGTGCGAAATGCCGAATAGATCGCCCATAGCGGACAGGCGTGCCCGGTATGGGGGAGGAGCAGGCCTGGGAGGGGGAAATGCTTGGTCAGTCGACCTGCCGGATCCGAGCGCAAGAAGCCGAAGGGAATGCCTTCAGCGTCGGGCCGCCGTAGGGTCACCAGACGATGGGCGATCTGTTCGAAACTAGCGTTGTAGCGTTCGCTGAGTGCCTCGACGTCGTATCTGAGCGCGCGCGCATCGGTGAGGAATGGCTGGTAGGGAAACAGCGTAGCGCCCGCGATGTAGGATGTAAGGTATCGGGACGCCTGCGCTCTTGCCGCGGTCGATGTCAGCAGAGGGCTGTTCAGCGCTTCGGCCATCTCGTCTGCGCTGGTCAGTTCGGCCAGGGTGCGCACCATCTGAAATTGCCGGGTCGACTGAGGGATCGTGTTGCGAAACCAGAGAACTCTTTTATCCGAGTCATAGCCGAACGGGCGTCCGCTCGGTGGGGCTGCAGTGCGCTCGACCGTGATGCCGTGTCTCGTGTCGAGGACGCGCATGATCGTCTGCTCGGTAAAATTGCCCTCGGCACGAACCTCGGATCGAATGTCATCGCCGCGCGCTTCCAACTCGGGAAAATAGTTGCGCGCTGCAAAGATCATGTCATCGAGCTCGCGTCGGATCGAGGCAGACCGGCTTGCTGTGCTGGCGTGGTCGAACTGCCCGATCAAGTTGCGGGTAACGGCCGTCAATCCCTTGGTTTCACGTGCAATCGATGTGACGAACCTACGGCGCTCGTCGGCATTGAGATCGTCCACCTCTTCGAGGATTTCCGCGCTCGATCTAACGGCGGTCAGCGCCGAGAGCACCTGGTGCAGCAATTGACTGAGCAGAGGGTCGGCCTGCAGCCGGTTGGCGTACGCATCTGCGCTCACCGCGGTCGCCGTATAGGCACGGTAGAGCGTCGCGATAAGATTGGCGATCTGCGGTTGGGTGGCGACGAGCGCTCGCGCCTGATCCAGTCCAAGCCTGCGCTCGGCAAGCACTGGATCGGCGAAGGCCTCGACCAATTCGTGGATGAGCCGATGCTCTGTTTGGCCGGTCAGCTCATCGATGCCGATGTCGAGTTCGGTCGCAATCCTTTGCAGCAGCGCGCCGCCGACCTGTCGCTTGTTGCTCTCGATAAGGTTGAGGTAGCTGGGCGATATCTCGACGCTACGCGCCAACGCCGCCTGAGAGATGCGCAGGGTCTTCCGGCGGGTGCTGATCCGCAATCCTATTGGTGCGCGCACTAAAGCTTCTCCGACCAGTCAATCCATTGACACCCAACACGGCATCCCGAGCCGGCAATTTACAGATTGTAACTTGAATCACAATGGACTGACTCCACTCGTGACTCCGGCTCAACGCACGCTTTGATTAGCGCTACATCGCCTGTGGTGGTCGA
Source organism: Pelagibacterium luteolum (assembly GCF_900100665.1). GTDB lineage: Bacteria > Pseudomonadota > Alphaproteobacteria > Rhizobiales > Devosiaceae > Pelagibacterium > Pelagibacterium luteolum. The sequence continues at coordinate 30,008 of NZ_FNCS01000025.1, forward strand.
GGCGGGCTGTCGGGCGCGAATATCGGGGGGATCACGTAGAGCATCCAAGCGATCGCTAGCGTCAGCATCGTGGTGCCCCCCGCGACAGCAACGACGCCTGCCCAGCCCCAATGCGACCATCCGTATCCGGCCAGCGTACCGATGACGCTCGATCCAGCATAGTAGGCCAGGAGATACAGCGCGCTGCCTTGGGCCCGCGCACCTTCGGCGCGCCGCGCAACCCAGGCGCTGGCGATCGAATGTGCGGCGAAAAAGCCAAAGGTCATCATCGCGATGCCCAGGATCACGGCCCAGATGGCGGATATCAGTGACAGCACGATGCCTGTCGCCATGATGACAACCATGGGCCAGAACACTTTACGTCGACCTAGACGTCCGGCCAGAGACCCCATCCAGGCTGAAGCCAGCGTTCCGACCAGATAGACGACAAAGATCAGCGAAATCTGGCTCTGGCTCAGACTATAGGGCGGCGCGAGCATTCGGAAGCCGACATAATTATAAATCGCGACAAAGCCGCCCATCAAAAGAAACGACGCGAGAAACAGCAGCGGCAGCGCCCTGTCATGAAAAAGCAAACCCAGATTTGCGACGAAACGCCGGGGCGATAACGTTTCACCGCGTGAGTTCTGCGGTTTGGGCAGGAGGATCAGGAAAGCGATCGCGTTGAGCAACAGCAACACGCCGAGCACGACCAGCGCCGTGCGCCAGTCGAAATGGTCGGCGAGGTAGCCTACCAGCAATCGCCCGCTCATCCCGCCAACCGCCGAGCCGCCGACGAACAGCCCCATTCCCATCCCGAGCGCTTCCGTGGACATTTCTTCGGCAAGATAGACCATGGCGATCGCCGGGACGCCGCACACTGCAATGCCAAGAAGGGCGCGCAGGATGACAAGGCCGGTCCAGTTCGGCATCAGCGGTATGGCGAGCCCGATGAGCGCTGTTGCAACCATCGTCGTCAGCATCAGCTTCTTGCGATCAAAGCGGTTGCCCAGCCAACTGATCATCACCAGAGATATGGCCAGTGTTGCCGTCGTGGCTGACAACGCGATCGAACTGGTCGCCGCGTCGAGCCCAAATTCGTCGGCTAGTATGGGGAGGATCGGCTGCACCGAATAGATCGACGCGAAGACCGAGAACGCCGCGAGGAACAGCGCAATCGACGCGCGCCAATAGGCGGGCGTGCCGCGTTCGATAACTGATAGAGAAGGGGACATAGGAAGTGTCTGATGGTGTGGGCCGCCCTATCGTCGCTGATTTGTCCGTGCGCCACAAGACTAGGACTTTCGTCGCTCTCGACTTCGCCACACCCTCTGCATAAGTCGATAGCTGATGCAAAACTGCCAGGAGCCTGCCTTGTCGCGCACAACCCTCAACGACTGGTCCTCCGGGGTCGAAATCACCGGCGATGTCGCCGGCATTTTTGCGATGGTTGCCGATTGCGCCATCGAGATCGCTCTGGAACTCCGTCAGGCATCAGTTGCGGGTGATACCGCGGCCATCCAGGCGGTGAACGTGCAGGGTGAAGACCAGAAAAAGCTCGATGTCGTCGCCAACGACATTTTCCTTCGTCGTGGCCGCGACAGCGGACTTTTGGCGGCGATGGTGTCGGAAGAACTCGATGATATCGTCACCATTGAAGGCGCAGGGCCATCGGCCCGCTACGCGCTGGTCTTCGATCCTCTGGACGGATCGTCCAATCTTGAGGTCAATGGCGCTGTAGGCTCGATCTTTTCCGTCCTCGATCTGGGGAAATCGGCTGGCGTCGTCGCCGCTGACGTTCTCCAGCCCGGGGTCCGCCAGATTGCTGCCGGCTACGTGCTCTATGGCCCTGCCACCCTGCTGGTCGTAACCACGGGACAATCGGTTTCGATGTTCAGCCTCGATGAAGCCAGTGGCGAATTCGTGCTCGTGCGCGATGCAATGACGATTCCTCTCGAAGCTGCCGAGTTCTCGATCAATGCCTCACGTCGCGGGCAGTGGTATCCGCCCACCCGCGCCTATATCGACACCTGCCTCGCGGGCAAAGCGGGAGCGTTCGGCAAGAGCTACAATATGCGCTGGTGCGCCGCGATGGTTGCCGATCTCCATCGCATTCTCTGTCGCGGCGGCGTTTTTCTTTATCCCGAGGATGAAGGCACACGCGACAAGGGTGGGCGGTTGCGCCTGATGTATGAGGCCAACCCGATGAGCATGATCGTCGAGGCGGCTGGTGGGGCGGCATCGACCGGTCGCGAGCGCATCCTTGAGGTCGAGCCGACTGGCCTGCACCAGCGCATCGGAGTCATCATGGGCTCGCGTGCCGAGGTGGAACGCGCCGTTTCCATGTATTGAGCCGACGTCAATCCTCTCTCGTCTCTTAATCTTACCATCGCATTTTTCGGCAACTGCGTAAGTTTACTGAAAATCCATTCCGGTAGTGTCTGATCCGCTGGGGGCCGAGCGTATTCGGTTCGACCGGCGGGACGCGGTGCGCGAGGCGCGCCAAAAATCGGGCATGCTCATGGGACGCCTACTGCTCAGCTTGTTTCGGCGCGATGACGGCGTCGTCGCCGTTATCTTCGCCGTCATGGCCATACCCTTCATCGCCATGGGCGGCTGGGCCGTGGATTATCTGCGCATCCAGCATGTGAAGGAATACCTGCAAATTCAGGTGGATTCGGCCGCGCTCAACTCGTTCGTCGAGCATGGACGAACGGCCGACCAGCAATGGGCGTTGGTGGAGGCGGCGACCCTGGGTGAGATATCGCGGCAGTATCAGGGTAACTGGGCGCGACAGGTCACTTTGAACCATCAATATCTGTCGGACGCCAACGACATGATCGAGGTCCAGGCAAGCGCTGACGTGCCCGTGGCTTTCATCCATCTGCTGCCGGGAATACCGGAAACGCAACGCGTTTCAGTTTCGGCTGTCGCGCAGTTCTTTGCAGCCCGCGAAGTGCGCGAGCCGCCCAATACCTCGTTGCTCGACCCCGAGGCCGGCGACTTCAACCGTATTTGGGCCTATTGCTATTGGCCCAACAGATGGGAGCACAGCGAGCTCCCTAAGCGTACACGGATGGTTCCGATCGCCGATAATGGTGGGTCGACCTTCACCCCCAATTTCGATCTTCCGCCAAACAGCGCCGCGCTCGCCCCCATCTATGCCGCAAGAAACGGCTCCAACATCCTTGGCTTGGACGGGGTGGAAGAAGGCGTTTGGAAGATGACCAAGGGCGGCGGAAACAACCAGCGCACTTACGAATATATGTGGCCCGCCTGTCAGGAAGGCTCTTTTCTGAGCTTCAGGCTCGAGAACGTCCGTTTTTCGCGCACCCAGCCCAATTACTGGGATGCCAATAATGCCGCCCCCAATGGTGGTGGTGACAGGATTACTGGCCGGTTCAATTACTACACCGACACATACTTCGAAATTGGCAGTACCGAGGAGAAGTATGACGGGCTGTACGGCCCCAGCCAGTACACCAACGGTCCTCAGAAGGTGAATATTCTTGAGACTGTCCTGTGCAACTCATTGGCCGAATGCCGGCCGGCGTCACAGGGCGGGGTCATTCCCGACCAAAGGCCGCGCGAGCCGCAACGCGCCACTGGTCAATGCGAGCCGGGCAAGTACATGTATTACGGCTGGGAGGATCGTCCGCCAGGATTGCTGGGGCAATCTCGGAACTGGCAGGATATCGCATGGACCGATCGCGACTATGACGACATCCGCATTATCATCAAATGCCCGACGTTCGAGACGGTCGGGGAGCGCAATTCCCGTCTGGTGCGGTAGGCATCAGCGCAAGTGGGCGAATTGCATGAAGCGGCCATCGTGCCGCTTCATCGCGTTTTGGGTCCGCATTGCGGGGTCTTGATTTTTGCTGGACGAAAAACCACTTGTCTCGCTTCCCTCAACCGGGTAAACGCCCGGCAGTTTTAACTCGAGAATACGGTTGTGAGTCATGGGCAAGGAAAAATTTGCACGTAACAAGCCGCACTGCAACATCGGCACGATTGGTCACGTTGACCATGGCAAGACGAGCTTGACTGCGGCGATCACTAAGGTTCTGGCCGAGACGGGTGGGGCGACCTATTCGGCTTACGACCAGATCGACAAGGCGCCTGAAGAAAAGGCTCGCGGGATCACCATTTCGACGGCCCACGTCGAATACGAGACCGAAGCGCGCCACTATGCGCACGTCGATTGCCCCGGCCACGCCGACTATGTGAAGAACATGATCACCGGTGCCGCCCAGATGGACGGCGCGATCCTGGTCGTTTCGGCTGCCGATGGCCCGATGCCGCAGACCCGCGAGCACATCCTGCTGGCCCGTCAGGTCGGTGTGCCGGCGCTCGTTGTGTTCCTCAACAAGGTCGACCAGGTCGACGACGAGGAGCTGCTCGAGCTCGTTGAACTCGAAGTGCGTGAGCTTCTTTCGTCGTACGAATTCCCCGGTGACGACATTCCGATCACCAAGGGTTCGGCTCTGATGGCGCTCGAAGACAAGCGCCCTGAAATCGGCCATGACGCGGTTCTCGAACTGATGAAGACCGTCGACGCCTACATCCCGCAGCCCGAGCGTCCGAAGGATCAGCCCTTCCTGATGCCCGTGGAAGACGTGTTCTCGATCTCCGGCCGTGGCACGGTTGTGACCGGTCGCGTCGAGCGCGGCATCGTCAAGGTTGGTGAAGAAGTCGAGATCGTCGGCATCAAGGCGACCCAGAAGACCACTGTGACCGGCGTTGAAATGTTCCGCAAGCTGCTCGATTCGGGTGAAGCTGGCGACAACATCGGTGCCCTGGTTCGCGGTATCGACCGTTCGCAGGTCGAGCGCGGTCAGGTTCTGTGCAAGCCCGGTTCTGTGACCCCGCACACCAAGTTCGTTGCGGAAGCCTACATCCTGACCAAGGAAGAAGGCGGTCGTCACACTCCGTTCTTTACGAACTACCGTCCGCAGTTCTACTTCCGGACGACTGACGTGACCGGTGTCGTGACGCTGAACGACGGTGTCGAGATGGTCATGCCCGGCGACAACGTCGAGATGAACGTCGAGCTGATCGTTCCGATCGCGATGGAAGAAAAGCTGCGCTTCGCTATCCGCGAAGGCGGCCGTACCGTCGGCGCCGGCGTCGTGTCGAAAATCGTCGCTTAAGC